>JACRPY010000002.1:0-363750 GCA_016222945.1 Methanobacterium sp. | reverse complement strand
ACTTTAGCAATTACTGGTTTTAGGTTTTGATCTCCTGTTGCATTGTATAAAGCAGTTAAAGCAGCATCAGTGGATTTTAATGATACTAACATAGCATTAAGTGTTGATTCCATACTTTGAATTGTATTTAGCGCTCCTTGTGGATTAGTTGTAATTTGAGTATATAAAGAATCATATGTTGTTCTAATGCGGTTGGACTCTTTTTGCGCTTCTGGAAGTTCTGCACTGATTTTCGGCCATATACTATTTACAGTGCTCATATCTGAATTTGCTTCGGATATACTTGCATCTACATTTCCCAGGTTGTTATTTAACTCATTTATAAATGATTTAGTCTTAATAAGATCTGCTTTGTTTTCTTTAGCTAATTCCCCTACAGCACTAAGTTTTCCGTATATAATCCCATCAATGGTTTTGATTACTTCATTGTTAATCTTTGTCTGTAATGCATCTGCTCCAGCATTAGTAAGCCTTGGTGCGACTGCATTCAGTTTATCATTAACTATATAATCTATTTTAGCCTGATTAGGTGTCGATGTTTCAATTGATAGTAATTCTTCGCTGAAATTACCTGGAATTATCAACGCAGCATAATAATCTCCATTTTTAACTCCATTTAATGCAGTTTCCTTATCAACGAATTGCCAATTAAAATTTGTGTTATTCTTAAGTTCATCAACTAACGTATTTCCAATGTTATATTCTGTCCCATTATAATTATAGCCTAAATCTTCGTTAACCACTGCAACTTTAATATTGTCCGTTAGAGAATAGGGATCCCATGTTGCCTCAATATTAAGCAACGCATAAAGTGATGGTATTAAAATAATTACTGCTAAAACGATTAAAACTGCAGGATTATTTATTACAGCTTTAATATCATTTTTAAAAATTTCCCTTGCGCCTTTTATCATTTAATCCTTCCGTATAATTTTAAATTTGAATTTGAGATGTAAAATTAATAAATTACAGTAGTCGTATGCATGACTACCAACGAGAATAGTATATAACTGTACATCAAGTATATAAACATTACTAATGGTAGTCATGTTAAAAACTACATAACTAAAATTATAAATCTTGCTTTAAATTCAAAAAATATGAGAAATAATGATGAAAAAATATTTAAATTTGTGTACAAATAATGTAATGTATAATAATAAATTCATAATCAAGACTTAAGTTCAATTTTAGAAAATAGGAATCTACGGGTCGTGATTTTAGATGAAAATGTTATATAAATTGTTGATTGTGTTAGCAATAGTGGCTTTAATTTCTGTGTTTGCATTTATTTATTACCCTTTTAATAATTCTTCAATCTCTTCTTATAACTCTGCATCTGATAACTGGAACTACAATGAATTCCAAAAAATAGATAAAAATCAGGCCAATTATTCATTTGTGGTCTATGGGGACAACAGGAATTCATCTGGAAAATTTGATCAATTAATTAATAAAGTGAATGGAGAAAATATCTTATTTTCAATAGATCTTGGTGATTTAGTTAACACTGGAAATATAGAAGAATATAGATCATTTATAAACCAAATAAATCGATCCAATTCACCTGTTTTAACTGTTATTGGTAATCACGAACTTATGAATGATACTAAAGGATCTAAATATATTTCAATATTTGGAAATTCATATTATTCCTTTATTTTGCAGAATAGCTATTTCATCGTGGTTGATGATGCTAATCTAATAAAAATAGATAATCAACAGATGCAATGGCTACAAAATGAACTTCAAAAAAGTCAAAATTATAAATATCGCTTTGTTTTGATGCACGTGCCCCTATTTGACCCACAAAATGCAACTAATAAGAAAGAATACGATGAAACTGCATTAATAGACGTGAATCAATCAAAACAGCTAAACGAACTATTTGATCAATATAATGTGACAATGATATTTGCATCACATGTGCACGCATACTACAATGGAACATGGGGAAAAACACCTTACATAATAACTGGAGGGGCTGGAGCTCCATTAATCAATTCCACACCTGATCACAGCTTCTACCACTACATCCTTGTAACTGTAACCAATGACGGAGTTAAATATGAAGTTATCAAATTTTAAAAAATGAATTCAAATTACCTGTTCATTAATTCTTTTTTTAATTAAACAACCCGCTTTCCTTCAATTTTTCCTCTGTCCAATTTGCACGTTCGTCAATCTTTCCTTTAATTAATAATGTTAAAATAAAGGTTAAAATAGGAAATAGTCCTAAGATTCCCATACAGTACAAATAATTACTCCATAAAACCCCTGCAACCACTTCACGAAGCGCTGCAATAGCATATGTCAATGGCAAATACGGGTGTATAGCCTGGAAAGCTGGAGACAATAATTCTACAGGGAAAGTTCCTCCTGACGCTGTAATTTGTACAACAAGCAATATAACTGAGAGAAGTTTCCCTGCATTTCCAAAGGCAGAGGTTAAAGAGTATACAATTATCATAAAGCACAGCCCAATAAATAGAGCGGTTAATATAATTAATAATGTAGATGAAACCTGAATATCCAGTAATAAAACTCCTAATGCAACCAATAATGCCTGTGACGCACTAATTATTAAAAATAGTCCCATTCTACCCATATAAACTGTTCTGCTTTTATAGTTTTTCTTCGATTTTACACGCATTGAAAGCAATGCTATTGCCATAATTCCACCTATCCATAAGGATATGGCCATATAAAATGGAGCAAGAGCAGAACCATATTTATCTATAGGATAAATGTGTTCTTTTTGTATTTCAACAGGGCTTTGGAAGTAATTATTAACAGCATCTAAATCCAGATTAGAAAATGTACTTAATTTATCTATATCTTCCTCATTTATTGAGTTAAGTTTGTCTGCAGCCATTGGAATAGTTTTTCTAATTAGTGGCCATTTTGAATTAACTAAACCTAATCCTGCAGATGCTTCACTAATTTTCTGATTTATTGTTCCTTTATTAGCTGCCAAAAGATTAATAGAATTATCCATTTCATCAATTAAAGTTTTTAACTGAGTTAATTTCGCCATTGGATTTTCATTGTTATTTATATCTGCTTCTATTTCTTTTAGAAGTGTAAGGACTTTATTCGCCTGGTAAATATTATTTTCAATTTTTTTAATGATAGGAAGTAACTTCGGATCTCCTGTTGAGTCATATAAACTGGTTAAAACTGCATGTTGATATTCTAAGGAAACTATTGCCTGTTGAACTTTAGATTCCATGCCTTGAACTGTAATTAAAGCATTATTTGGGTCAGCTTTAATCTGAACGTATAATGAATCATAAGATTGTCTGATATCATTAGAATAACTCTGTATTTGGGGTAATGATGCGCTGATTTTTGGCCAAATATTGTTTACAGTGCTCATCATTGAATTTGCTTCTGCTATTTTTGCGTCTATATCATTTAACTTTCCATTTAATGTGTTTACAAATGCTTTTGTTTTTATAAATTGGGCTTTATTTTCTTTAGCTAATGTTCCTAAATCCTTAATTTTACCGAATATAAGTCCATCAATGGTTTTAATTATTATACTGTTGATTTTTACCTGTATTGCATCCGCTCCAGCTTCAGTCATCCTGGGCGTAATTGGACTTAATTTATCATTGGTTACGTATTCTATTTGTGCTTGATGAGGATTTGGAGTGCTAATTGAAAGTAAATCCTGGCTAAAATTGCCAGGAATTATTAATGCAGCATAATATTTTCCGTTTTTAACCCCATTTAATGCTTCTTCTTTATTTACAAACTGCCAGTTGAAATTCGTGTTATTTTTAAGCTCTTCAATCAGCAAATCTCCCACATTGTAGTGTGTTCCATTTAAATCGTAGCCTGAATCCTCATTAACCACAGCTATTTTAATATTTGAAGTTTGACTGTAGGGATCCCATGTTGACTGGATAGTGAGGCATGTATAAAGTGCATGTATAGAAATGAGTACTAACAGAGCAAATATAACTACAGAATTATTTTTAACTGCTTTAATATCATTTTTAAAGATTTCAAAAGCGTTTTTTATCATGGGAATCCCTCCTTCCATTTATAAATAAATGAAATATAGTAGTTTTGTTAATAACTACCAAAGATATGATTTCATAGAATATAAAGTTTACGATTAGTAGTTGTGTTAAAAACTACTAAATTGTAATTTAAAATAGAGTTAAATTACAGGCTAAATCCACAAAAAATCTAAAACAAATTATAATAATTATATAATAAGTTTAAAATCTAATTAAAAATAAAAAAAAGCGTTATAAATGTTTTAAATAAAAAAATATGATTTAAAATTTTTATTCAGTTATATCTAACTGAAATTCTGGAGTATGTTCCCATACAGCGCCAAATATCAGTTTCACCATAGCAATTAAATATTGATTTTTGGAGTTTATACCTGAATTTGTTTTTCCAGGAAACGAAGGAACATACATAACCTCTTCATCGTCAATAAGCACCAATATAAATTTAGAGTACTGTTTTGAGGGTAAAGGATGTTTATCCAAATATTTAGAAAGCTTACCAAAATCTGAAATATCCATTTTATAACCATCATGCACCTGCAGGTTCTTCAACCCATAACGGTTAAAAGTAGAATCACTTTCCCTAAAAAACAAGAGTTCTATTTTTAAGTCCTTGTTACTAACAAAAGAAAGATATTCCATGTATTCTGTAGGTAAAATAAGCTTCATTGAATCATGCGCCTTGGAAATCAGCTCTTCCATACTGTGCTCCACATTATTTTTACCAAAAAGAGTCCATATAATGTCAGGACTTTCAGTCTCCAATCCACTTGCCTCAAGTTGCTTTAATTCTGTGAGAGCACTTTTTTCAGCGTTTTGATGGATTTCTATAAGATGTTTAAGTGCAATCTTTGGAGGAACAGCACGATAAATAGCTGGCTTGGAACTAACCATCATTACAAGGCCTTTATCCATCAAACCCTTCAAACTCTGGTATACACTGGGTTTAGGCACGTTTAAGTATTCATAAACCTTTTTAACCTGTGCACGTTCAAATAATACCAGTGCAGAGTACACTTTGGCCTCGTATTCCGTAAGTCCCATGGTTTTAAGGGATTCAATAAGGTCATTTGATATTTCTGTCATGTTAATTAATCCTAAATCAGTAGTCTTTAACTAAACTAATATAATGCTGTGTTAAGGATATAAATTTCGGTTCATTTTTAAAGTTACCTGTAAAAATAAATTTAGTCTTTAAATGGATTTTGGAGATGAGTTTCTTCAAATTCAGGTAATTTTAATTTCTTTTCTAAATCTCTTTATAACTAAAAACAAACTAAAAATTAATATTATAATTAAAACTGCTGTAATAACAAAAAGAAAAACTTGATTTATTCCAGTACTTATTTCACCAGTAGCAGGTAGCCAAAGATTAAAATGTTTCCATATTGGAATTGTTACATTACTTACAAAAGTTGAAGCCCCAATTAATCCAAATATAACCGTAACCATTAACCCTAATACTTTAAAATCCTCATTTTTTCTTTCATTAGTAATTTTAGCCCTTATATCCAACATTTCATTCGCATATTTGCGTTCTTCATCCCATTTTAGGATTTTATCCACAAAACTATATGTATTATTAAGTTCAAGAAATTTAGTAACCCCCTTTGTCATACTATCTAATTTTAACACATTCAACATTCCTTCAAGAACTGGTTCATAAGGAATTGATAATAACGATGATTTTTCAGCTATTCTCTTATGACACATGTACAAATAATTTATTGATTCGATCTGAACTTGCTTTTCAAATATAAAACGGTTCGTTGGATTATCTTTCATCACTTCATCTTGTTTAATCTTACTATAAACCACTAAACTCAATCCATAACTAACAAAAAAATTATAATCCTTATAAAAACGCAAGTCATCTCCTAAAATTATATTTAAATCTTTAAAATTTCCGTAAGTATTTCTTGCTAAAATTTTAGCTATATCCACTTTATATTTTTCAATTGTTTCAATGCTGCTATTAGTTAAATCTTCAAAATCTGTAATATAAACACTTGGACGGTTTATCCACTTCAAATTAGTGTAATTATGCTTATTTTCAGTTTTTTTAATAATATATTCAACAGATGAGATAATAAATCTCGTTATAATATCCAAATTCTTAATATAGAAATCATATTTACTAATATCATCTAAATAAGTCATAGGATAAATTAAATCTCTTTCTTCAACTTTTTCAGTATTTTTGAAAATTAACTGATTTTCTTCATCGATACTGTTTTTAAACCTAAAGTCCCATATTTTCCACTTATCTTTAATTGTAGGTTCTAATCTAAATTTTGCCTCTAATATAGCTAATTTTTGCGGAACCCCTATTCTATCTACTTTTTGTTCAACTATATTTACTAATTTTTCTATAAAATCATCTATTTCATATTTAGGCGGTTCATTCTCTGATTTAAGCAGTTCAATCCGAAAAGATACTTCCATTACACCATTATTATACAATTTTATTTGAGGATACAACACAATTGTTTTTCCATCTTTTTCCATATAACAAGAATTGATATACCCCCTAATATATGAAAACGAGTCTAAATACTCCTTTTTAAATATGATTAATTCATCAAAGCGCATAAGAGCCGCTATATTAGCATTATTTGATAAATATTCTGATTTTTTTAGTTTTTTCGGAATATTTATGTCAGATTTCCTATATTCTTTCTTTTCAGTCTTAATAATTCCACTTTCAACTCTATTTTCGTCTTTCCACCATACATTTCCATTAGAATGGCATACTAAAGTACATAATTCATTATCAACTAAACTTTCAGCAATATTTTCTAAATTTTTAATTTCATAAATAAAATACGTTAAATTCGAATTCCAAATATCCCATTCTTTGATTATCATTCCATCGCCAACATTTTAACTAACATTAAGACTTTAATAATATCTTCTAATATACTATCTATTTAAAACTATATGTTATTTTCATAATTGTTCTTTAAATTCATTAACATAAAATTTAATCATAATAGTTATTATTTACCAGTAAAAATCATTTTTATACTGTTTAAAGTCAAATTAATAAAAATAAACATAATTCAAAATCATGTTAATCAGTTGAAACCCATGGAGACACCAAAATGATCGAACTACTAATCGCAGGAATTACCCTCGGCCTATACGCCGGCTTCTCACCAGGCCCCCTCCTCGTCCTCGTAATCTCCCAAACACTAAAACACGGCTGCAAAGAAGGAGTAAAAGTTGCCTTCGCCCCTATAATCACTGATTTGCCCATCATAGTAGTAACTGTACTATTTCTATCATTGATCTCCAGTTACACTTCAATTTTAGGAGTTATTTCAATTTTAGGTGGCGTATATCTGGGATATATGGCCTACGAGAGCTTTAAAACAAGAGGTTTAACTGAAAATATTGACGTTGAAAAACCAAAATCATTCCAGAAAGGTGCAACTGTTAATTTCTTGAATCCTTCCCCCTATTTATTCTGGATAACCATCGGCGGCCCCATAATAATTAATGCTTACAGTGCAAGTGCTTTATCTCCATTTTTGTTTATAATTGGTTTTTATGCTCTTTTAGTGAGTTCAAAAATAGCTCTGGCCTATGCAACAAGCAAATCACGGGATTTTTTAACTGGAAAAACTTACATTTATACCATGCGAACTCTTGGGGTGGTGCTTTTGATATTTGCGCTTTATTTCCTTAATCAAGGTGTGCACTTGTT
The DNA here is from genome assembly GCA_016222945.1 of Methanobacterium sp. Classification (NCBI taxonomy): domain Archaea; kingdom Methanobacteriati; phylum Methanobacteriota; class Methanobacteria; order Methanobacteriales; family Methanobacteriaceae; genus Methanobacterium; species Methanobacterium sp. The sequence continues at coordinate 356,013 of JACRPY010000002.1, read as the reverse complement.
AATAAAGTAAATGGGCAGCCATATATCAATTTATTATGCAAAAAGATTTTGGATGGTGCTTGAGGTTGAGGCTAAATTCTACTCCCCGCCTCCACCGAAATCGCCTCCACCATCTCCGCTGTCAAATCCAGAATCAAAATCACTGAAATCCATGGAATCAAAGGTATCGAAAACGTCATAATCTGAAAATATATCATTAAAGCTGTCATCAAAGCTATCGAAGTCGTCAAAATCGTCGAAGTCAATACCGTCATGTGAATGTCTTGTAAATGCGCTGTACCAGCGAATATTACTGAATCTGTAGGCTACACCAACAACTGCTACGCCAATAAATAATGCAGCTATTTTTTTAGAGTTATTCTTAAACCATTCGAAGTAATAATCATCTGTTAGGAATACGTTTGATCCTCCCATCATGAGATATGCTTTAGCTCTTTGTGGATCTGTTTCTATCCAATCATCCAGATCTCTTCCTTCTTCTTTTAAATCTAAGATCATTTGTCGTGTTTCTATTCCTTTATCACTTAATGAATACTTTCTTCCTGAAAACTTCTTTTCCACATTAAAGAAACCCTCTAAAGACAGTGGTTCGAGCAGTTTTTTCTTGGCATAATTGTTCTTATGCGCCCTACCAACACGCTGCTGAAGTTTGCGAAGTCTCTTACTATCAGCCTTATGTGGTAAGTATTTTCGAAATACCTCTTCATGAGGTTTAAGAGGCATGTTGAAATTTTTCCCCTCCTCCAGATAAGTCTCCTTTACTATTTTTTTGCCAAATATGCCTTTCTTTTCAACTTCCTGGACATTTAATTTAAAAACATTTTTAAAAATAAGGTCTATTAATGTTACTTTAAACAGTTCTTTTGGTATAACTCCAAAACCATGGTATTGTTTATGATCCAAAATCACAAGTGATTCAGCAGGAGTTAAATTCAATGAAACTCTTTTTTCAGGATTATCTTTAAATTTATCAGCTTTTGATTCCGTTTCTTTTGTATCTTGATTTTCTAAACCCTTTATCATTGATCCAGACGTTTCTAAACTCACACCACATTCCATGCAAAATTTTGCATTCTCCACATTCTTTTTACCGCATTCTGGACAAAAATTGTATTTATTCAATTTTTTCACCACGATTTCGTATTAAATTCAATAAAATTATGTTTTTCCTCAAATTTCTGTATAGCCTATTAATATATATTAGTTTTGTTTTTCTGCACAATTTTATTAATCCTATATTTACAAAAATAGTTTTAGCCTAAGTAAAATGCAAATAACGAGATTTAACAACTATAAATATCTATATTTAGATAATACGCGTTCTTGGAATAATTTTAGTGATATTTACCCTTTATTTAATAAATTAAGGCGTGCAATTGATTATATAACCCTGAATAGTTTGGATTTATCAAAAAATTTCAATATATTTTCAGTTAAGTTATATCAAAATAGGAATATTTAATACAATCTTAAATTATATCAAGATTAAAATGTATCAAGGATGTTTTAAAGATGAACTTAAATTTTAAGGCAGTTATTGTAGGGGCCATTGTTGCTTTATGTTTAGCACCATTTTTAGATGTTTTAATCTTCAGTATCCTCGGTGGATTGGTGGTAGGTCTTTGGATTGCTGATAGTTATCTTGACGGTGCAATAAATGGAACAATATCAACGTTTATTACTTCCATAATATTTTTTCCAGTTCTACTTTTAATCTATCATCTCTCCATGTTTTATCTACAACCACTTGAAACAACTCTGTTATGGATTATATGCATATTATTAGGAGGATTAGGAGCTATTATTGGAGTATCTATCCGAAAACTGATAATTACAATGCAAAAATGGAGATTAAAATCCAAATTGAAAGATAATGGTTATTTACTCTGTACTAAATGTGGAGAGCATTATGAGCTTAAAGATGATGAGACTCCAAAAGAATATGCAAAGTGTGAATGTGGAGGTAAATTCGAATATAAAAAACCAGTTAAATCAGATAAGAAATCTGAAGATTTGGATAATTCCAGTATCAGGATAAGGATTATTGCTATTTTATCAGGCACAATAATCCTCTTTTTATTTAGTTTGTTTTTTAATGGTGAAGTTCATTTTTCTATTATTCTAGCCGGTTTTATTACAAGTTTTATAGCTGGGGGAAGATACAAAGATGGTATTTTTAATTGCGCAGTCGCCAGTTTAATAGGAGGAATATTAATTTTGATTTCCAGTAGTTATTTGGGATATTCAGTAGGTTACTTTGGATATTCCATAGATAACATGACTAACATGGCAGCTTATGCATATGGTTTCATTCAAGATGGAATTGCATGTGTTATTGGAGGCATAATTGGAATATACATTAAAAATAGAAGAAGAGATAAAGGGGTTTTAAAAGGGATATTCGTCTGTGAAAAGTGTAAAAGCTACTATGAACTTCCCCCCGGAGAAACCCCAGAAAACTATGACCTCACATGTGAATGTGGGAGTCGGATGATTCCTGCCAAGAAGACCTCTCTAATAGTGCTGGTTATAGGTTATATATTCGCCATTTCAGGTGGCTTCATTGGTCTATTCATTGGTTGGTATCTTTATACAAGGGATAATCCTAATGCAAAATTCCATGGCCGAAACATAATTATCATATCCGCCATATCAATAATAATTGGAATATTCTTGTTTTTTTTATATCTTAATTATAAATAATGGTATTTTATTTATTATCCTACCATGCAGCAACTACAATAGCTATATTTATGACAATATAGATCACTAAAAGCAGTACAATCGAAATCTTATCCATTACCCTTGACAACTTCTTCTCACCCTTCTTATCATAAAGGTACAATGAAATCGTAGATTCAACCAGAGTTATTAGAATCAAAATCAGACCTAAATCATTCACCATATCTGCCAGTGTCAGAACCCCTGTTTTGGGGATTAATTCTGAGGTGATAATATTATTGGCAACAGCCACAAATAAAGCACCAGATCCCAGTACAAAACGCGGATCAACTTCGGTAGGTTTTATAAGTAGAGCCAACAAAGCTGCTGTAACTGCAACAAACAAAGCAATGAATATTCTGAAATAAAATCCTAAATCCGGTCTTGATACATCAATACCTGCTCTAAATTGCGAGAAAGTGGTTGATCCATTTTCCAGGCGAGGATCTCCAAAATTAGACTTATAAGTATGGGGTTTTTCAATAACGGTTATATTACTAATTGAATAACCAGGGATCTGCACTCGGGAACTAATTTCCGAAGTATCATTTTCTGGCACATAGATTAAATTGGGTCTTTCGTTTTGTTCATCCTCAATCCCTATAGTGAGCACGTGGTTATCCACAGGAAACCTTAAAACATCGAAAAATTTGCTTATCTCAGCTGTAACATAGTAAATCTCGTAATGTTCTGTTCCACGGGTATAATTATCCTTTATTTTTTTATCTATAATGTTTCCATCAATAATCTGTAAGTTCTCACCCGGATTTACATTACTACCATTCCATTTAAACCAAATATAAAAATCAACCGTCCAAGTACTGTCTGATAAGGAAAAATCTCTTATTTGATCCACATAGATTCCAGTAACCACTTTAGTGATGTTGCTGTTGGTGGAGAGATTTTGTTCTGCAGGCGTGAGCCCTGGTTCATTAAGGTTGGGACTCATCCGCTCTACATGTTTAGCAATGTCAGATTGTTTATCTTCATAAACAACCCCCACCATATAGCTACCAACGAATAAAAAAATTAGAATAATTCCTATTATCCATAATTTAAGGAATCTACGTCCCTTTGGTGTGAGCTTTTCACCCTTTAAATTGGTTTTATTATTCCCCTGAGATTCGGAAGATTTATCAGACTTATTTGACAAAAATTAACCCCCACTATGATAAGAGTCAGAATGTTTGATTGATTTAATTGTGTACAAAGATACTTACCTTTTCTAATATTTAATTTCATCTCTTGGAGTTTCCAAGCAAATCTTTATATACTATTTCACAGATAGTTATTTCGATACTTATCGAATTATAAAAATATTTCACGGTGTACTTAATGGATACCAAAAAAATGGCCAAGGTTTTTAAAGCCCTATCAAACCCCAACAGGTTAGAATTATACCTACAAATCGTTAAAAAGCAAGAAGCTTGTTACGATGCAAACTGCGATTGCTTAATAAGTGATATCGCTAAATCATTGAATATTGGTGCGCCGACTATTTCTCACCACCTTAAAGAATTATCCAACGCTGAATTAATCTTTACTGAAAGAAAAGGAAAATATTTAGTGGCAAGAGTTAATGAAAAAATGGTTAATGAAGTAAATGAACTTTTAAAGCTGCATCACGGCGAATTATAATATTTTTTTAAAGCATGGTTCGAAAGTTATCAAATTAGTAAACTATAAATGATTAAAGAATTTGATTCGGGAAAAATGGAGACAATAAAATGAAAACTGCAATAATTTATATGTCCGTACACCGCGGTAACACTAAAAAAATAGCTGAAGCAATGGCAAACGCTCTGGAAGCTGATATATTTGATTTAAAAGATGTCAATCATGATATTATTAAAGAATATGATCTAATTGGCTTTGGTTCTGGAATATACTACTGGAAACCCCATAAAAAGCTAAGAAAATTTGTTGAAGAACTTGATAATGTAGAAAACAAAAAAGCATTTCATTTTTCAACAAGCGGCGATGGAAGATATTATGACTGGTTAGAAAAAAAATTATCCACTAAAGGTTTTGAAATCCTCGGAGAATTCCATTGTAAAGGATATTATGCATACTCAATTAAAGGAATAATCAGTCGCAAGGGTTTAAATAAAGGAAGACCAAATGAAGAAGACTTTAATAATGCAAGAAAATTTGCAGAGAGCTTAAAAGGAAAAATTTAAAATATCAATGATTAAAAAGAGGAGAAATGATGAAAACTGCAATAATTTACAAGTCCATACATCATGGAAACACCAAAAAAATAGCTGAAGCAATGGTAAACGCTCTGGAAGCTGAATTATTTGATTTAAAAGATGCCAACCATGATATTATCAAAGAATATGATCTAATTGGCTTTGGTTCTGGAATATACTTTAGTAAACCCCATAAAAAGCTAAGAAAATTTGTTGAAGACTTAGATAATGTAGAAAACAAAAAAGCATTTGTATTTTCAACAAGTGGAAGTAAAAAACCCTCAAACGCGCAGCGTTTGGGGCACCGAAAATCTTTCGATTTTCGAGCGTCCAAATTCAATGATTTATTGAAAAATGAATTATCAAAAAAAGGTTTTGAAATACTGGGAGAGTTTAATTGTAAAGGATTTGATACATGGGGGCCCTTTAAGCTTATTGGTGGTTTAAATAAAGGAAAACCTGATGAAGAGGATCTTAAAAATGCAGCAGAATTTGCAAAGAGTTTAAAGTAATAGGTTGGTTTAACTATGAGCACAGAAATCTATTATTTTTCAGGCACTGGAAACTCTTTAGCCGTGGCCCGAGATATTAATCAAAAATTAAATGGAGAACTTATTCCCATAACCTCCGTAATCAACAAAAAAAGCATAATATCTCCGGCAGACGTTATAGGAATTGTTTTCCCCGTTTATTATGAACCCCATGGAGGTGTGCCATTAATCGTGCGTAGATTTGTTAAGAAATTGAAAAATATTCAAGACAAGTACATATTTGCCATCTGCACATATGGCGCTGTTTCAGTCAATGCTCTGGACTTTTTAGATGATATCATTCAGTTACAGGGAGGTAAAGTTGCAGCCAAATTTACTGTGAACATGCCCAGCAACATGGGCAAATCTAAAGACATTAATCTAAAAAAACAGCAGAAAATGCTTCATGTCTGGGAAGAAAACATTTCATTGCTAGTTGAACAGATTAATAACCATGCAGATGTAAAATGGGATGCTCCCAATTTAGTCTTTGGTAAATTTTATAGTTTAATTAAATCTATTATCAAACCATTTGCTTCCTCATTTGAACATCCCACCTTAAAAAAGATTAAAAAGTACCCCGAATTATCTAAATTAAGTTATGAAGAGCTTTTACCCCATATGGATAAAACTTTCAATACCAATGAAAATTGTAATGGGTGTGGAACCTGTTCACAGATTTGTCCAACTCAAAACATAGTCATGTTAAATGAAAAGCCCTCATGGCAACATAAATGCGAATTCTGCCTGGCCTGTTTCCACTGGTGTGAAAAAACAGCTATCCAGACCAGCGCTATGCCTGAACTGGCAAAATATCATAACCCTCAGATTAAAATATCCGATATGTTAATGCAAACTAATACACTTAAATAATGTAAAAAAACTTTGAGGAGATAATATGGAAGATAATGACCTTTATCAGGTAATATTCAAACGGAAATCCATTAGAAAGTACGATTTAACCCCTTTAGATGAAGATAGATTAAAGGAGATTTCAGACCATCTTCAAACTCTAGAACCTTTGCATAAGGACATTAAAATTGAATTTAAGATTCTATCCCCTGATTTGGTCAAAAGAAGGATGATGAGAAAAGCACCACATTATATAGCCGTGTTTTCAGAACCCAAAGATGGTTACCTAAACAATGTAGGGTTCATGCTACAGCAGATGGATCTATTCTTTTCAGCTAATGGATTAGGTAGCTGCTGGTATGGAATCCCCCAACTCAAAAAAGAAGGTTTAAAGAGTTCAAATCTGGAATTTATCATGTTAATGTCATTTGGAAATCCCCAAGAATCATTACATCGAACTAATATTTCAGAATTTAAGAGAAAATCGCTGCAAGAAATAAGTGACATTGAAGGTGCTGATGAAATACTGGAAGCAGCACGTTTAGCTCCTTCTGCAGGTAATGGGCAGCCATGGTTTTTTACAGGTGATAAAAATGCAATTCATGCTTATTCTATTAAGCCAGGTTTCGTTCGGGGACTTTTAACTAAAAAATATCCGCCTATAGATGTGGGAATTAGTCTTTATCATTTAAAACTTGCAGCAGAGCATTTTGGTAGGGGAACTGAAATTGTATTTGATAAACCTGAGATGGACAATCTCAATGAATATGATTATGTTGCCAGTTTAAGGTTAAAATGAGTTCAAGGAAAGTTGACTCAATTGTAAAAGTCTTCGACCAACCATAATCAACCATATCATTAAAAGTACGCCAGATAAGACTGCGAAGATAAGAAGAAGGATAAGTTCTCCTGGTAATAGGATCATTCTGACATACTCAGCTAAGGAAATTGTAAATGCCAAAATACCAATGTACGCTGTTTTATTGCCGAACTTATTGCTCTTTAACATGACAGTCGACATAATAATCCCTGCAAATGAAATGAGCAATAGCCCCATGTTAAAACCTCCAACAGCACGTTGACCAGTATTAACCAGTAAAGACTGACCTGCTGCTAGTATCATGGACTTTTGAGCCCCTGTTGTCGCATATACAAATTGGTTGCTTAAATTAAGCATTGAAAAAGAGTTGTTGGTTGAAAGAAATATGGCTATCCCTAAAATAGCCATGAAGATAGCAATTATCATATAACTTTCATTAAATCGCCTTATGGCAAGATAAATGGCCAGAAACATTGGAAGAAAAAGAATGTAGGCTATAACTTCCAATAAATAAAAATCAATTAATCCAATAAGCTTATTGGTCTGAAGTAACGTAAAGTAATCCAACACAGTGGCAGGTTGGGGCCAGATGGTGAAAACAATAATTTCAATTAATAGTAGCAGTGCTGATATAATGGCTGCTGCTCCCCCTATTTTATAGAGACTATTCCAACGAAAATCTTGATCTGTATCATCTGAACTGTTATTTACACTTTTCATATCTTAATCCTCCAAATAAGATCTAGGAAGTGTCTGATTCTTGATTAATTATCCATTATATGCTTTCTTCAACGTTTTTATGTCAAGCTTCGTCATCTGCATCATAGCAGCCATTACTCTCTGGGATTTTACTGGATCTTTGTTATTAACCATTTCAGTAAATATTATAGGCACCACTTGCCATGAAACACCATATTTATCTTTCACCCAGCCAGGTCCTTGTTCCTCTCCCTCTTCAGAGAGTTTATCCCAATAATAGTCTATTTCTTCCTGTGTTTTACAGTTTACGACGAAAGATATTGCTTCAGTAAATTTAAATTGTGGACCCCCGTTTAGTGCAACAAATTCTTGTCCTTCAATCATAAATTTTGCAGTCATAACTGTTCCTTCAGGTACGGGGCCTCCCACACCATAACGAGTAACATTTACGACTTCTGAATTTTTAAAAATAGATATATAAAAATTCATGGCTTCTTCAGCCTGATTATCAAACCATAGAAATGGGGTTATTTTTTGCATATAACTCCTCCCAATCTTAAAATAAATTTTTATTTATTATTTGCCCTCACTTCATTTTCTTTCATTCTTGTTTTGACTATTTCTTTAACCAATGCTTCAGGAAGAGGTTTTTCTGCTGTAAATCGGATAGTTGCTCCAGAAGTATAAAATCCTTCTAGTTCACTTTTAAATGTTTCTAAAATGGCTTTGTTTACTACGATAAAACTACAATGATTTTTAAATGCGGCAAAATGGACCAATGATCCATGATATTTATAGCTTGGAATTCTATAACTGATTAATTCTTCAGCTTCGGGTGCTGCTTCCCTGATTGCCTTACGAATATTCTTAAGGGCTTCCTGATGTTTTTTTGGAGCTAATGATATGTATTCATCTATATCTTTTGCTGGAGCACTTTTTTGTGTTTCTTCTTTAACTCCTTCTTTCATGACATTCCATTTGTAACTTAAATTATAAATTATTTTCAATATGTTAGCTTATCTTCATTAGACCCAATTCCAGGCATACCAAACGGTCATTACATTAAATCCAAGCCCTACAACTATCAAAAATTTGTCATAAGCTGAAGGGTATGTGGGTAATCCCATGAGATTAAAAACAAAGAAGAATATTGCTACGATGATGTTAGCCCAGCGATTTACTGGATAAGGCAATATCAAAGATAATATAACCATTATAATCGGAATCACCATTAATATTGCGACTCCAAACCACTGCATTTGAGTAAGTTTTATGCCCTTTTTTTCTGATTCTTTAAAATCACCACTACATATCCGCAACACATCCCCATAAAGATAAACCAGCACTAAAGCTATCCATGATGCTGAAAGTATTATCTGAACATCTTCCATGATTTAATCTCCTTATAATTTATTTATAATCTTTTTTCAGTTTTTGAGCAAACTCTTCTGCATTTTTGAGGTCTTGAGCATTAGGTCTACCCTTATTCATTCCCCCAAATAGTCGAAGAAAACTATTGGTGTTAAAACCTTTACATTGGAATTCATCCACAATAGTGTAACCTTTTGATTCCAGTTTTTCCCGTATTGTTGCATGATCTTTGGAGGCTTTGGATTTTCCAGTTATTCCCGCAGTTGAGAAGAGGAATGCTTTCATACCAGTGACTTGTGGTAGCTCATCAGCAAGTTCAAGTATAGATTCATCGTGTTTTGCACTGTAAATCCCTGAGCCAAAACCCACCAAATCATAACCTTGAAGTTCTTCAGGCTTTATTTCCTTTGGATTTTTTATTTCAGCATCAAAAATTTTTGCAAAGACTTTAGCAATCTTCTCAGTGTTATGATGATGGTATGAATACAAAACTAAAAGAGTTTTCATTGTCCACACATCCTTTGTTCTTTAAATTTATTTTCCATTTTTTCACCTTATTTTTTTAATCAGATTTTTTATCAATAATGTTATTTCATCCTTGATCCAAGCATTTTACTGCCATATTATGTTTTATTGCTTGTAAATAACCAGGCTATTTCTGTAAGAGGAAAAATCTCCCGAAATTTATAACTCCCTCATCAAGAAGCCGGAACCCTACCTGTTCAAATAGGGATCTCCATTCTTTATTTGAGGTGAGTATTAAAGAGAACACACTCATGACTGCGAATGTTTGTAGGCTGGGAGTGGGAACTATAATCAATATTTTCCCCCCTGGCTTAAGCACTCTGAATAACTCCTTTAATCCTGTAATTTTTGCTTTACCTAGATTATTCAACAACAAGACGCTGATAACTGTGTTAAAAGTGTTATTCTCAAATTCAAGATTTGTCACGTCTCCTTTTACGATTCGAACCCTGCCAGTTATTTCAGCAATTTCCAGGTTTTTCTCAAGCAATTTTCGACTAGCGATATCCTCTCCTGATTCAAAAAGGTCCAGGGCAACTATTTGCCCATTTTTTGACACCTTACTCAACTCTATAGTACCCCTGCCAGAACCACATCCTGCATCAAGGATAAGATCCTCATCTGAAGAAAATAAATCAACAAAGGGAAGTGTCATATTATCAGTTTTTGAAAAGTTCCTGGTGACATATGTTCCTATGAAGAAATTTGCTGATAGCAAAAGTAGCGGCAATGCCAGCACTTGAATATATGGTGACTCAAAATAAAAAAATACCTCCATACTGGCTATGAAAAATCCCAATCCTAAAATCCAGGGAAAGTTCTCAAATAAACGAGACCCCCCGAAATCAAATTTTTCTTCTTTAATAATTTCCCCCCCTCTTTTATTCCCACAGTTATTCCTGTTTTTCTATATGAATCCATTTTATCACTTTTTAACATTTTTAACTATCAGGTTCCACAGTTATGACCACATTCCCCTTTTTGTGTCCTTGATCCACATACCTGTGGGCATCTATAATTTGTTCCAGAGTATAGGTTCTATCAATTACCGGTTTTATCTTTTCTGCTTCAACGAGTTCTTTGAGGAACAAGAGATTTTCAGTCTGGGGGATTGCTGTACCACCAATTAGTGTCTTGCTGCTGGTCAGTCCATTCCATTCCATTTGAATACTTACTGCCGGTGTAGCAACAACTTGAAGATAAGTTCCTTCCTCCTTTAAAGATCTCATGCAATCAGATAACGAAGCCTTACCCACAGTGTCCAAAATCACGTCGTATATCTCCCCATTTTTGCTGAAATCTTCCTTAGTATAATCAATTACATTATCTGCGCCCATTGACTTCACTAAATCTATATTTGTAGTGCTGCATACTCCAGTGACTTCTGCACCAAAGTATTTGGCAAGCTGGACCGCATAAGTACCTACACTGCCAGAAGCACCATAAATAAGCACTTTTTGCCCCTTCTGGATGTTGGCCTGTTTTATAAAATGTAAGGCAGTATTGCCTCCAAATGAGACTGCTGCTGCTTCTTCAAATGTCAAATTTTCCGGTTTTATTGCTACTGCCGAATCACCGGGTAAACAAGCGTATTCCGCATAACCACCCCCATGGTGTCCTGGATATGCAAAAACCTGGTCTCCCTTCTTAAAATTTTTTACATCTTTACCCACGGATTCAATTTCACCCGCTAATTCTCCCCCAAGTATTTCCGTTTTAGGCCCTCTAAAGCCAAGAGCTATTCGAGCAAATAGCCAATAAGAGAGAGGAACTAGGAAACCCCTCATTCTCACATCTGCCGCTGTCACAGTTGTGGCATGTACTTTTACAAGTATCTCATTGTCCTTAGGGGTGGGTCTTTCTATCTCCTTTATCTGTAAAACTTCAGGTGGTCCGTATTTTTCGTAAACTATTGCTTTCATCGGCTTACTCCCCATTACAAAAAGTATAAAATAAATTTAAAATTTTTCTCGATTATTTCCCATTATCTAGATTTTTGGTCTCAGAAGTCCCTGACCCTTTAATAGGGCCAGGAAATGTTCACCGACAACAAGAACCTATTGCTATATATCACAGAGGCGGCGTGAAATCCATCAGCACTTAATGGTCCTTGAGAGTGGTTTTAATGACTTCATTGACTTTAAAGACTTTCCATGTCTATAAAAGTGCTTTCATTCTTTTTGAAACATTTATTCCATATCTAATTTAATGGATCCAATCTTAGGTGCCAGGTAGTTGTATAAAAGCGCGATTAATGCGGTTTCTATGAAATACTGCACAAAATTTGTTATAAATTCTCCGTAATTCTTGGATAAAATACCGAAAACAAGCCCTAATAACGCGTACGCAATTGCTACCGCCAGTGCGGTTGGTATTACAGGTATGTGTTTAAGTTCGTGTAAGTTTCCAGTGATTTGGTTGAATTCTAATTGGATTTTAGCTACTCTGGTAGCTATGTAGTTGTAGAATATTGCAAATAAAGCAGTCCAAATAAACCCGAATACAAATACCATTATAGGTAGTCCGACTATTAACGCCAGAGACATTATTATCCCTATTGCTCCAAATTCTACACCTGTTGGCATGGCTGCCCCAGTAGCGTTGGTGAAATTTGCTGTTATATTGGCGGCTTCAGGCAATGTGCTGATTAATGAAAACATAGGTGAAATCACCGCTGCCAGTACTAAACCTGCGATAAAAGCCCATACTGCCCCAATAGCTGAAAGGATTAAGGCATATGAAATAACAGGGATTTTTACTACCTCTTTATCCTCTAATTCTAATTTTATACCACCCAATTTAGGTACTAATGCGTTGTAAAGCATTGCTGAAAAAAAGCTTATTACTATTGTACTGAAAAACGCGCCTATTGGAAAGAGTATAATTAAAGGTATTCCTAATCCAGTTACCACATTAAATTGCCCTAATTGAGGCATAAAACCTGCAGCTTGCATGATTGTGAGTGCTATTAACATCGCCACGGCTGCAATTAATCCCAAAACTCCATATATTGATGCAGACATCTTGGTAAAAGGTGTCAGTTTAACCGATTTAATTTCTTTTATATCTAACATTTTTTTTAACCTCCAAAATTTTCTATTTTGGTGGTTCAGAAAAATGCATAGCATTTTTCTTTAACCTCCAAAATCTTTGATTTTGATTAACTCCATTTGAATTTTAAATCCAAATGCTATCTTTTTATTCAATATACGACTTAGTCAATTTGTTTCATTTTTCCTAAATCATTTATTGACTACTTAATTGTTGTTAAACCCCTTAAAAGTAGTTTTTCCAAAATTTCCTCAGGGTTTCCTCAGATTTACACCCAAATTCATTCCGAATTATAAGAACCATCGGATTATAAAAATAAAAACATGCTAAAGATTCTAAAATAAATAAGTCATTCGAAAAAAGATTTAAACATAAAAAAAATCAAAATTATTCCCTTGTTATCATTAAAAGCAGTGCTAGAGCCGTGAATTCGAGTCCTAAAAATATTAAAGGAAAAACAGCGTTGATAACGGTTTCAGGAAGGTTGAAGAAGAAATAAACCGAAAATAATATGTTTTGTGCCAGGAAAATCAATGAAAACAAAACTAGAGTTGTGGTGAATTTAGATTTTACTTTCAAGTATCTTTCCAAGTATACATATAGCATACCGCCTAAAAGGCAGATATTGGCAATGCTGGTTATTAAAGCAGAATATTTAACCAGTATTAGCAAAGTAGGCACTATATTTTGTAGCCCAAATAGATTTATTTCCATTAACATGTTTTTACCTTCGTTTTCTATTATTTACCGATTTTCCTTGAATTCTTCCCAAATTTCTAAAAATGTATCATAAACACTTTCCATCTCGTCAGAAAGGTAATATAATGCACCATATTTCTCTCCAGTGGATTGTATTATCTTATTTTCGTCCAAAACATCAATATGGTGTCTAATTGTCTTATAATCAAGAGAAAGCTTTTCAGCAAGCTTATTAGCATTATATGGTCTGCTATTAAGTTCGAGTATTATTCTGGCACGGTTTTCTCCACCTTTACTCCCGGCAATTAACCACCACAAAAACACTTTCTTCATAAAAACCCCTTTGATCATATAATGCTGAAATAATTGTATCTATAAACCCAGATATACTTAAAATTTACCTAGATCCTCTCTTTAAATAGTTTAGTCTAAATGCATTTAAAAACTATTCACATTTACATTATTTGAAAATAAACTAAAAAATTAGATATTTTTAAGAAATTCCAGTATAGCATTAACTGTTTCATTTTGCTGCTGTTCTCTGGTTATGGTACTGTTATTATCACCAGTTTGCACCCCATAATCGCCGAAATTGTAGTGGTTACCTCCAGGAATGGTGATAAATGTCGTATTGACCGGGAATTTATCCAGATTTTTGGAGATATCTCCTGCTTTGGCAAGTCCGTCAAGGGAGCCTCTAATTGATAATGCTTTAAAAGTGGCGTTTGAAGCATTTGTTGAAGGATAGGCAGCTAAATAAATAACTCCTTTAATCTTATCTTGATGGTTTACAGCATATTCTGAGGCAAAGACACCTCCAAGTGAATGACCTCCAATTACCCACGTTTTTATTTCTTCATGACTAGCTATGATTTCATCAGCTTTATTACTGCCAAAAAAAGCTAAATTAAGGGGCATTTTAGCAATTATTGTAGTGTAACCATTTTGAACGAGCTTAGAAGCTAAAACTGCGTAAGCTTCCGGCTGAACTTTACCCCCCTGGTAAAATATTACTCCAGTGGTGCTCTTGTTTGCTGTAGGTGTGAATGTAATTGAATTATCAGTATTAACCACAGTATAAGCATTTGTTGATTTAAGAGCATTTATTGCAATATTATCTGCATGATAATAGTCAGAAACATAATAAACAAACCCTACTATTGCAATTAGAAAGATTGCTAAAACTATTATTAGAATTAACCTTTTTCTAGATTGTAAAAAATTCATGTTCAGTCCCTTCTTTTATATCCTATTCTATTGATATCATATTTAATTTGGGTTTTAAATTAAATGAATCAAAGCTAATTTAGAGCAGAAAATTCTTTTTCAATAAATTTATATAATAGTTAGTTTCATAAAACTAATTATATGGAAAAAGGAGTTAAACCTTGTAAATAACATGTTAATTTCACAAAAATCAGATATAAAGGAGGTTTTATTATCAAACGGAGGGATAAAAACCGTTTTCACTCGAAAACTATGGCCAACGCCTATGACAAGATGTGTCAGCTACTTGTGCCCGGATACGACTTTATGCAGGATACAATGATAGATATATTAAAATTTGAAGATATAAATGAGATAAATCTGCTAGATCTAGGTGCTGGAAGCGGAATTTTGATTGAAAAAGTGCTAAAAGAGTTTCCTGATTCAACATGTTATTACTTAGATTTTTCTGATGATTTTATGCATGTTGCCAAAGAAAAATTAGATAAATATGAAGACAGAATAACTTATATAAAATCCGATTTTTGCAGCAATTGGGAATCACAGCTTAAAGAAAAACCTAATGTAATCATTTCCATGTCTGCAATTCATCACCTTAAAAATGAGAATAAAAGAAAGCTTTATGGAAAATGTTATAAAATACTTCAAGAAAAAGGTTGGTTTTTTAATATTGACGAAATGAAAACATTAAACGAAACTACATACATGAATAGCCTTTATTACTGGATTTATCATGCTGAAAAACAAAAATATGCACTTTCGGATAACCAATTAGGCATATATAATCAGTGGATGGAAAAATTCGACAGCTGGAAAAAACGAAACGTAGAAAATATTCATATTCCTAAAAAAGACGGTGATGATGTCCATGAATCATTTTTAGTTCAATTAAATTGGCTAAAAGAGATTGGTTTTAGTAAGACCGATCTTTTTTCCAAATATTTCTTGTGGTGTATGATTGGCGGTAAAAAAGAATAAATAGTAAATTAAACGGGATTTAAATGACCTATTGGCAATCTAAATTAAATTATAATCCACTTAAAGCACTATTAGAATCGGAGAATGATGCTGTTATTTATTTTACAAAAAGGGATTTAATAGAAGAAGATGTAAAGCCAATAGAGTATTTATGGGATTTTCCTGAAGTCCAAAAAATTCTTAAAAAACAGCAGCCAGACGGTTCATGGAAACCTAAAGGTAAAAATGATGAAAATTCTGAGGTAAAATACTCATTAATTGAAACGTGGCGACAATTCAGGGTTTTAACTCAGCAATATGAGATGAATAAAACCCATTTTGCGATAAAAAAAGCTTCGGAGTATTTGTTTTCATGCCAAACAGATGAAGGTGACATTCGAGGAATTTTAGCAAATCAATACGCTCCTTATTACACAGGAGCTATAATGTACCTTTTAATAAAGGCAGGATATGAAAATGACCCTCGCATAGAAAAAGGGTTTAAGTGGCTTTTGAAAATGCGGCAAAATGACGGAGGTTGGGTAATTGGAAGTCCAGGAATGATTGGCACTAAACTTTCAAGGGACGAAACTAATGATTTAACTTCAAATGCTGAGAGAGAAACCATGAAATCATTTGATCCATTAAAACCATTTTCTGCTGCCGGAACTGGGATGGTTTTAAGAGCTTTTGCTGTTCATCCATTTTACAGAAAGTCTGAATATGCTTTAAATGCAGCAAATCTTTTAAAATCAAAATTTTTTAAAAAAGATAATTGGAATTCTTATAAAAATCCTGATAATTGGGTTAGATTTCAATTTCCATTCTGGTGGAACAACATAATTTCTGCACTAGACTCAATTTCATTAATGGAACTTTCTAAAGATGATCCAGATATTAAAAACGCGTTAAAATGGCTCATAAATCATCAAGAAAATGATGGCTTATGGAAAGTATCTTATTCTACAATTCATAAATCACCAGATAAGAAAAGAACATTTAAAACTAGACTATGGCTTACTTTAACAGTTTGTAGGATTTTTAAGAGATTTTATGAAAATAAAAATCAACTTATATTTCATTGATTTATTAGGTGGAAAAATGATAAGAAATGCAAATAAATCAGATATATCATCAATTACAGATTTATGGGAAGAAATGATGCAATTTCACATCCAAAAAAGCAATTTATATGAAATAAAAGATGATGCACAGGAAATATATTCTAACTACTTAAAAGAAGTGCAAAAAAATGTTAAAAATATATTGCTGGTATATGAAATAAATAATGAAATTGTGGGTTATTTAATGGCCTGTGAATCAATTCAACCTCCTGTTTACAAAGAAACACATATAGGGGATATTATTGACCTATCTGTAACAGAAAAGTACCAGAACAAGGGAATTGGTGAAGAATTATTGAAGGAAGTTGAAAAAATCTTTCAAAAAAGAGGTATTAACCGAATTGAGTGTATGGTTTCCAATTTTAATGAAATATCCAAAAATTTCTGGCTTAAAAACGGTTATAAACCCTACAATATTATGTGTGTTAAAAAAATAGAATAAATTGGTTTTATTAAAATTTTTTTTTATTTTATTTGATATGTTTAGGTTTATGCTTTTTTTACCTAGAAAATCAGATGAAAGAAGATATTTTAAATTAATATCCTTATTCGAAGGCGGTTTTGATTTTCTAACTAAAATATTTACCCACCCACCCTAAGCATTAACCATCTACTAACTACAATACGTTTAATTGATTTATTTCCCCCTATTAACTATCTTTCCATCGCTCATATGGATTGTTTCATCTGCAAATTCTGCTGAAGAAGGGTTATGAGTAACTACAACTACACTTACTCCTTCATTTCTATTCAGATCCTGAAGGATTTGCATTATTGAGTGTGCATTTTTAGTATCAAGCTCTCCTGTTGGCTCATCAGCCAGAATAATTGACGGATCATTAATAAGAGCTCTTGCTATTGCAACACGTTGCTGCTCTCCTCCAGAAAGCTGTCCGGGAAATTTATCATATTTACCTGCTAATCCCATTTTATCAAGAATTTCTTTAGCTTTTTGCGTATCTTCTTTAATCATAGGCAGCATAATGTTTTCTATGGCAGAAAGCTGAGACATGAGGTTAAATCTCTGAAATATAAATCCTATTTCATTCCTTCGAAGTCTCGCCTGCTCTTTAACAGATAATCTCTTGGTTTCCTTTCCATTTATCATGACTATACCGCTTGAAGGCATATCCAGTATTCCTCCAACATGTAAAAATGTGGATTTTCCAGATCCAGAGGGTCCCATGACTGCTGTAAATGATCCTTTCTTCAAAGTGAGGTTCATTCCTGCAAGGGCATTTATCAGTTCATTTCCCATGGTATATGTCTTCCAAACATTTCGAAATTCAAGTACATTATTAGTCATATCTTAAAGCCTCCACAACATTTAATTTTGAAGCTCGTATTGCTGGATATAACCCTGCAAGAACACTCAAGACTGTAGCACCTATAATTACTCCTCCAATTAACCATAAAGGCATCATTCCAGAAATGGATTCAGTAAATTTAAGTATATTTGCAGCAGCAAAAATACCTACAATACCAATTATAACTCCTGTAATTCCTCCTACTAATCCTAATAATCCTGATTCAAAAAGTATACTTCCTTTAATTTCCCAGTTTGTAAATCCTATGGCCTTCAAAACTCCTAATTCTCTTGTTCGTTCCATAACACTGATCAGCATTGTATTTATTACACTTATGATTCCTACAATGAGCGCAATACTTGCAATAAACCCTATAAACATCATTGCCTGGTTAGCCATTTCCTGAACTTTAGCTACTTTTTCAGACTTTGTTTCAACGGAAATACCATTTATCTGTTTTTCCATATCTTCAGAGACAGTTTTTGGGTCTCCATTTGCCCGAACATAGATTGCACTTACCTTATTATCCGTTAACTGCTTTGCAGTATCCTGATTTATGTAAACATAAAGTGCTTGCTCCTCTTTTGATATCCCAGTAACAGTTAATTCCTGATTTTTAACCTTCATTTTACTGCCAATTGCATATCCAAACTTATCTGCTACTGCTTGATTAATTACAACTCCTGCTGTTCCATTTTTTAGTTTTATTTTTTTCCAGTCATTTGTTCCCTCATAGTTAACTCTGATTCCATTTATATCTTCATTAAAGATAGTCACTTCACGGAAATCATAAAGTCCTGGAAAATTTCTAATTTTTGATACCGTTTGAGCATCCATTAAAAGATTTCCACTTGTTGAAGCCGGCAAAACTGCCACATCATACATATATGCATTAGTTTCTGCCTGAACTTCTGAAGTTGCGCCTGCAGTCATACCTAAAAGTACGACAATTGTGGCAACACCAATTATAATCCCAAGAGTCGTCAACACACTTCTAAGTTTTTTTCTACGAATATTGTTAAATGCTAATTTATAAAGATTCATAATTTCACCATAATAAGCACTATTCATCATGCAAATATCTTTTTTTAATTTTTTTTTTGATTGTTTTAAGCTTTTGTACTTTAAACATCTTTTTTTGAAATTAAACGTCTCTAGTGAATGATTTTACTGTTAGTAACTCAAATACAGACTGCTAAGGCCCATTCTCTCATTAGGATATTTATAAATTTTTAACTTCCATTTTACTAAAACCATATTAAATTACCTCCTTTTAGAAAATTTCATTATATTGTAATTAAATAGTTATTTAAACCTATAAAAATAGTTTTTTTAAGAATTTACTGATATTTTCCCCTAATTTTATTCTGTTTTCCCCTAAATTTCCCCTAAATTTCACACTAATTATACACAAATTGACCCAAATTTAAGAAATTAATTATAGAAAAAAAGAGAATAGTAAGAAAAACGTTCAAAGATCATTTAAATAAAAAAAAATATTTTTTAGAATGTTATTTTAAAAAAAACAGATAATTAACTATAACATTTGTAAAATAAGTGTAAGGCAAAATTTAAACTGACTATTTAATGAATAGCATAATCAATAATTAACAATTTTTACAGGGGCTGTATCTTCAACATGACAAATGTTATTGTCAGATTCTCTGAATTCTTCCCTAATTTTCAAAAATGTATCGAAATTTTCTTCCATTTTGTCTGAAAGGAAATACAATGTACCATATCCTTTAACTGTAGATACTACAATATCATTTTCCTCTAAAACTTCAATATGGTACTTTATAGTTTTATAATTTAGAGAAAGCCTTTCGGCAAGTTGGTTAGCATTATACGGCCGATTATTTAGCTCATCTATTATTCTAGCACGATTTAATCCCCCTTTAGTGCCAGCCAGTATCCTCCAAAGAAATTTTTTCATTGAAAACTCCCCTCTCTTTATCTGTTATCATTAGAAACGTTTTTCTGCCCTTTTATGATCCTTAAATTTAATTTTAAGTATTTAATCATTAATTTATAAAGCCATTTAGCTACAAATGCCATAAATACTACTATAACAATTCCTGCCATTGTTAAAAGAATGCCTCCAGCCATTATTATTAAATTATTGAAAAACCCTCCATTTACAGTTGAATGGAAATATTGTGGAAATAGGACTTGCAATAAAGGTGACAACATTGTTAAAATCCCTGAAAAAATCACAGCAATCCCCGTAACAAATAACCCTATAATAATCGCTACAAGTACCAGGACAGGTCCTACTACAAATATCAGATTAAAAATTCCCAATCCTGCCGCAGCCAGTACAGCTTCAAGCATAAGACCTGCAGAAGGTTTATTTTCGGCTTTGTTAATGATGTGTTCTACTTTAATCTGTTTTACAACTGTTTTTGGATCTCCTAATGCTTTTGAAAGTTCTTCTTCGCTCCTGCCTTTTTCTAAACCAATTCTAAAGTGTTCTTCATAATCTGAAAGTATATCTTCTCTATCCTCTTTTGGCATCTCTTTTACCAGTTTGGTAAGTTTTTCCAGATATTCATCCTTATTCATCCTTAAATTCCTCCAAAATATCTTCAGTTTTAGAATATAATAAATTATCAACACCTGTAGAAAATATATCCCATTCTGTAACTAATTTATCCTTTTTTTCTTTTCCCAAGTCTGTAATTTGATAATATTTTCTTGGAGGGCCATCTTGAGACTCTTTTAAGTATGAAATCACCAATTTTTCATTTTTCATCCTCTTGAGAAGAGGATAGATAGTACCCTCAGAAATTGAAATATTTTTTGATATTTCGTCGACCATTTCATAACCATAACAGTCTTTTCTTTCAAGGAGTACTAAAACACAAAGCTCCAGCACCCCTTTTTTAAATTGAGTATTCATAATATCACAGGATTATTACAAGGTACTGTATATTGCAAGGTACTATTTATAGTTTTAGTGTAAAATATCATAGATTTATAAAAAATAAAAAAAATAAAAAAAAATTAATTTTCAACAATCTTTCCATCTAAAACTCTTATTATCCTTTCGGCCTGATTTGCCACAGATAAATCGTGTGTAACAACTATAAGAGTTACATTTTCTTTTTCATGGATTTCCCTTAATCTTTGAAGGATAATCTGCCCTGTTTTAGAATCAAGGGACCCTGTAGGTTCATCAGCAAGAATTATGGACGGATCGTTTGCAAGTGCACGGGCAATAGCCACCCTCTGCCTTTCTCCGCCTGAAAGCTCAGTTGGCCTCCGGTTAACTTTATCTGTTAGCTCCACATATTCAAGCAGCTTTAAAGCTTTTTTTCTGATTTCTTTGTTGGATAAATCCCCTTCATACATCGGTATCTCTACATTTTCTACTACTGTCAAATTAGGAATTAGATTGTGCAACTGGAAAATGAAACCAATCTCTTTAGACCTAAAACTGCTTAAATCTTTGGTTTTATTTAAATCATGACCAGATACATTTATAAATCCTTCATCTCCCCGATCTAATGCCCCCAGCATGTTAAGAATAGTTGATTTTCCAGAACCTGAGGGTCCAATGATTGAAACAAATTCTCCTTTTTTGATATTCAAGTCTATTCCATTTAATGCAGTTATCTTTCCATTATCAAAGCTCTTTTTGAGTCCTTTTATTTGTATAATATTCTGGGTAACATCATATTTTTCATTTAAAGCTTCTAATTCCATTTTAGTCACCATCCTCTTTTTTATCATTCATAACGCAGCGCTTCTGTTGGCGGTAATCTGCTGGCCCTGTAAGCAGGGTAAAATCCGCCTATTAATCCTACAAATACTGCTATTCCCATTGCTTTCAAGAAAGTGTCCATTTTGTATACTGGTTGGATGAATCCATCCATTCCCATTGCCATTAATATTTGAATGGCTACAAGTCCCATTATTATTCCAACAGCACCAGCTACAAGGGTAATTACAATTGATTCTCCCAGAATCATTCCCAGTATGCGCCTGTTTTTCCATCCTACTGCCTTTAAGACACCTATTTCTCTTGTTCTTTCAAATACGGCCATTATCATGGTGTTTATGACTCCTATTCCCCCAATAACTATGGCCAGTAATGAAATCGCCCATGATGCCGTATCAATTGTTTTTAGCCCTGATTCAATCTTTCCAAGGTCTTCAAGAGATTTTACTGTCATTAATTCATTGATATATGCATCATCTATCCTCTTTGTTACATCTTCCAGATTTGCACTTTTATCAATCTTTACAAATATCATCGTGAGTTTATTATCCTTTTTTTCAAGTTTTTGGAGTTTATATAAAGGCATGAATGCTCCACTATCTTGTTGAAGATCTCCTGTTTCATATATTCCTGTTATTTTAAATTTTTGGCCAGATATTTCCATTGTATCTCCAATATTTTTACCTGTTTTTTGAGATGCAACTTTTCCTATTATTATTTCATCTTTGTTTTCTTGAAATTTCTGGCCATTTGTAATTGTTATTCCTCCAAGTGAAAGTTTATCCCCTTTTATACCCATTACTGGGAAGTAAGGATTATTATTTACTGGATAAATCGCGAGTAAAACTCCTACAGCATCTTGAACTCCTGACGTGTTCTTTATATCATCCAGACGTTTTTCATCTATGGAACTAAACATCATGTCTGATACATTTGATTCTACAACCATAAAATCAGATCCACCTGCCTTTAATGTTTCTTCTGTTGAAGATTTAAGTCCATCTGTTATTAACCCGAGTGCAACGATTGTTGCTATTCCTATGGCAATTCCAATTACTGCAAGAGCTGTTCTGGTCTTACTTCTAAATGGATTTTTAGCTACAAGCCCTAAAAATGACATGTTTTTCATCTCCTATTGATTTTACATCCCTTTTCTATATGTGAATAGATGCTCATATGTTCACAGATGAGTTTTTATCTACATGATCCTATATAAATCTTTGCTTAAATTAAATTGAATTTTAATCCATTTTAGTTAAATAAGCCCATTTAAAAAGAGAATATTACAAAATAAAAAAATAAACAATTAAAATAGTAATCAGACAAAATATTCCATACTGAAAGTACCTATCTCCTCACCACGCCATTTTATAACCTTTTTATTGTAAACTTTAAATCCTGCTCTTTTATATAATTTTAAAGCACCAACATTGTCAATAGAAACATCAAGAATTACTTTTTCACATTTCTTATCTTTAGCAATAATAAACGAATTTTTAAGCATATAAGTTCCAATTCCTTTACCTTGATGCTCTTCTGCTACAGATATGTTGCTTAAATAATAATCATCATCTAATTTATCTGTTATTAATAATTTAGTGAGTACAGATCCAATTATTATAATTTTTAAAAAGTCAATAATGCCCATTGCATTAAAAAATGCTTTAATTTCATCAAATCCCTTTATTTCACTGTTACTGTAAGATACTAAAATACCCAGCACATCATCATTCTCATCACAGGCAACATGTATTTTATCGCTTCCAAATGAGTTATTACCAGCTATTATAAGTTTTTGAATGTTTTCTTGGGCTTTAATTTTGTTGCTTCCAAAAAGAGATTTAAATGAGTCTAATTCCGTCTCATAAATCAATTTTGAAACTAAAGTTAAATCATGCTTATCTACATCAAGTTTTACAAATTTCATTTTATTCATCCTAAATAACTATATAAAATACAAATTCCATGTTCATTCTTTTAATAAGCTAATTGTAGTCACCTTGTACTATTAATATCTTTTTCATTAAACCCCTAAAAATTAAAATAAACTTTAATCAAGAAGATGCTCCCATTTACGTCTATTTTTTGAAAATAACCATTTTAATTCCTTATTTTTATTGCAAAACTTATATAATATTCATATCACAAATAAAGATTCATGGAAACCAAACGATTTATCCTCTTAGATATTGATTATGTAACTGAAAACGAGCGTGCAGTAGTTCGGCTCTTTGGAAAATTGCAGGGAGAAGAAAAAGGGAAGTCAATAATTGCTTTAGACAAACATTTCAGGCCATATATCTATGTAATTCCACATGAAAATATGGATGAATGCATGGAGCAAATAAAAACGCTTAATGTGGATGAAGTAAGAAAAGTCCAAAAAAAGGATATTGGTAAAGAAAAAGAACTTTTAGAAGTTATTTTATTCCATCCTCAAGATGTTCCCAAGTTAAGAGAGAAAATATTGGATTTAAGCGAAGTTAAAGAAATTCGCGAACATGATATTCCTTTTTATAGAAGATATCTAATTGATAATGCCCTTTTTCCCATGTCCGAAGTGGAAATTAAAGGAAAATGTAAAGAACGAGGTAAATCATCAAGATATAATTTAAATAATGGAAATTTATGTATTTTTGAGTTAGAAGAGAAACCTCAACCAGTTAATGGTGAAATCATTCCTTTAAGAGTAATGAGTTTTGATATTGAAGTTAGAAATCCCAAGGGAATGCCCAGCGCAGATAAAGACGAAATTATTATGATAAGTCTTGCTGGTAATTTTGGCCTTCAAAAAGTACTTTCAACTAAAAAATCCCCTTTAAATTATGTTGAAACTCTTGAAAACGAAAAAGAAATGTTAAAAAGGTTCGTTGAAATTGTAAATACTGAAAATCCTGATTTAATTATAGGATATAACTCAGATAACTTTGATATCCCTTATATAACTGACAGAGCCAAAAAACTGGGTGTATCTATCAATATAGGTATGGATGGCTCAGGAATCAAATTTCTAAGGCGAGGCTTTGTATCAGCGGCCGTGACTAAAGGACTGGTTCATATAGATCTTTACCCCTTAATGAGACGTCACCTTACACTTGACCGTTATACGTTAGAAAGAGTCTATAAAGAGCTTTTTGGAGAAGAAAAGAAAGATATAGACGGTGATGAAATCTGGAAATACTGGGATTCTGGCGGTCGAAAACTGGAAAAATTATTTGAATATTCTATGGATGACGCTATTGCCGCCTATAAAATTGGAGAAAAGATGTTACCACTAAATAGGGAGCTTACAAGAATTATAGGACAGCCTCCTGCAGATATAAGCCGTATGGCATCTGGACAGATGGTGGAATGGTTTTTAATAAGAAAAGCCCGTGAATACGGTGAAGTGGTACCTAACAAACCATCACAATATGAATATTCAAAAAGAAGAGGCTTAACCTATGTTGGAGGCTATGTAAAAGAGCCAGTTAAAGGCCTTCATGAAAATATTGTTTCATTTGATTTTAAAAGCCTATATCCCAGCTTAATAATCTCTAAAAACATTTCACTGGACACTGTAATAAAAGGTGAAACAAATGAAGAGTATTACACAGCTCCTGAGGTAGGGCATAAGTTTAGAAAGGAACCAAAAGGATTTATACCCTCAATTATAGGTTCTTTGCTTAAAGAAAGGGCAATAATAAAGGATGTAATGAAAAAAACAGATGATCCTTTAGAAAAAAGAGTATTAAATGTACAGCAGGAAGCCCTTAAAACTCTTGCAAACTCCATGTACGGCGTTTATGGTTATGCAAGATTCAGATGGTATAATAGAGAATGCGCAGATGCTGTAACTGCGTGGGGAAGAGATTACATCAAAAACACCATGAAATACGCTGAAAAATATGGATTTCACGCAGTATATGCTGATACTGATGGATTTTATGCCACTTACAAATCTGGCGAAAAAGATAAATAATTTTTAATAATATGAAATCTGTTAAAAAGACTAAATCCTAAGAATGTGTTTAAATGAATTCCTGGAAAAAAGAATTAAAAGTAGATCCGGAACCCCATCTTCTATCTTTGGAAAATAAAGCCATAAATTATTTTACAAACCGTGACATTTTAGATAAAAGAGTTGAATCTATTAAAGTATTATGGAAATTGCCTGAAGTAGAAAAAATCCTCAAAAAGCAACAATCAGATGGCTCATGGAAATATCCTGCCAGTGGAAAACAAATAGGTCAGGTAGATTACAATCAATATCAAACTTACCTGATTTTAGGCGAACTGGTTGAAAAATATGGATTTAATAGAGGGCACGAATCAATAAAAAAGGCTGCGGAATTTCTTTTCCAGTTTCAAACTGAAGAAGGCGATTTTAGAGGAATCTATGCCCATCAATATTCCACTTCATATTCTCCCGCAATTATGGAGCTTTTAATCAAAGCAGGATATGATAATGATCCTCGCATATTAAGAGGATTTGATTGGCTATTATCCATTAGACAGGATGATGGAGGTTGGGCTTTACCCTTTAGAACTGTGGGTTTAAATTTAGGAGATGCTTTCAAGAGCTCAGAACTTATACAGCCAGATAAATCTAAACCATTTTCCCATGTAGTTACTGCAATGGTACTTAGAGCATTTGCAGCCCATTTGAAATACCGAAAATCTGGAGAAGCTAAAAAAGCAGGTGAATTGCTGATCTCTCGTTTCTTCAAAAACGATAAATATCCTGATAGACAAAATAAAACTTTCTGGGAAAGAGTATCTTTCCCTTTCTTGTATACAAACATCATATCTGCACTTGATTCCCTGTATTTTTTAGGTTTTAATACAAATAATCAAGAAATACGCGGAGCATTAGAATTTTTAAGCGACAAACAAAATGAAAATGGAACTTTTAATTTAAGGATTACCCGCGGTAGAGATAAAGATCTACATTACTGGATTTGTCTTGCTGTTTGCAGATTATTTAAACGATATTATAAATAAAAATAAGAATAATGGGTATTAAAATGAATTTAATGGACAAATCAGAAATTAAAGATATTGCAAAAAATCTTGGAGCAGATCTTTGTGGAATAGCAAGTATAGGTAGATTTAATGATGCTCCTAAAGGTCATCATCCCTTAGATATATATTCTAAATGCAAATCTGTTATAGTTTTTGCAAAAAGAGTTCCTACTGGAATTTTGTATGCTGAAAGCTGTATTCCATATACCTATGTGAATGAAGCTATCGCCATAGAGGTTAACATGCTAGGAATCAATCTTTGTCGAATATTAGAAAATGTAGGTATAGAATGTGTTCCAATCCCATCTGACGATCCTTCTGAATACTGGGAAGCAGAAAATCAGCATGCAAGAGGTATTTTATCATTGCGTCATGCTGGATATTTTGCAGGCTTGGGAGTTCTTGGTAAAAACACCCTTTTAATAAATGAAAAATACGGCAGTATGATCCAGATTGGTGTGGTTTTAGTAAATATTCAGCTTGAAAGTGATCCTATGGCCACTTATGAAGGTTGTTTAGAAGAATGCAGCATTTGTATAGATTCTTGTCCACAAAAAGCATTAGATAGTGTTACAGTTAATCAAAAACTTTGCAGGGAATTGTCGAACTTTGTAACAGAAAGAGGTTTTGTTTTAAAGGAGTGTTATGAGTGTAGAAAAGTATGTCCCAACTCCTCAGGTTTATAAATAAATTTTTGGTGTAAAAAAAATGAAAAATAAAGCATTAA
The DNA here is from genome assembly GCA_016222945.1 of Methanobacterium sp. NCBI lineage: Archaea > Methanobacteriati > Methanobacteriota > Methanobacteria > Methanobacteriales > Methanobacteriaceae > Methanobacterium > Methanobacterium sp. The sequence continues at coordinate 328,483 of JACRPY010000002.1, read as the reverse complement.
AGAAAAAATTTGATGAAATTGCAGATTCCATAAATTCAAAATGTTCAGATAATGGACTTATTTAAATGTTACACAGGGCAAGGTAATGAGAATATTTCCTGCTTGAATATAGAAAAGAAGAGATGAAAGAAGGATTAGAAATATTTAAAAATGGTCTACAATCAATAAGGGATAACATGAAAACTAAAAAAGCACTGATCATAATAGATATGCTCAACGACTTCGTACTTGAAAATGCGCCTTTAGAAGTTCCATCAACACGGAATATCATTCCTGCTTTAAAAAAAGAAATTAAAGAAGCTCGAGAGCAAGAAATTCCCATCATTTATGTTACTGACAGTCATGAAAAAGATGATGTAGAATTTAAAAGAATGAACTGGCCAGCACATGCAGTTAAAGGAACTCCTGGATCAGACATTATTGAAGATTTAAAACCGCGAAATGGAGATATAATCATTCCCAAAACTAATTACTCCGCATTTCACAGTGGAAATCTACATAATGTGCTAAAGGAGCTAGAAGTAGATACTTTGACAATTACGGGTACTGTTACCCATATTTGTGTGCTTTTCATGGCATATGATGGAGTTTTAAGAGGTTATGATGTAGAAGTGCCTAAAAGTTGTGTAGCTGGACAAAATGAAGAAGATGATCAAAGCGCTTTTAAGATTATGCGTGAAGTTCTTGGAGTAAAAGTGATATAAGTTGTGATTAGATGATACATAAAGATTTAAAAGATAAATTTGATTAAAATGCAGAACACTACGATAAAATACGTAAATTAATCATTCCCTGCTTTGATGATCTTTATAATATAACCAAAAATCTTGCTGATTCAGATAAAAAATCCCCTAAAATACTGGATTTAGGTGCAGGAACTGGTTTACTCACCAAATATCTATTTGAAAAATATCCTAATGCAGAATTTACTTTAATTGATTTATCAGAGGAAATGCTTAATGTTGCAAAAAACAGATTCAAAGACATTAATAAATTTGAATATATAGTCGCGGATTATTGTGAGCATTATTTTCAAGATTCATTTGATATAATCATTTCATCTCTTTCAATACATCACCTGGAAGACGCAGATAAAAAGAAATTATATAAAAAGGCTTATAATTCATTAAATAATGGCGGAATATTTTTAAATGCTGATCAGGTTGTTGGTCCAACTCCAGATATTGATAAAAGCTACAATAAAAAATGGATAGAGCAAATAGAAGAAAATAATTTTACTGGACCTGAAAAAGACACAGCTATAGAGCGGATGAAATTTGATAAACCTGCTACAATGGAAAGCAATTTAAAATGGCTTGCTAACTGCGGATTTAAAGATGTAGATGTTTATTATAAATATTATAATTTCTGTATTTTCTACGCTAAAAAATCTGAATAAATTAGCTAAATGTAGGTACAAAATGAATATCAGTTACATTGAACTTAAAAAAAATCAAATAGATGAAATTAAACCATTATGGGAAGAATTAAATAACCATCATGGTGATTTATCAACCCATTTCCCTGAAAGATATGATAAATTCAGTTTTAAAGATAGAAAAAAAGATATATTAAAAAAATCAGAAAATGGAACTTTAAGAATTGATATAGCTAAAGATGATGATACTGAAAGTAATATTGGATATTGTATAAGTTCAATTTCAGATGAACTTATTGGAGAAATTGATTCTATATATCTAAAGGAAAAATACAGGTCTTATGGTATTGGTAATGAATTTATGGAACGTTCCCTTAATTGGATGAATGAAAAAGAAGTAAAAATTAAAAAGATTGTTGTTGCTGTTGGGAATGAAGAATTACTATCATTTTATGAAAAATATGGGTTTTATCCCCGACATATTATTTTAGAACAAAAATAACGAAACGAGGCATTCTATGCAGCTTGATTATAGAATTAGGATAATAACAGAGCATGAAGGAGTCGATTTCTTTGGTGTTGCAGATTTATCCTCTGCTAAAGATGTTATAATCGATCAAGGCGGTTTTTTTGTTGCAGATTATCCTAAAGCAATTTCTATTGGAATTAGATTACCAGATTCGGTTGTTGATGAACTGCCAGACAGAGATAATCGTGCTGTTGCTGTTAATTATAAACACGTATATGACATTACCAATTTACGTCTTGACCTTTTAACATCAAAATTAGCAAGTATAATCCAACAAGAAGGCCATAAAGCGTTAGCTATCCCTGCATCAGAACGTTATGATGACAAACGGATCTGCGCTGTCTTTTCACATAAATTAGCTGCAAATCTGGCCGGTCTTGGATGGATTGGGAAAAGCTGTCTTCTTGTCACACAAGAAGCAGGGCCAAGAGTTCGTTGGAGCACAGTTCTTACAGATGCTCCCCTTGAAATTACTGGAAAGCAACTTAAAGTAAAGTGTGAAAATTGCAATGCATGTGTGGAAATATGTCCGGTAAATGCATTTACTGGAGAGTCTTTTAAGGAAAATGAGCCTCGTGAAGTACGTTATGATGCAAAAAAATGTGAAGACTACCTCTATACTTCAAAAGATCATTCCCAATGGAAAATTTGTGGATTATGTATTTACGCCTGTCCACACGGCAAAAAGTAAAATTTAAGGATTTTCGTATTTTTCAGTGCTTATAATCTCACTTAAATGCTTTCTAGGTCTTTGATGTGGATGTTCATCTGCATATCCTAAAGTAAACATTGCAGGAACTCTGATTCTTTCAGGGATGTTTAAAATGTTCCTAACTTTTTCTTCATCGTAGGCTCCCAGCCAGCATGTTCCAAGGCCCTGTTCTGTAGCTTCCAGTATCATAAATGAGACTGCAATTGCTAAATCAACAGTGTATGCATGTTGACCACACGGCATTATCCTTTCAGATTCTGTTGAACATGCCACAATTGTAACTGGAGCTTCACTAACAAATTTCTGACCATTCGCTGCTTCTACAAGTTTTTCTCTTGTTTTCTTATTTTTTACAATTATAAATTTCCATTCCTGACGGTTTGCAGCTGATGGTGCAATTCTAGCTGCTTCTAATATCATTTCAATCTTTTCATCATCGACTGATGTGTCTTTATATTTTCTAATGCTTCTCCTTCTACTTATTGCTTCAAAAACATCCATAAAATCCCCCCATCTTTTTATAATTTAAGAAATGAAATTCACTCACCACTTTCAAGTAAATTCATTATTTCCTGCTTTAATTGTAAATATTCTGGATCTAATCTGTTTCTAATCCTTTTAATGTTAACATCGAAGATTTTAACAATTTTTCCAGGCCCTTTACTCATTAAAACAACTCTATCTCCCAAGAAAATCGCTTCATCAACACTATGAGTCACAAAAACGATTGTTTTACCTTTATCTTCCCATATTTTTAAAATATCTTTTTGAAGCTGGTTTCTGGTTTGAATATCAAGGGCTCCAAAGGGCTCATCCATCAAAAGTACCTCTGGATCTCCAGCTAAAGCTCTTATTATGGCAATTCTTTGTTTCATTCCACCTGAAAGTTCATGTGGTTTAGATTCTTTAAACTTCTCAAGACCAACAATTTCTAAATAGTCCTCAGCAATTTTATATCGTTCCTCTTGATCTGTTCCTTTCATTTCTAAGGGAAATGCAACATTATCAATCACATTTCTCCATGGAAAAAGAGAATATTCTTGAAATACCATCCCTCTCCTGTAATCTGGTCCTATTACTCCTTCATTATCCATTAAAATTTCACCAGTGCTCGGTTTATCTAAACCTGCCATTAAACGAAGAATAGTAGATTTTCCACATCCAGAAGGACCCAGGATGCATAAAAACTCTCCTTCTTCGATTTTTAGATTAATATTATCCAGTGATTTGAATGCATTTCCTTTGCTTTCAAATATTTTTGAAACATTATTTAAGATTATTTTAGACATTTAGCACCATTTATTTTGAGTTTTTATGATTATTTTGATTTAAATTGTCAAATATTTTAATTTCCGCTCCATAAAACATATTTACTTTCTGCTTTTCTAAATGAATAGTCCAACAAAAATCCAATAACGCCTATGACCAGCATTCCCACAATTACGCCACCTGTATCTATTAAATTCATAGATTGCATTATTAGATAACCTAAACCAGATTTTACAGCAATCATTTCTGCTGCTACAGTACACATCAGCCCTATTCCAATCCCAACTCTCAAACCAGTAAATATTGAGGGTAAAGACGCAGGCATTACAACATTGCTTAAAATTTGGCGTTCTGACGCCCCTAATGTATATGCAGACTCTATAAACACCTTATTTATTCTTTTAACGCCGTCTATTGTGTTAAGAAGTATGGGGAAGAACGTTCCAATGAATATAATAAAAACTGCAGATTCAAATCCTAATCCAAACCAGAGCATGGCAAAAGGTATCCATGCAAGAGGAGGTATAGGACGTAGAATCTGGATGGTTAAATCTGAAAGATCTTCAGCCTTTTTTGACCAGCCTATGATAATTCCTAAAGGAATAGCAATTGCCGCTGCAATAATTAAACCAGTAATGACCCTCGCAAGTGTGGCTATAGTATCAACAAGCAACTCACCATTTTTTATTAATTCTAAAAATGAGTTAAGTACATCAGATGGGGAAGGCAATATATATTCAGGGATTATATTGAATGAAGTTAGTAATGACCATGCCAAAAGAATAAAAACCGGTATTATAATTGATATTAATATTTTTCTCATAAGAATCCCCTATAACTAAAATGGAGTACCTACTGTTTGGTTTTCATAATACCAAATATTAAAACCATAGGTTTCTTTTAAAAATTTTTGGTATTCTCCAATGTCCATAGCATAAACTCTATTAGATTCATTAAGATTAGGGCTATATACTTTTTTATTCCACACAACAAAGGAATGACCTGGAGATTTATCTTTATAAAAACTGGGAATAAATTGTCCTTTTTCATCTATACGAAAAACTAAACAAATTTGAACATCAGTAGCACCTTTGGTTATTAGATATGATTTAAATGCCATTGCCCTATCATTACAATCACCATATCCATTTTTCCAGAACGTTTCAGGAGTTGTCACTTCTGGAGTATAACCATAGGGCATTTCACTAATTTTTGTGAAATAGTTGTAAGTATTAGGGTTTTGTGGAAAAGCCGTGAAAAAAACAGTAGAGGCTATATACCCTAAAAACAGAGATATTATACTTAACACAATTATCTTTTTTATTGTGGATTTATTCTCCATTTTTAATCACATCTAATCTAAGTATATATTAAAGTTTACACTTATAGAGTACATAAATTATTAAACCATTGTTTCAGGTGGTAAAAAGCTTAAATCAAAAATATCTGACGTATTTAATGTTTTATGGTCTACATATCCTAATTGTCTTTGAATATTAACTATCTTTAAATCATTAACTATAAAATCTTCATCAGGTATTGCTAAAAATTTAATATGTTTAAGTATCTCTTTTTCAGTATTAATATCTATATTAAACTGCTTTGACAATATCGATGCAGCATCATCCCTATTACTGTAAATGTAATCTGTTGCATTCTTGTGGATTTTAAGTATTTTTTTAAGTTTATCTGGGTTATTTTGTCTGAAATTATCGCTTGCTATAATAACACAGCATGGATGATTTTTCCAGATTTCATCAGAATACATAAACGTTTTTCCGTATCCTCCAGAACTTGCTCGTGTAACATAGGGCTCCCATATAACGTATCCATCTATCCTCCCCGATTGAAGAGCTTCAGGCATTAAAGATAATTGCATTTCCCTTATATCAATATCTTTGGGGCTAATATTATTTTCTTGAAGTAAATAATTCAGTAGAATATCTTGTATTGAACCTTTAGAGGGTATACACACGATATGGTTTTCAAAATCAGTTATATTCTTAATAGTTGAATTTTGAGCAATTACAATGCCGCTTCCTTCTTCATTTACAGCCGCTACTATCTTTAAAGGCATTCCCTTGTCTATAGCCATTGTTGCAGGTGCTGTTCCCACATATCCAATGTCAATTTGCCCCGCAGCCATGGCTATCACAATATTTGAACCTACATTAAACTGCTGGAGTTCAACATTTATGCCTGCCTCTTCAAACATTCCCTTGACATTTGCAATAGTTAATGCTGAGCTATGCTGGTCATTGGCCAGATATCCGATGCGTACCGTGTCTTTCGGATGATCATTATAACTATAAACTCCAAAAAATGCAATAATCAAGATTAATGCTAAAAAAACTGTTATAATTACCTTATTCATAGATTCAGAAACCTTTTAATTTTAATTCTATTAAACTATTTTAATGTTTGTTTAGCAAGTTTAGCTGCAAAAACACCTGCTCCAAAGCCATTATCAATATTTACAACTGCAATTCCAGGGGCGCATGATTGAAGCATAGCAAAAAGGGCTGTAAAACCTCCTTCACCCACACCATAACCTATAGAAGTTGGAACTCCGATTACAGGCACGTCAACAAGCCCTGTAACAACAGAAGGTAGTGCACCTTCCATTCCCGCCACTACAACGATTGCTTTAACTTCTTCTTCAAGCATTTTTTTTACAGGGGAAAAAACTCGATGCATTCCCGCAACTCCTGCATCATAAGCTACTATTGTTTCACAACCCATCTCTTCGGCTGTGATTCGAGCTTCTTCTGCCACAGGAATATCTGATGTACCTGCAGTTAATATTCCTATTTTCCCTTCTTTCCCTATTTCATGATCTTTAATTACTAAAATCCTTGCTCTCCTATTATATTCTATTTTAAATTTATTATCGCTAAGTACGCTGATTTGAGGCTTTAATAATTCATATCTCTCTTTTGAAAGCCTTGTTACCATTACATGACCATTTTGTGCGCAGTTTAAAATAATTTTCAGTAAATCTTCATCTTCTTTATTTTCTGCAAAGATCACCTCAGGAATACCTGTTCTCAGGTGCCTACATGTATCTATCTTTGCAAAATCCTCTAACTCTTCAATATGTGAAGTTTTAAGCATTTTCTCTGCGTCTTGAATAGATATTTCCTTATCTAAAAGTTTTTGAAGTATTTCTCTCATGATATCACTAATTTTATCTATATCATTATATAATAAGTTAAAATATAAAAATTAATTCACTTATTTTAGATTAATGAGTTTAAAAAATAATTATGCTATGCATATTTTAGAGGTGTGCAATTGAAAAAAGCCAAGATAATAGTGCAGGGAATCGTCCAGGGAGTTGGATTCAGACCTACAGTATACAGAATAGCCAGAGAAATGAAAATCAATGGATCTGTTCGAAATCTTGGAAACAGTGTTGAAATAACACTGGAAGGAGATAAATCTAAAATTGAAGAGTTTGTAGAAAATTTAAAGATTAATAAACCACCAATATCTAAAATAACAAGTTTGAAGATAAATTGGATTGAATCTAAGACAAATGAATTTGATGATTTTATTATCTTAGAAAGCTCTGCCCATTTTTCTGGTTCATCTGTAATTCCGCCAGATGTTGCAGTATGTGATAAATGTCTTGAAGAAATTTTAAATAATTCAAATAACAGGTTTAAATATCCATTTACAGCTTGTACTGACTGTGGACCTCGTTTTACAGTTATTAATTCAGTTCCTTATGATCGTGAGCGAACATCCATGGATGAGTTCCCTCTTTGCGATGACTGTATGATTGAATACCAGAATCCTCTGGATCGGCGTTATCATGCCGAGGCAACATGCTGCCCTACATGCGGACCTTCTGTTTTTTTATACAAAGACAAAATCCTTGATTTAAAAAATCCCATAGAAATGGCTGCAAAACTCATAGATGAAGGTAATATACTGGCAATTAAAGGAATTGGAGGCACTCATCTTGTTTCAAAGACAACTGATGATGAACCTGTGATTAATTTAAGAGAAAGACTTGGAAGATTTAATCAGCCCTTTGCATGCATGTCTCCAGATATTGAAACAATAAAGACATTTGCAGAAGTTGCAGATTTTGAAGAGGAAACTTTAATTTCAAGGAGAAGACCAATTGTAGTTTTAAATAAAAGTAAAGATTATTATTTAGCACCTTCTGTCTCTCCAGTACTTCATAACCTCGGAATAATGCTCCCATACTCTGGATTGCATCATTTACTTTTCCAATATTCAAAGGAACCAGCTTATATCATGACATCAGCCAATATTCCAGGAGAACCAATGCTCACAGAAAATGAGGAAATTATTGGTAAATTAGAAGGGATTGCAGATTATTATCTTTTGCATGATAGAAAAATAGTTAATAGATGTGATGATTCTGTTATTCGGTTTAGAGCAGGAGATTTGGCCTTTATAAGGAGGTCAAGGGGCTATGTACCTGAGCCCTACGATTTTTCAAAGATGGCAGAGGATATAAACATCCTTGCATTGGGCCCTGAAATTGATGTGACCTTTGCACTTCTTAAAGATAAAAAATGTTATGTATCACAGCACATTGGAAATACAACAAAATATGAAACCTACAAATATCTTCAAGAAGCTATAAACTATATGATGAGCATAACCCAGACAGATTCGATAGATGCTGTAGCTTGTGACCTTCATCCTATGTTTTTTACGACTAAACTTGCCCATGAACTCAGCGAAAAATATGAATGTGATATTTTTAGTGTTCAACACCATCATGCCCATGCAGGGGCTTTATTTGTTGATCATGAGATTAATGAGTTGATATGTATTGCTGCAGATGGTGTAGGATATGGAGAAGATGGATCAGCCTGGGGCGGCGAGATATTACATGTTAAAGGGAAAAATTATGAAAGATTAGGAAGTTTGATGCCCCAAAACATGGCTGGAGGTGATTTAACCACCAAATATCCTATAAGAATGGTAATATCAATGTTAAATGATTATTATGAATCTGAAGAGCTTAAAGAACTAATGGTAAATGAATACATTCATTATTTCAAATATGGTGAAAAAGAAATAGATTTAGTCTTAAAACAGCTTAATAGAAACTTTAATATACAAAAAACAACCAGTACAGGTCGCGTACTGGATGCAATTTCAGCAGCACTGGGGATTTGCGGTGAAAGAACTTATGAAGGGGAATGTGCCATGAAACTTGAATCAGTGGCTTATCGCGGTTCAGATACTGTTGATATTCCTGTTGAAATTAAAAAAGATGATGAAATCGCTACTTTAAACACGTCTAAAATTTTAAAAACTGTTTTAGAAGAAAAAAGTGAAGATAAAAGAATTGAAGACATTGCATGCTCTGCACAAAGAGCCGTTGCCGAAGGTCTTGCAAAATTAGCCATAAAAACAGCTGATAAAACTGGTGTAAATGTTATTGGTGGAACCGGCGGCGTATTTTACAATGAAGCTATCAGTAAAACCATAAAAGAAGTTGTAACAGAAAGTGGATACGAATTCATCCAGCATAAAAATACCTGTGCTGGAGATGGTTCAGTGTCATTGGGGCAGGCTGCAATTGCTGCATTGTATTATAAGAAAAATTAGATCTTTATATTTTATAAATGATGATTATTCCTCTTTTTTACTTCTATCAAAAGATTTTCAGCATATTTTTTTGCTTTATCATATTTTTCAATTAGCATTTCAAGGTCTTCAATAATGTCTTCATTTCCCATTCTCAGTTTTTCTTCAATTTGATGCAATTGGGAGAATTCTTCGCCGATAACATTCATTTTAATAGAATCTGGACCTATGAATATATTAATTTCCATATTCTGGGATATACCATAATATTTTCGTGGCCTGCCCCTCTCTATCTTTTGAAATGATGAATTAAGTAGTCCAAGTTCTTCCATTGCCCTTAAATGTTCTATTATTGCTTTTTGTCCTATTTCAAGTTCTCTGGAAATTTGACTTACAAATCGGGGTTCCTGTGTTAAAAGATACAGTATCTCCCTTCTTGTTTTACAGCCCATCACATCAAGTATTGCTTCAAGATCCATGTTTATACCTTTAATGTTAATATAGTAAAAATGATCTATTTTATCACTATCTTTTTATAAACTAAATATGATTAGTGCGAAAGATTTATATAACCTTTTGTAACTATAACCTATTAAAGATTACTATTATTTTTATCACTTCAAAAGGTGACTTAATGACCAAGAAAGACGAATTAAAAACTCTAAAGGCTGATCTAAAGGAGAAAGAATCAGAAATAGAAGATCTAAATGCTCAAATAGGAAAAAAAGATCAAAAAATAGAAGATTATTTCTCTCAAATTCAACGCCTCCAGGCAGATTTTGAAAATTATAAGAAAAGAAATGAAAAAGACAGAAAAGAATACATAAAATTCGCCAATGAAGGATTGATACTTAAAATAATTGAAATATATGAAGACCTTGAAAGAGCACTTAAATCAAGTGAAAATGGTGAAAACCTGAAAGAAGGTGTTGAATTAATATATAAAAATTTAAATGATGTGTTTGAAAAAGAAGGACTTGAAATAATACCTGCTGAAGGTGAAAAATTCGATCCATTCAAACATGAAGCATTAATGACTGAAAATAATGAAAAATATGAAAATGGAATAGTTACAGAAGAACTTGCAAAGGGCTACACCCTTAACTCCAAGGTAATTAAATGTGCCATGGTTAAAGTCTGTAAAAAATAAAAAAACAACTAAATTTCATTTAAATTCATAAAATAATTGCAAAATACATTTTAAAATTGTAAAATAAGAGAAAGGTGATTAAATGGCTAATAAAAAAGAAAAAATTATAGGTATAGACCTTGGAACAAGTAACTCCGCAGCATCAGTATTAGTTGGAGGAAAACCAACCATAATCCCCAGTGCAGAAGGAGCTACTCAATATGGAAAAGCTTTTCCAAGTTATGTTGCATTTACACAGGACGGACAAAGATTAGTTGGTGAACCTGCAAGAAGGCAAGCAGTAACCAACCCTGAAAACACCATAAGCGCTATAAAAAGAAGCATGGGAACAGATAATAAAGTAAATGTAATGGGAAAAGCCTACAGTCCTCAAGAAATCTCAGCTTTCATATTACAAAAAATTAAAAAAGACGCTGAAGCTTTCCTGGGAGAAGAAGTAAATAAAGCTGTAATTACAGTTCCCGCATACTTTAACGATAACCAAAGAACTGCTACAAAAGATGCAGGTACAATAGCAGGATTAGAAGTTGTAAGGCTTGTAAATGAACCTACAGCAGCAAGTTTAGCATATGGTATTGATAAAGAGCAAGAAGAAGAACTGGAAATCATGGTTTTCGATTTCGGTGGAGGTACACTTGATGTAACCATCATGGAATTCGGAGGAGGAGTATTTGAAGTAAGATCCACCAGTGGGGACACCAAACTAGGTGGAACTGATATGGACAACACCATCATGAACCACCTTGCAGATGAATTCAAACGAGAAACTGGTGTAGACATCATAGTTGACGACCAGGCCGCACAAAGATTAAGAGAAGCTGCCGAAAAGGCAAAAATCGAGCTTTCAACCACCCTAACAACAGATATAAACCTTCCATTTATAACAGCAACTGCTGAAGGTCCAAAACACTTAACAACAACACTTACAAGAGCTAAACTTGAAGAATTAGTTGATCCTATCATAAAAAAATGTTCTGGACCAATGGAACAGGCTATATCTGACGCTAAAATGACCAAATCTGACATAAGCAAAATTATACTTGTCGGCGGTCCCACAAGAATGCCTATCGTTCAAAAATTTGTGGAAGACTATATTGGTAAACCAATAGAGCGAGGAATAGACCCAATGGAATGTGTAGCCATGGGTGCTGCAATCCAGGCAGGAGTATTAGCTGGAGAAATCAAAGATCTTGTTTTACTTGATGTAACTCCATTATCTCTTGGAATAGAAACTCTGGGTAACGTAGCTACCAAATTAATTGAAAGAAACACAACAATCCCTACAAAAAAGAGTCAAATATTTTCAACAGCAGCAGATAGTCAGACTTCAGTAGATATCCATGTTTTACAGGGTGAAAGGCCAATGGCACATGATAACACCACCCTTGGAAGGTTCCAGTTAGTAGGAATACCTCCAGCACCAAGAGGAATACCACAAATTGAAGTAACATTCGATATTGACGCCAACGGTATCATGAACGTTTCAGCTAAAGATATGGGAACAGGAAAAGAACAAGCAATCACAATAACTGCATCAACTAAATTATCCAAAGATGAAATCGACCAGAAAGTTAAAGAAGCAGAAATGCATGCTGAAGATGACCAGAAGAAACAAGAGGAAATTGAAGTTAGAAATAATGCAGATTCAATGATTTACACCTCAGAAAAAACCATTGAAGAGCTTGGTGACAAAGTTGATCAAGAACAGAAAACTAAAATCGAAGAGTTAGTTAAAGAACTTCGAGAACTTATCACTGGTGATGATATAGCAACAATTAAAGCTAAAACTGATGAATTAACTAAAATTGTTCAAGAAGTAGGTGCTAAAATCTACCAGGAAGCTCAACAGGCACAACAAGCTCAACAACAATCTGGAGAAGGTGCACAGGACGCTCAAGGAAAGGATTCTGGTAAGGATGATGACACTATTGATGCTGATTATGAAGTTAAAAAATAATTTCATAATCTGCAAATAAAGATAAATAGTAAAAAATCCTATTTACTACTTAAGATTAGAGGAAATTTCCTCTAAATCATTAATTTTATTAAATTAACTTGTTTTTTAAATTAAGTGAGGGTAAAGTTATATGGCAGACAAGCGTGATTACTATGAAGTCCTTGGAGTAGAAAAGGGCGCAGATAAAAAAGAAATCAAAAAGGCGTACCGTAAATTAGCAATGAAACATCACCCTGATGTAAATGACGAACCTGAATCTGCAGAAAAATTCAAAGAAATAAGCGAAGCATACGCTGTTCTTTCAGATGAAGATAAAAGACATACATATGACCAATTTGGACACTCTGGAATGGGAGGATACTCCACAGAAGACATATTCAGAAATGCAAATTTTGATGACATATTTAAAGGATTTGGATTCGATTTTGGAGACATATTCGATATGTTCGGATTTGGTGGAGGCAGGAGAAGAAGCCGGGCAGAACAGGGAGCTGATGTATATTACGATCTTAAAATTACCCTTGAAGAAGCTGCATTCGGACTTGAAAGAGACATAAATGTGCCTCACAAAAAGACTTGTCCCACTTGTGGAGGTTCAAAAGCCGAACCCGGAACAGAAACACATAAATGTGAACAGTGCGGAGGAACAGGGCAGGTTCAACATGTAAATCAAACCCCATTCGGTCAATTTGTTAATATTGGACCATGCAGAGCGTGTCATGGTGAAGGAGTAATTATTGATACTCCATGTCATGAATGTCGCGGTAAAGGAATTGTAAGAGAAACAAGTACCATTCATATTAATGTTCCGCCAGGGGTTGAAGATGGTTCACGTCTTAGAGTTCCAGGCGAAGGAGATGTGGGTAAAAGAGGAGGACCGCCTGGTGACCTCTATATTTTAATATCAGTTAAATCTCACAGTTTATTTGAACGTCATGGCTCTGATTTAATCTATGAAAAGTCTATTAGCTTTGTTCAAGCATCCCTTGGTGATGAAGTGGATATTCCTACTCTAAGCGATGAAATTGTAAGCCTTAAGATTCCTAATGGAACACAATCAGGCACATCTTTCCGTGTTAAAGGCAAAGGAATGCCTCATTTACGTTGGGAAGGGTACGGAAATCTCTATGTTAAAGTTAAAGTAGTGGTACCTAAAAAACTGAATTCCCAACAAAAAGAGATTTTAAAAGAATTTGCAGAAATAAGTGGAAAAGAAATCTACATAGAAGATAAAGGCTTTTTTGACAAGGTAAAAGATGCTATAAAACACTAAAAACCCCCCTTATTTCTCTTTTTTTGAATGTATTTATCAAATTTAATATAATTTTTTTTAATGGTTTAAGCGAAAATCTAAATGAAAAATTGATCGTTTAAATTGAAATAATGATTAAATATAATCATAGTTGGATCATTTAACTCATTTTTTATCATATGTGTAGTGCATTTAAACATAGTTTATAACACTAAAGATAATTTGATGCATGATGATGTAGATTAAGGATTTATATTTAGAAAAATAAGCAAATATAAAAAACTTTTTAAAGCCCTCAAACACTACGTGTTTGGGGCACCAAATTCAAAGAATTTGAGTGATTGGGGCATGCCGAGAGTAACCCACCTCCTGTTCAAGCAGCATTCATCTATGCGAGTTACCTCTGCCTCATACAGTGTTCACCAGCAGTATTTACCCTTGCATCCCGCGAAGTGGCCGTTTCACCGTTCCTTTTAATATCTTCAGCTTGCGCATCATTTTCATCTACCTAAAAGACGTTTCGTTTCTGCTCCAGAGTCATGCCTCTCAACATATGCCTCACGACACCACGGTTCTGTACGATGGATGGAGTTTCCTCAGTTTAAATTGCATTGCAATAAACCGGTAGCTGCCCTTCGGCTTGCCCCAAAATCTAATATAAAATATTAGTATTAGATTATTTAGATTTAAAGTTTTGCAATTTATAATACTCCCCATTATTTATGTGTTTTTTGGAAGTTTTACCTAAAAAACATATTGTTTAAAATTTTATAAACCTTTCATTTTTGTAAAAATATACTATTAATTTTAAAAAATAAAAAATACCCCTAAATGGGGTTTAAAACAATTTATTTTATTTTAGATACAAAAAATCCACCGAATACCATAATGAAAGCCATTATTAACATGGCAAATGGTACACCTGTGTGTTGCATCGGTATTGTCTTAGCATTCACTTTAGTGGGTTGTGCAGTAACCTGCAAAAGTCCTGAATCCACACTATTTACAGTGAGAGTCACAGTAGCAGTACTAACATCACCATCAGCATCAGTTATACTGTAAGTGAAACTATCAGGCCCGCTATAATTCGTATTAGGCACATAAGTGTAAGTACCGTCTGGATTCAAAGTCAAAGAACCATTAACAGGTCCAGTTACCATATTCCAAACGTTACCACCATCACCAGACGAAATATCGTTACCAACAACAACACCATACAAAGAACCACCCTCATCAACAGATACAGCGTCATCACGAGCCACAGGAACATCATTCACCGGAGTAACCGTAATGATTAAAGTAGCACTGGCAGTATTCCCTGTTCCATCATGTATTGTGTAATTAATTACAGGAACTGAGCCATTATAGTTAGCAAAAGGAGTAAATGTGTATGTACCTTCTGCATTTATTTTAATGGTTCCCACCCCCGGAATATTTACAGTGCCCCCTGCTGAAGCAGTTGTTCCATTTACAGTGAAATTAACAACCGTAACAGGTCCATCATGATCTGAAATAGGTAAGCTGTCGTTTAATGGAGTATCTTCAGGAGTTGTTTTAATATCGTTATTCGCCACTGGAAGTCCATCAACAGTTGTAATTGTTGGTGGAGTTTGATCGTTTGCATTATTAGTGTCTGTTACACCAGTAGGTGGTGTTACAGTAGCAATGTTAGTTAAAGTTCCAGTTGCAGTAGGACTGACAGTACCCACTATGGTTAAAGTCACACTTCCTCCACTAGCTAAGGTCACACCAGTCCAAGCACCAGTAGCTGAATTATAAGAACCAACACTAGGCATAAAACTAGACGCAGTAAAACCGCTAGGCAATGTATCAGTCACAGTGAAAGTGTCAGTATCCAGAATAGTAGAAGGACCATCGTTCCTCACAGTGATTGTGTAAGTCAAAGCTTGACCAGCAACCACTTGATCAGAACTGTCTGTTTTTGTTATAGCTAAATCAACAGGAGCTTCAATTTCCCATAGTAATTCAATAGCATCACCACCAGTACCTTCCATACCAATACCTGTCCATGTGAAAGTGACGCTGGTTATTCCATTTCCATTAATTTGTACACTTCCAGCTGCAGTACCGCTGCCAGAATTCCAACTAGCCTCACCACCAGAAGTACTTACTTCTGGAGTTCTCCATATATTATAAGAATCCACATTTAAATGATCTACACCTGCTAGTTTTGTTAAAGTCAGCCCAGAATTAGTTAAAGTAAAATTAGCTCCGTTAGCTATACCTCCATCATTACCACCTAGTCGATCTATGTGAAGAATAGGGTTATTTACAGGTCTGCTGAATGTGAAAGTAGTTGTACCTGTTCCTTTATCATCTCCGGGAAGATCTATATCAGATCCAGATGTAGGAGTTGTGTCCCATGCGTATGTTGCAAGTAAAGATGCATGAGATGCTGCAGATGCATTGCTGAACATAGTACCATCTGCATTAAGTGTATTACTTGATGCCGTACCCCATCCAGCATCTCCAGATGTAGTTGTACTAGCAGTTACTTTAACAGGACCTGCAGTAGAACTGTATGATGTGCCTGAACCACTCCAAGTACCAGTTATATTAGTTGCATATGATGCACTTAATGTGCCTAGAATTAGAAAAGCCATCGTAATCGCTAGAATCGCTAGTTTTCTAATTTTTTCACCTCCTTTATTAGGTAACTAATGATTTGAAAAGTACTGATATTTAATACTATGTTATTAATTATTATTATTATTATTATTTTTGGAGCCAAATTGAACGTTTTTGTAATAAAAAAAGATTAAAATTAATACAATTTAGGAGAATAAGTCCAATATATTAATATTAACTACTAAAGATCACTAAACCCTCGAAAGCAAACATGAACAATTATTAACTATCTCTAAGTTATAATAAGAAACATAAAAGACCTAAAATCAAATAATCCCCTAATTAATATTTTAAAAAAATATTAATCCCCTTAAAATTATTATATTAAAAAAATAAATGAAATAATTGAACAAATAACGAAATAGATTTCTAAAACCATTGATTAATCTTCAAAAAAATTAATCAAAATTAATACTACATATTATTACAAAAACTGTAAATATTCTTATAAATATATTAAAAAGTAATAATTCTATATAAAATAACTCTCAAAACCAAATATTAGGAGTGAATTCATTTTGAAAAGAATAAACATAACAATTGACTCTCAAATAGATGTGAAATTTAGAAAAAAATCGCTGCAATAACGTCCCAAACATTAGTTTTATTTTTAATAATATTTTAATAAGCTAATTTTAAAATAAAGCTTTATTTATTTTTTATATTGAATAATAATAATAAAAATAGTAAAATTAGAATAAGTAGCGGGGCCTAGATTTGAACTAGGGCTCTCGGGGTTATGAGCCCCGCGGGATCACCAGACTACCCCACCCCGCTGTAGTACCATGGTTTATACTTCAGAGTATATAAAGGTTTCTCTTCATGGAATATTAAAAATCAAAATTTATTTTTGCTTAATATTTTAAATATAATTATTAAATTAAGTTATTTAAAATTATTCACGTTTTAACAGCCTAATTATTCCAAAAACATGGTAAATATTCACTAAAAAGTTATTAGTAGAAAAAAAAGGAATAAAATAGAGTTTATTCCGCGGTTTCTGTCTCTTCTTCACCTTCTAATGCAGTTAGTCTGTTTTCAATATTTTCGAATTTTTTATTGGCATGGCCTCTATATTCGTTGAAACGTCTCTCCAAGTCATCTATATCCCTAGAAACTTTGCTATATTTCTTTTCAAGCTGTCCAACATCGTTTTTTGTTGCCAATTCCCAGTCTTTTATTAGCTGGTCGCTTTGTTCATTTAAAAATTCATCTATTCTTGAGGATAGAACATCAGTGCTTATAGGAACTTCCCTTACTTTTCCTCTTAGTCTCTCGCCCATTTCAGATACTTTTTCACTTACTCCAGACATTCTTCCTTCTCCTCCAGAAACATTACTACTTGTTTGGGATATTCCTTCAGATACTCTATCACTAGTTTGAGATATTCCTTCAGATACTCTATTACCCATTTCATAAATACTGGACTTTACATCACCTGAAGAAGTTCCCTTCATCTCCTGAATGTAATAGTACAAAAGAACAATTATTGCACCTGCTAATACCAAGATTGCAAATAATTCAAGAGGTCCCATTTATTAAACCCTCCTTGTGCTTTTTTCCATCTTTTTATCAAGTTCTTTTTCTTTCTCTTCAAGGTCTTTCATCAATTTTTGGAGTTTTCCATATTCTGCTTTAGCTTCTAGATGGGCAACTCTTTCGCTTATTTCGCTGTGGAGATACCCTACTTTGTGCATGACATCAGATGTTCCCTGTCTTATTTTTGCAAGCTGTTCTTGCTGTTCTTTAGGTAATGGAATTACATTTTCCATCATACGCTTTGTATCAATGTCTTTTTCTACTAAAGATATCTTTTTAAGCTCTACTTGTTTTTCCACGAGTGCCACATTATTTTGAGTTTCTCTAACCTTTTTCCATTCAGTAACAACAACAATGATAACAATCGCCGCAATTACTGTCATAATTATCAAAACAATATTTTGTGAAATTGCAGTTGCAACGTCAGCCATATTTTTCACCTTTTTATTAATTGTTTAAGCAAATATTTAAGATTATTTATTTAAAGTGGCTTTTTTATTAATTCTGGATTAATATATTATATTCCAATTATATATAAATAGAAGTTTAAAGGTTTAAATGAGTATTGATTGACCAATAGAATTTAAGGAAATCCAAATTTAAACCTTTAAAATTAAATTCAGTTAAATACAGTTTAAATTATGTGAAAACAAATCTATTTTCTATCCATAATAATATCCTCTAAATCATTAGAATCATCTTCAAGTCGGCTTTTTATCCAGTAATCCTCAGCTTCATAAGATTTTTCTTGTTTTATAGCTGTGAACTCTCTTCTTATAATTGAAGCTCTCCTATCCAATTGATCAGTACTTCTTCTTCTTTTACGAATGGCAGAAACACCTATTAAAACAATTATAATCGCTGCAACGATTATAAAAATCTGAAATGCGTCACCAATAGGTAAAAAAGCTGAAAATGATGCTGCTGAAATATAGCTAATATCATTTTTAGAATTATTATGAATTCTTTGGCCTCCTTTCTCTTTAGAAAGGTTTATTAAATCTTTGTTTATATTTGTCTTTCAAATTATATTAATTATTCTAATAGAAACTTGAACCTAAAATGTCATATATCTTTAAAAACATTACATTTATATGAATATTGATGATTATTTTAGATAGAAATTTTAGCTGAATTTCATATTTATTCTAAAAATAAGTTTATAAGTGATTATATGATTGATATGTACAAAAAAGCTGGAAAAATTGTATCCAAAGTCAGAGAAAATGCTGTAAATCATGTCCAAGAAGATATGAAAATAGTTGAACTTGTAGAATTTATTGAAGGAGGAATTGTAGAACTGGGAGGCATTCCTGCTTTTCCATGCAATATTTCCATAAATGAGATTACTGCACATTACACATCCCCCATAAATGATGAAAAGACCGTTAAATCTGGAGATCTTGTTAAAATTGATTTAGGTGCCCATGTAGACGGTTATATTGCAGATACTGCCATAAGCGTGATTGTTGGAGATGGTGTTTCTGAAGAATTAATGGAAAAACACCAAAACATGATAGACGCATCACGAGAAGGACTTGAAAGTGCAATAAGCGCGATAAAAGCTGGTGTTGAGGTAGGTAAAGTTGGGGAAGCTGTTGAAAATGCTATAAACAACAGAGGATTTAATTCTGTTTCTAATTTAACTGGACACAGTATGGATCGCTGGATACTTCATTCTGGACTTTCAATGCCTAATATAAAAGAAAATAATCCTCATAAACTGGAAGAAGGAGATGTTTTAGCAATAGAACCTTTTGCAACTGATGGTATTGGAAGGGTTACTGATACAAATGAAGTTCATATATTTCGATTCTTAAGAGATCGGCCAATGAGGCTAATTCATGCAAAAAGAGCTTTAAATATAATAAAAAAGGATTACAAAAATTTACCATTTACTTTAAGATGGATGAAAGACAGTTTCAGCGAGCATCATTTAAATACTGCAATGAGAATGCTAATTTCTTCAAGGGCAGTTTATCCGTATCATGTGCTCAAAGAAAAGAGTAATGCGGTTGTTGCTCAATCCGAACATACAGTTATAGTAGAAAGTGACGGATGCAGAGTTATAACCGAGTAGAAAATATTATTTAGTCTCCACCTCCACCGTCTCCTCCCCCATCTCCACCAGAATCACCTGAACCTGCATCAAAATCGCTGAAAAAATCGTCAAATGAATCAAAATTATCAAGTAAAGATATATCCAAAAAATCAAAACTTTGAAGATTATCAAAATCATCTAAATAAGTAAATGGTACTGTGTAAAGATAGTAACTGTAATAATCATTTGTATTGGACTCTGGTTTTATATATGATAGCTTTTTATTGAATCTTTTAATATCCCCTATATCGTAATTCTTTAGGAGGAGAATATGGGATCCTATAACTGATAAATAAGCTTTTGCATGAGGTAAATCTTCCCTCATCCATTTTTCAAGATATTCTGCTTCATCCAGCAAATTCATTATCTTGGATTTTAATTCATCCCCTTTATCCGTTAATACATAAGTATTATAAGGTATAAGGGCCAATATCATCTTCCTTTGCCTTTCAAAATAGCCTTCATTGACTAATGGGACTCTTATGTACATATCCATATAATCTGAAGCTCTGATTGTTCCATATAGTTTTTTTGCAAATTCTTTTAGATCTAATTCGCCGTATTTAAAAATTAAATCCATTAATAATTGTTCATGCGGTTTAAACGCTAAATCGTGTGATGATTCACCATTGCTAATAACAATAGCATCGTAACGTCTTTTTAAAAATCGAGATTCCTGTTCCAAAATATCTATTTTAAGGGCTTTTTTTAGTAGAAGATCCATTAATGTAATTTTTATCATTTCATTTCCATTGGATTTTGGAGATATTATCATCAAAGACTCGGCCAGAGTTAGATTCAATGATTCCATTTCAATAAACTCTCCCTAAATTTATGCGTTCAAAACATGGAAATGACGGTTATCAATTATCCACTTTTCGTATTGAACGAGATGCGAGCATTACTTTTTTTAAACCTTCATTATCCTGTAATTCTCTATATACATCTATTGAACTGTTAAAATATTCCATGGCATTATCATTTTCGCCTTTTTCCTTATATACAATCCCTATACTGTAAAGCGCCTCTGCCATCTCTTCCCTGCTATTGTTCTCAATAGAATATTCATAAGCCTTATCAAAATAAAAAAGTGCTTTATCCAGGTTACCACGACGCATGCTGGTTAATCCTTTTAGCATTGAATCAGAAGTGGCTTTTTTTCTTTCCTTTGAACGTAAATAATAGTATAATATTAGCATTCCACCATAAGCAAGAAGTATTGCTCCTAAAAGTATAATTATATCCATTTTAATCCTCAAATGTTGTTATAAATAATAAAAATATAACTTTTATAAAAAAATAAAAAATTTAGTAGGATTTAATTATCCTACTTGTTTTTCAAACTTAGTAGTTTGAAAGTGGGTCTTCTTTTTCGTTACTTGCTTTGAATGGAACTGGTAATCCCATTGCTATTCTATCATCGATAGTTTTCTGATTTTTAGTTTTCTTATCAGTTGCAAGCTTTTCAAGCAGACCTAAACCTGGTTTTACATCAGCCATGGATTTGGTTTCGATTATACCTGCATCGACAGCTTGTTTAAACAGTGAGTCACCGGAATCTGTTCTGGTGAGTACTGTTGACCAGCCATCTGGTGAACCTACAGAACCTGTTGAAAGGTCTGATAGCTCTGAAACGTAATCTAAGCAGACATTACATCCACTTTGTTCGTATCCATGTGTTTCTTTAAGTGGTATACTTAATTCTTCATCTGCTGTGTATACCCAGAATTTTCCTTTTCCTATGTCCATTTTTTCAACTAGATCTGGGCTAACTCCCATTTTCTCTGAAATGAATGTTTGTAGAGATGCGAATGGGAAGTTTTCCATACAGTATATACCTATGAGTAATGCAATTTTGTCTGCGACAAATCTTACACCAAATGGATATGACTGCATTTTCCTTATACCCATGGTTTGACATGGAATTGCAACTGTACCTACTTTTTCAAGACCATATTGTCTTACGGCTTCTTTTAAAGTCCAGACATTTGGTGAGAATGTGTACTTGGTACCTGCTGCAGCCAGGATTTCTTCAGATGTCATTGCAACTTGTGGTTCTGGTTTCCACATATCTTTTCCAGGACCAGCTACAACTGCACCGTCAATCATTTTTTCATCAAGGGCGAAAGATAGGAGTGCTGTTACTATTCCTCCGTCTTGAGAAATCTTTTGGATCTGTTTATCGGTTGCTCTTGCAGAAAGTGCTTCTTTATATGTTCCTAATACCATTTTCAAGCCTCCTATAATCCGGTATCCTTTTTAATTCTTTCCATTGGCCACCAGCTTCTTGGACACTGGACGTAGCATACACCACATTTTACACATCGGTCACTGTTAACTTCTGGTCTACCGTTTAACATTTCGACTGCACGTGTCTGGCATGACATTGCACAGGTTCCACATCCAATACATAGTGCTTGGTTAACTACTTTTAGTTGTAGATCGCATCCACATCCTTCTGTAGTACCTGCTAAATCTATCATTGGTTGTAGGTAATCCATATCACCGTTGATTGCAGCTACAACTGTTTTAGCAATTATTTCTGGTGATGGCGGGCATCCTGGCATTGCTAAATCAACTTTTACAACATCTGCTACTGGCACGAATGATTCGTGAGCTGGTTGTGCTTGCTGTCCACCTCTGGAATATCTGGTGAAACATCCTGTTGCAGCACATGAACCAAATGCAACGACTAATCCTGCTTTTTCACGTACTTCTTTAATCTCTTTTAAACTGTGTTCATCTTGTAAACAGACAGATCCTTCAACAAGTGCTATGTCCATTTCTGGCATTGGGTTTTCATCATCCCACCATACATCTGCCAGGGTTTGTCCGTATACAATTTCCACCATTTCGGTGAGTAAAGGTGCTAAAATGTCGTAGTTTTCACTCAACGACATAACATCTCCGGTACATCCGCTTAAGTGGATGTATCCAATTCTTGGTCTAGGTTTTTCTTCAGCCACTTTTTCAACCTCCTCTTCTGAAGCTACTTCTCCTGTTTCGGGCTTTGCTTCTATTCCTAATATTTCTTTAATTCGGGCTAACATGAGCTTATACCCCTATTTCATCTAAAATGATTTTAATGGCCTTGGGAATAGCTTCTTCCACACTTTTAGTTAACCCCATTACTACATCGGGGGCAGAGACAGATTCTGGCTGGCATCCAATTACGAAAACTTCGCATTGTTTACTTAACTCATGTAAAGGTTCTTCTACTGACCATGAGTGGGCATCTTCATAAGATCCTCTTGGAATCTCTGTGACTTCGAATCGTCGTACTGTACCGGGTTTAACTCCTGAATTAACTATATCTACCACTATAAGTTTCTTCCATGATTCATGAGGAAGAGAAAATATGAAATGTGGTGCGCTGGTCCCTGCATCTATGAACATTACGTTTTCTGGAAGTTCATGATCCTTGAAATATTCATTTAAGGCCTCTATTACTGCTGGTCCAAATCCGTCATCTTCGAACAGGACGTTTCCACAGCCAACTACTAAAATCTCCGCTTCGTATGGCATCTTTTATTCCCTTATAATCTGACCATTTCGTCTTTTAAGACACTCCTGTCTTCGTCATCAATTACTATCATGTGAGTAGCACAAGACAGACAAGGGTCGTATCCTCTAATTACGTGAGGTCCAAATTCGTGGTGGAATCCTTCAGTTGCAGGTCCCATAGTTGGTATGTTCCATGTAGTTGGAACTAAAGCGCTGTAGAATTCAGTTTTACCGTTTTCGCCAACTTGAGCCATGTGCACATCCATTCCTCTTGGTCCTTCTATTGCACCGATTCCTAACTTACCAGTGCCTCTAACATCGAAGTTACCAACGTTTGCTGGAGCTGATGTGTCGAGATCATCCAATATAGCTATACACTTTGAAAGAGCAGATTTCATTTCCATAGCTCTGGCTACGTGCTGAGCTACAGTACCTTTTCCGGAGAATCCTCCGTATTTAACAGCTCTTGCTCTTGGACCTACTTCAATGTTGACACCATCGTAGAGAGGGATTGTTGAACATGCTTTTTTACCGATTTCTGAGTCATCATACCATCTTTCTGGCATTATTTCTGTAAATCTGTCCAAATCGAAGTTATCTCTGTCACCATAAAGTCTGTCAGTAGCTAATGTTGGTGCATCATGAACCCCTAAACCTTTTGGGAATCCTTTATCTGCAACTAAACCTATAATAAGTTCTACATGTGCATCTACTTTAGGTTGAAGTGCTTTTAGTCTAGTATATAACCTTTTCCTAGCTAGTTCACTTATGTTCTTTGCCATTCCACCAATTCTAATGTCTGATGGGTGTATACCTTCTCCACCAACCATATCTACTACATATTGTGCAGTTTTTCTTATTTCAGAAACAGATTCTACTGCAGTAGCAAATAAATTTTCAGGAACAACATCCGGAGCTATAAGGAAATGATGTATAGCATGACTGTTTACGTCGTGAGCTGCCATAACAAGTTCTCTTAACTGTTTACCTGCTTTTGGTGGCTCAATACCTAATGAATCATCCATAGCTTCCACAGAAGCTAGAGTGTGAGGTATAGGACAGACACCACAGATCCTTTGCACGATTACTGGTGCGGTTTCTGGAGCTTTGCCTGTTACTATCTTCTCTAGTCCTCTGACAGGAGTAATACTAAAGTATCGCCCCTTAGTTACTATTCCTTCATCATCGACTTCCATGACCAATTCAGCGTGTCCTTCCTGTCGTGATGTTGGCGATATAACAATCTTTTCGCTCAAATGTATCACCTCTTGTTTTTAAAATATACGAATATCAATATTTCAATTTATTATCCATAATAATAAGCTTTTCTTTGAAAAAGAAAATGAAAAATATATATATCATAACAAACCAAATTATTAACTTCAAATTAGTGAAATTAACCCCTATAGTAATAATATTTGTTTATTTTTTATTTAATTGGACTTCATATCTAAAAAAAACTGTAACAAAAATAATATATAAACAGTTTTTACAATATTATGAGAGACACAAAAACTATTAAGCTGAAAATGTATATTAATAAATAATTAATTATCAAACTCCAATTTAAATCGTCAATATAAATTTAATCAAGAGGTGAGCTAATGGTTAACATGAAAATTCTGTTATCAGTCGTCATTGTTCTACTTATAGGTGTAGCAGCAGCAGGTTATCAAATTACAACAAGCACCCCTGGATTATGGCAGGCCACAACCACGCAGGATCAACAATCCACCAGCCAAAGCAGTAATGTACAGTCTGGAGGAAGCCATAGTGGAACCCAAGGAGGAACAACTTCTGGAGGAAGCCAAAGTGGAACCCAAGGAGGCAGTAATGTGAAAATATCATCAAAACAGGCAAAATCAATAGCTCAAAAGTCTATTGCAGAACCTGGTGCAACTGCAGGCACCCCACAACTTAAAACAATAAATGGGAAAAAAACATATTACGTACCCATATTATCCTCAAGCGGCAAACAAATTGGAGGATTTTACATAGATCCTCAAACAGGCCAGATTACAGGAATGGAAGGGGGAGTAAGTCCTTAAATTTAAAATAAAGGGAGTAATAATATGGTTAAAATGGTTGAAACTGAAGTTGAATGCTGTAAAATAATATCAAAAGATGTTGAAGATGCAATAATCCTGGAAGGATCACCAGAATTAGGACTTATAGGCAATATAATAGGATGGCTTTTAGTTGAAGAACTCAAAATGAAAGAAATAGGACATATTGACTCCAAATATTTCCCTCCACTTGCAGTACTGTATAAAGGAAAGGCAATACATCCATTCAGAATATACTCTTCAGATAATATCGTTTTATTCCTATCTGACTTCATAATTCCACCAAATGTAACCTATGACATGACCAATGCCATAGTAAACTGGATGGAAAGAAACAACAGCAAAGAAATAATCACATTCAACAGCATAGTCGTAAGAGAGAAGACACATGTTGTTGCAGGAGCTGCCAATTCAGATGAATCCTTAGAAAGATTAGGGAACCTGGATTTACCAATATTGCCCTTTGGAAATATAACTGGATTATCAGGCACATTACTTACAAAAAGCATGCAGAAAGGTATAGCAGGATCCTGCCTATTTGCAGAAGTACTTAGCCCTTATCCCGATCCAAGAGCCGCTGCAGATGTGATAAACATTTTAAATAAGATGTTAGGCACAAAAATTGATGCAAATCCTCTTATAAAAGAAGCTGAAGAAATAGAATCACGCCTTAAAGAACTGGCTCAAACTGTTCAAGGAGAAACAGAATCTCCTGCTTACATGTAATTGGAGGGATTCTCTTCAACTAATTTTTTTAGAAAAGGTATTAACAGTGTGCTTTATATACAATAATCAACAATCTAGTAATTACCAATTTTAATCTGTAACAAAAGGGCCCGTAGCCTAGTTGGATAGGGCGTCGGACTTCTAATCCGAAGGTCCCGGGTTCAAATCCCGGCGGGTCCGCTCACCTTTTTTACCAAAAAGCTGAACCAAAAATCCTCGCTGACGCTGCGGATGGAGAAAATTCAGACTTATTTTAATCAATAAATAAATTCCATTAAAGATTTTTGCTTAAATTTCAGATAATTTCAAACAGTAAAGTTCTTATCGGTTAAAATCCCATTTTAAATCCATTTAAATTTCAAATCTATAAACTTTATAAATCATGCAGAACAATTTAATTTTAAATTAATATGGGCCCGTAGCCTAGCCAGGATAGGGCATCAGACTCCTAATCTGAGGGTCCCGGGTTCAAATCCCGGCGGGTCCGCTAAATCTTTTCCTTGAAAAGATTTAATTCAAAAGTCCTCGCTATCGCTGCGGATGGAGAAAATCAAAATTTAATTCTAAATTATTCAATAAAATGTTATTTTCGTTTAAATTTAGCTATTAATTTAATATTAAAACTCTTATCGGATACAAATCCCATTTAAATTTCAAATCCATAATGTTATGAAAAAAACTCTTTTTTATTTATTTAATGGTTATTTTTCTTAAAACACCATTATAATACTCAATAAACTTCTCTGCTTCATCCCTGCAGCATTCATCGTTTTCACATTTCTTGTTTACAATTATAACCACTTCATTAGCCACGGGCACGTGTGTCAATACCATACTTTCTTTATATCTCTTTACACGCTTTTCTAACTGTTTATAAGTCTTTTCTGAGATTCCAGTATCTTTAAAAATTAGTTGATAAGTAATCCTTCCTTCATTTTGAGCTAAATATTCTATCATTTTATCACCGTTAATATTAAATCTCACTTATTAAGTCTGCAAGCTGATCTAAGTTCCTCACTTCAAACATTTCAGCACCCACATCTTCATAATATGAAACACAGCTATCTGCAACATTCCATTTCTTTTCTTCTTCAGGATTCAATATTAAAACTCTTTTAGATTTTTTTACCATGTTTTCAATGAGTTCTGCGCTTTTTGGTATTCCTTCTTCCTTTGGCCCTGCCCAATCTCTGCAGTCACTTAAAATCAGAACGTATGATTTACTGTTTAAGTTTGCCTGCTTTTCAAATCCTTGAAATGCAGTATACATATTGGATTTTCCACGGATCATGGAATTATCTTGCCTAATTTCAATAACTCTTAGAAAAGCATCGACTAATCCTGGTTCAAAGAGTGCAGATGTTACTTCAGCAGTTTTATTATCAAATTCAAATGCTCTTGCGCGATTAAATGAATTTTGAGCAGCGTAAACCATGCAAAAAAACCATATACTTATCCAGTCGCATGAAACGCTTACATCGCTTAAAAAATAGTGGTTTTGCTTTTTTATTTTAGGTTTACTCTTTACAAGCTCCAAGAGCGTTCCCCCATGTTTCATGTTTTTTCTGATGCTTCTTCTAATATCTGGTCTTTGATTTTTAGCCTGTTTATATCTTCTAACTCTTTTTGTAGCAATTTTTCGGCCGAGTTTTTGGCATAATTCTATTAATTCTGGTTGAAGTGTGTTTAATGTCTTTAAATTACTCTTTAAAAGCTCAGAGTTACCTTCTCTATCAGCGTTATCATTTATGTCGTTTAATGTATTTTTAATGTAGTCTATTTTATACTGCTGTCCTTTGTCTCCTAAATCAAAGTCAGAAACTCTTTTTGTACTGATGGATACATTGTATTTTTTAATGAATTTGGATTTATCTCCCCAACCAGACGGAATGTCTTTTTTTTCCTTATCATTTTCTTCAAAAAACGATTCATATAACTGGTTGAATTTATTCCTATACCTTTGATCTTTAAGATAAATACATGCTAATGCTTCTTTTAAATTACCATTTTCATTTTCAACTAAATGGCATGCATCACAGGCTATTTTTGTGCTCCTTATACTTGCAGGAATTCCATTTTCTCGAAGTATTCCTGAAAATTTAACTATATCATTTATCATATACTTCCCATTAAACTGTTATTTTATTTTAATATTGTCTAAAACTTTCTTTCTATCGTCTTCAGTTTTTATAACAACATTAATTGTCTTTTTGAAGGAATCTTCATCTAAATTATCCTTATTAAATAACATGAGGCTTCTAACCCAGTCCACAGAAGCTCTGATTGATGGATTTTTGGTAAGATTAAGCTTCCTTATCTTTTGTATAACCTTCACAATACTTTTTACGAGCTTTAAAGATGCTTCTGGAGTGTGTGACTTTACTATCTCCACTTCTCTTTCAAATGAAGGATAATCAATATACAAGTACAAACAGCGGTCTTTTGTTTCATCAAGAAGCTGTCTTTGAGAATTAGATGTCATTACAACCATCAAATCATTTTGTAATTCAAATGTTCCCAGATCATTTACTGTTATCTGCTTTTCTCCAAGTGCTTGAAGTAGAAAACTTTCCACTTCTTCGTCTGCCTTATCAATTTCATCAATCAATACTATAGACGGCTTTTTATTCATAAATGCAGAGAGAAGAGGTCTTTTTATGAAAAAATCTTCCTTAAAGACATCGTCTTCGGTTTTCTTTATTTTGGATGTTTCAAGGCTTAAAAGCTGTTTTTGATAATTCCATTCACCAATAATCTGTTCAAAGGTAATTCCCTCGTAACATTGTATTCTAAAAAAATCTCTTCGGAATGCCTTGGAAATTGCTTTTGAAATTTCAGTCTTACCTGTTCCCGGTGGACCCTCAACTAAAATTGGCTTTTTAAGTGACAGGGCTAAAAATACTACTGTAATTATGTTTTCATCCGGAATATACTTATTTTTAGTTAAAACATCTTCAATATGTTTTATACTTAATTTATAGGTTTCCATTATTCACTCCTTAATCCAACATTATTTTCCCATAATTTCCACCGGCACCAGGTTGGATCTTCAATGTATTTTCTCTAAAAGCCATTATAACCTCAGCTAATTTAGAATCAGTTTTTGAAATTTCCTCAAGAGGCACGTGAATAAGCACAGCTATTTCACTTCCAAATTCCTGTACTAATCCTTTCCATATTTTTTGAACAAAAACTGTGGTAATCCCTTTTCCATAAACAATACTTATAATTTCAGCAAGCGGGAGAATATGAGTATATTGTGGCCTGAATTCTGGATGATGTGCTTCATCCCATTTAGCCATGTCCGATATTCTGTCTTTAACACCTATTTTTATAAGACCTCCGCATGGACATCTCATTTTAAGTTTTCTTGCCTCTTCGATTGAAAATAATTGATAACATCTCACGCATCCTGTTTCATGGTATTTACCAAGCCTTGGATCAAATCCATAATTACCTACAACTTTTTTTCCTTTAATAGCATCTTTAAAGGCATTAAAAGTCATTTCTTTTATTTCTATTTCGTTAAATTCTCTTCCAAGCCTGTGTGGCCATGGTGAATGAGCATCAGAGTTTGAAAGAAATGGAATATCTTGAAGCTCTTCGATTCTATCTGCCATATTTGTGTCTGCAGAAAGCCCGAGCTCTAAAAAATCAGGAGTATCATTATAACAATTGTAAATGCTGTCAAATTCTTTATAAATACTAGTCCATGGAGTAAAAGCATGAGAAGGACCAATTAATCCATTATAATCTCTGACTAGATCCATTATTTCGGCCCCATCCATATCTATTCTAGGCCTACCTTCTTTATTTATGTTTTTAGAAGGTAATTCTTCCCTAATTTCATATGCGGATTCTATAGAAGGTAGAATAATTAGTTGATGGACTCTATTTTTGTCCTCTATTTCTGCTGTTAAAATAAATTTGCATTTTTCTGCTTCAATTTCAGGAGCATCAACCGTTTTTAAAAGTTGTACTTTTGAACCATTTTCAGACTCTTTGACTGAATATATTCCTGTTTTTGAAGGTTCTGTACTGCTTTCTATAATTTTTAACCATTCAGGATGAAACGCATCCCCTGTACCAATTAAATCCAATCCTTTAAGCTTTGATTGATACGCAATCGTGCTGATTAGCATATTTTTAGATGTAGCCATTGAATAAGGACTGTGTACATGAAGATCTGAATTGATTATCATTACATCACGAAAAAGAGATATTAATCGGGATTAAAAAAAAATAATATTGTATATTACCCGATGTATCTTAAATCTTCTTCACCTGGAGCTAAATGCATTCTTTCAGTCATTTCTTGTTCCATTTGCTGAGCTTTAGATATCATTTTCCTTGTTTCTTCTGCTCTTTCTTCTAGTTTTGCAATATCCACTTCCAGGCCTAATATTTCAAGTAAAACTGTTAAAACTGCTTTAGATGCTTCTGCATCTATAAAGTATCCAGGAGTTTCACCCATTAAACATGCGCCATTCATGCCTCTAAGCATTCCCATACCTAAAAGAAGGCCTGATGCTCCTATAATTCCTCCGTCAGCAGATCTAAGGATTACATTATGTTCTTTTAGTGATTCTGCAAGTTCTGGTGTTGTTGCTGCACCAAAGACCTTTGATTTTTCTATTGGTTGACCTGTTCCAAGGCCCCCTAAGGTGTACATTTCCTTTGCATTATATTTTTGTACAAAGTCCAGTATGATCCCACATATTTCATATTGTCCTTCAGGACTTAATCCTTGGGTGTTTCCAACAAGTATTAAGTAGTCTTGCCCATTTTCATCGTTAAGTGCATAAAATTCGTTTTTCATTGGTTCAACGGTTCCGTCTTCGTTTACAAAGACTTGTGGCGGAAATGATGGAGAATATAATTCTGCAAACTTTTTTGCATCAAGTTCGTGGATTATGTGTTCTGCAACCAATTTTCCAACGTGCCCGATTCCAGGAAGTGCCTCTATGAATATAGGTTCTTTAAGATCCACTTCTTCTATCATTTTAATATGAGTTTTATTCATTAAATCATCCCTTTATTTTCTAAGAGCTGTTTTTTAAGCATTCTTCTATATTTTCCATATTTATCCTCAGGAGAATATTTAGCAGGATATACTACTCCTACTTCCCCTCCACAGTAAGGACATTCATTTTTTAAGGTGTATTCTCCACAGGATTTACACCTTTTCATTTTCATTTTCATAAAGACCTACAGCATCTTTTGCCCTATACTTAGTTTTATTCAAGCTCACGCTGGAATTCGCCTTCTCCACCTTCTTTTATAACAGCTTCTATGCAGCTTTCTGCTGCTTTTTTCATTATATTTTCTGCTGTAAGGTAATCAGATGATTTAACTATTAATCTGTACCTTGGAGCTCCAACACATTGAACTGTAATTTCTTCACTCTCTACAGAGCCAAGTGCACTTTTTATCACTTCAACGCCGTTTGGTGCGTATGAATGCAGATTTATGTATCCTGTTATTTGAACTTCTGGAGGAGATATGTTCTTTTCAGCAACTTCGGTTATGGTTTTAGCCCATTCACCATCTATCTCTCTACTTATTAACGCTTCTTCGCCTTCTTCTGCAGCTGTTTCAAATGCTTCGTAGAGATCACCAAATTCATTTATGATCTTATACCCTACTTCTTCATATGCTGTGTCAAGGTCTTTTCCTATAGTTTTTGCAGCTATTTCAAGCAATTTTTCTGCTTTTTGCTCGATTTTCCACTGTTGAATCTTTCTTGTCCTTTGATCTTCCCTTATTCTTTTCATGGAAACGTCGACATGGCCTTTTTTTGGGTTTACCCTTAAGACTCTTGCAACGATTTTTTGATTTTCCCGGACATGATCCCTGATATTTTTTACCCATCCAGAGGATACTTCAGAAATATGAATAAAAGCTTCTTTTCCTTCGTATTCTTCAAGAGAAGCAAATGCACCATAGCCTAAAACTTTATGCACTGTTCCTACTACCAGATCGCCTTCGTCCGGCCATTCTCTTTTCATTCTTACCATTAAAACACCTGATTTTGGATTAGTCCTATAAAAATCTTTTTAATCAAGGACTTCAACAATCTGAGCTACTATTTCAGATTTGCCGCCTTTTGGTTTTACCAATGTTTTTCCACATATAATGCACTGGACATTGGATGCTGCATGATCAAAGACTGTTTGTTGATTTCCGCAGTCTAAACACTTTACTTTTAAAAAATTACCTCTGTTATTACCGAAAACTACCATTAAAATCACCTAACTTACAAATTCTACTTTTCCTGCTCTAAATGAGGATCTTTTTATGTGGGACTTTCCACAATCTTTACATTTATATCTTAAGTCCAGCTTTTTTACTGGTTTGTTTCCAGATGGAAGTGGCCTTGGATAACCTCTGTATCCGCTGGTGACACGTCTGAATTGACGCTGCCCCCATTTAAGTTCACTTGCCTTTCTTCTTTTTGATTCGAATACTTCGTGATGAGTATGTTTTTTACAACTTGGACAGTAAGTTCTTCTCTCTTTTGGAATTTTCATTAATAATCACCTCTTTATAAAAATGAATAGATATTCACCATTGAAATTAATTGGTATTAAACTAATCAAGAAAAGTTTAATAATTAGATATTAGGGTTATTTATTTTTGATTGCTTATTTATATGTTTGGATAAGTAATGCAATTTTTGAAAAATAGAAAAAGTTCGCATTTAAAATATATCAATCAAACTCTTTTTTAACAAAATAGAAAATATTTAGTCTTTTTATTTATTTATACGCTATTTTCTTATACTTTTCAATAAATCTGCCTTTTTTATTATTTATAATAATCTGTGCATTGGGTTCGGGCATTGTAATTATGTCTTGAGGAGATAATGGGCCGTAAATTTCTTTATCAACACCCATTATAGATGGAATGTCTTCAAGAACCATTAATGTTTTAATTTCCTCTTTGGGATCATCAGCTATTTTTAAAGCATCTTCAGTAGTTAGTGGTATATCTCCTGGTTCTTCATGTTCTGGCTGTTCATATGCCTGATAACTCGCTATATCTTGTTCAATCCCCATAGGTGCCGATTTTTTCTCTTTAGAATTCAAATTCCTGCTAAATTCAGATTTTATCTGTTTTTTAGATGTTACTTCTGTTTCCAAGGCAGATTTATCAACCTTAGATTTAAGCGAGCCTAAAGGAGGAACCATTTCTTTTCTATATTTTAAAAGTGATTTTGTAAGTAGAAAATATAGGTCTTCTTCTTCAGATGTTAAATTTGCAGGAGGAATTGATGGTGTATTTGATTTTTGGTTTTCTGATTTTTCATTGAATAATCTCCGTGACCGCTGTATGTTTAAGAGCGCGCTATTTGTTATTTTATGTTCTCGTCTTTCACATATTTCTGATGCTATTCTTCGAGCATCGCGAAGAAGATATGATTCAAAAGAAAAAGGATTATTGTCTATTTTAATTATAATCCTTTTTAAATAGTTATTAACATCTTTGTAGAAATTATCTCCAACGTCAGCTAACCCACTATTATTACGCTCTTTTTTTTGGATTTCCCTTAATCTTTGGAAAAACTCATCCAACCTTCATTCCTCGCTTTTTAGATTATTTGATTATTATTCTATTTTTTAAAATTTTCAGGTTATTTATGTCTATTCTTCACTTTCTATACGTGGAGCTAAAAGGAAACTTAGTTCTCCTTCATCTGAAATCATTTTTAGTGAAAGATTCAAAGGCATGTCATTTCCAAGCTTTAAAACTATGGTATCTGAAAATTTATCCGCTTTTAGCATCTCTTTAATTTTTTCAAGCGAAAATACAGACTTAGAGTTGGTGTTTATTTTTTCGCCATGGAGATATTCTATTTTTGCATCTCCAAATTCACCTTCTGCCTCTGCTACGAATTTATCCGCATCCACCATTAGCACGATTTTATCTGAAACTATTTCAATGTCCTGAATAGAATTCTTAAGGAGAACGAATGGAATTTCAAAGGTAGTTGGATATTCAAGGTCTGGAGGGCTTGGTGCCTCATATTCAATGTCTATAAGCCTTATTTTAAATCTTCGTCTTGCTTCACCTTCAAATATTAAGATGAGATTTCCTTCATCCACTGAAAGTTCAACTATATCGTCGCTTTTTGCTCTTTTTAAGACTTTCATGAGCTCTTCTGTATCCACATTAATTTTTAAAGGCTCGTCTATTGAAAATTCATCGAATAGTTGAGGTTTAAGTTCAAGATGGACAAATGTAATGTGTGATCTATCCAGTGCATCTAATCTTAGCCCTTCACTATCTGCTTGCATCTGTACTTCATCCACAATAGAAGATATTGCATCAAAACTTGTTTTTAAGATGTTCGAATCGCTTAAAACTGCTTTAAACATTTTCATCCTCCCTAACATTAAGACTTATCATTTTATCCTATTATCTGTTATTTCTATTTATATTATCCTTTTTAATATTCTCTTGTTTTGGATTAGAAGATTCTTTTTCAGGAGATTCAATTTTAGCATCTATTCCCTTAAAAAAGGATTTATTAAGGAATTTATAGGCAAAAACTGTTGCAATTATTAGAATACCTATTAAAATTAAGAATACTGAAAAAACAGCCTTTTCTCCAAATACAACATTATCTGCAACCTTTTCAGCAGAACCCATCATTAAATATATGCCTGATAAAATTAATAAAACACTGACAATAATGCCTATACCCATCATTATCTTGTTTTTTCCTGATTTAATGTGCTTAAATCTTTCAGAATTTAAAAAATCACTTATTAGAGGAAATGCATGAGGATCAGGTTCAGATGATTTTTCTTCAGACTTAGAACCTTTATCTTTCTCTTTGGTTTCAGACTCAGGAACTTGGGCAAAATCCAGTTTTTTAAGGAATTTCCCCATAGATTTGGATGTTGATTTCTTTTTATCATCCTTTTTATCGGAATCTTCCTTGTCAAAACTTTCTTTCATATAATAACTCCTTTTCCTCTGCAAATTGAAACTAACAGCACTTAATCGTATTCCCGCCAAGTTTGCTTGCATTTAGTACATCTTAAAAATCTTGTCTCAGATTCATCTGCCCTTCTTGTTTGTTGAAGCCACCAATAAGCTTCTTTATTACCACATTTTGGACATACTGCACGTGTTGTAGGTAACGTTTTTACATCGTCGCCTTTTACTATTATATTTTCCTTTGGAGATACTTTTCCAGAAATCTCATACTTACTTTTTTGTTCGTTAGTTATTTCTTTTTTGTATCCACATTTACATTCAAAATAATCATCTTTAGGAAACATCACTGTTCCGCATTTTGGACAAAATTCCATTTTAGTCCTCCTAATAAGTTTGATATAATTTTAGCTTCATTTGTCAAATTGACAATGTATTAAGGTTAATTGTGACTTTAAAAGAGTTGTCTCTTAATACTTATAAATTTTGTCAGATTTAAATATCTTTATATTATATATAAATTTAAAACATTATCAAATAAAGTTATTTACACAAATACTCTTATTTATTGGATTTTTTCATCATATAACAGTTTATATGCATCTTTAATTATAATTTCATGGTCAAATGCAAGTTTAAGTCTTAAAACTTCATTTTTATGGAAATACTGGACATCAGATGCATCAGTGTCTGCTTTTAATTTTCCTCCAGATTCCATTGCAATATAGCATACTGTAACTGTATGTCCTCTGGGATCTCTATCATAATCCGAATAGACCCCCACTATCCCATTTAAGTCCACATCAAGACCTGTTTCTTCTTTAACTTCTCTGACAGCAGCAGATTCTACAGTTTCACCATATTCAACAAATCCTCCAGGTAATGCCCAGAAATCTTTATAAGGATTGTTTTTCCGCTTTATTAACACTATTAACTCATTTTCAGAAAGTACCACTGCATCTACAGTTAATGAAGGAGTTTTATGCAATTTAATCCTCTTTTTAAGTAAATAATTTATATGATTGCCCCTATGCACTGCCTTTGGATTCTCCTGTCTCTACACCTGCCTCTATAATATGTGCAGCCCTTATTGGCTCAGGAATAGCACTGCGAGTTGTAGAAATTGCAACAATTTCTTCTGCATCTTCTAAATCAATACCATGAACCTGAATATATATTGGTTCTTTATTTTCTATTTTATGAACAGTTCCTGCAGCTAATACGCATTCCCATCTTTCTTCATGGTCTTCAAATCTACTTAGGGCCTTTTTTATCTTTTTAAAGTCAGGAAATCTCCTCATAATCACAATTATGGGTATTTCTGTTTCATTAAATATTTTTTTTATGTTTGCAATGTTGAATCCACCAAATGTAATTCCATCAAGCATTATAACTCCAATTTGGCCCTTATGTCTGGTTCCATTAACCATTTTGATGATTTTTTCGGTGGAATCTTTTCCATCACCAGAAATATAAGTTCTTAAAACTCCATCAAGCCATGTTCCACCCCTAAAAACAGTTCCAATTAGCATGACTCTATTTTTTGTATGATGTGGGAATGGGGCATCGTCAACGCCTAAAATTCTTATTTCTTCCTTGATTTTGTGGAATTTTTTATTTTTCATCTTAACTATTGAATATAATTAAAAAAAAATAAAGTATTAACCTAATTGAATCAGTTACTTTTTGGAAGATTCAATAAAACCTTTAAATTCATTGCACTGTTTTTTTAGTGTCTCTGCAGCTTTCTTAAGGGATTTTCTAGGATTTTTTGCTTTAATATATAATTTTGGTTCCCCTACAATTGGATGGTCTATTAAATACGCCGCAGATACAACATCTTTATCTTCCATTAATGTTCTTCTAAGGGCGTTACATAATGTGTGAGTTTCGCCTGTAATTTCAATTTCCAATTCATTTTTAGTATCTTTTATAATCTTCATTTTTTATCCCTCATAATGTGAAGAGAGTTTTCTTCGCTCTTTTCTATCGCATCTAGGACAGTAAAGTTCATCATTCTCAGTTTTTACCATGAAATACCTGCATTTTGTACACATAGCTTTTAAAACTCCGAGTTCATCGTCTGCAGTTGTTAGATCAACAGTGTCAAGGCCCATTACCTTTGTGACCTTTGCTTCAACTATATCTCCAATTCTAACTGCGTCGGTTAGTTTGGATAAATATCCTTTCTGTGCCTGTGAGATATGTATTCCACCCATAAAGGATGTTACAAGGCCTCTACTATCTCCTTTGATTTTATCGATTTTTACTGAAGCTCTCTGGCCTCTTACGTCTGATATTTCTCCAACTATGATTTTACCCGCTTCTAATGAAGGCGGTGTGCCTGTTTTTGGAACTATTGATATTTTCTTATTTTTATCGTCTATTGAAACTGTTCCCACTACAAGGGATTTGATTTTTCCTTCCTCTTCATATGTCCATTCAGATGGAACAAATTCTTCAGTGACTCCTAAAATGTCACCCGGTAAAACAAAATCTCCAGATTTAGCTTTCATTAATTCACCTCAACTTAAAATAAGTAAAAACGTTTAATTTTTCATGTTTATTATGTGCTGTAAAATTCATTTAATTGAATCCATTATCAACTTATATTATATTAACAGTTTTCATTTATATATGTTCGATTTCATCTATTTTATAATCTTCCCATTCCCTTTTACCCAAAACTATTTCAAGCTCTTTAGGTGTTAAAAGAGGTTTTTTATACATATTTGCATCATCTATAGCCACTCTTGGACATGCAGTTACAACAAACGAGTCTAAATCCATATAAGGCAGTAAAACGTCAGGGGAGATGTTATCCATCATTATAATAAATGCTTCCTTCCTTTGTTTATTTATCATATTCTTTATACTTTTTGCAAGTTCTAATCTCAACTGACCTCTTTTTGATGAAACAATGATTCCAAATTTTCGAGCTTCTTTGGCTTTTGTTATCTTTGCAAAGCGAATTCTTAATATACGGTCTCTAAATTCATTTATATTCCTTACTTCATTCATGTAGGGGTCTGCAATTATAACCTGTTTTTCTGTAAAAAGAGTGATTCCAAGGGCATGGAAATTCCCGCTTCCCACATATAAAAATGCATCTGCAGATATATTTTTAATAGATGAGAAATTACAGCCAAGTACTTGCCCTGCTCTTGTCCCAGAACCCTCATTCAAAAGAACTTTTTTCCCATTTTCAGTTAAAAAATTTTTAATTTCATCTAAAAGATGTAAATGTTGAATTGTAGTCACAAGACCAATTTTTTGGTATTCTTCAAGAAATTCAAGGCTTTTTTTAACTGTATCCATTACATTAATCTTAGAATATGCTTCAATGAAAAGAACAGGCACTTTATAATCAATGGGGAATTCTATATGCCCAAAGTGAATTATTAAATCAACCATTCCTTCCATATGATTATCTGAAACATCACATGCTCCAAAACAAGGATCTCCAGAAATTAAAACCATTGCATCCGTTTCTTTTTCTATTATTTCTGCAGTGGTGACAGCATGGATTTTAAGACCTTCTGGAAACTGCAAACCCACTGTTTTTGCATTTATTTCCTTTATTTTTTCAATGACTTCGTCCATTTTAAAATCGTAATTTAACATCTTTATCCTCAAATTTCAGTTACTAGAGCATGCTATCTTCAATAACAACCTCTCCATCCTTAACGTCGACTTTAACCAGCGTTTTAACATCATATCCTGTTTCAGTTTTAACCCTTGCTTTTCCGTCTCCTTTTTCTACTACAACAACAATATCTGTTATTTCACCTTCAGAAGTTTTTAAAGCATCTAAAACTGCAATCATTGTGCCTCCAGTGCTTAAAACATCGTCTACAATTAGTAATCGGTCTCCTTTTTTAATTCCATTTATATAAAGTTCACCTTTACTGTATCCTGTAACTTGATGCACTGCAACTTCACCATCTAACCCATAATGCCGCTTTCTAACAACTACAAAAGGGATATCTGTTTTAAGGGAGAGAGCTGTTGCAATATGAATCCCCATAGATTCCATGCACACGATTTTATCAACATTTAAATCTGCAACCTTTGAAATACCTTCTGAAACTTCTCTTAGAAGATCAGGCTCGACAAGGAAAATTCCATCAGTTATAGGATGTACAAAATAATCATATTCACCCTTCTTTACAATAGGTGATTTTACAAGTGTTTTTTTAAGTTTATCCAGCATTTTACCACCATAATATAATTTATGCCCTTTTTTGTTTTGATTAATCAAAATTTAAATTAAATAAAACATTATTGTTAAAATATGTTAATAGCCTCATCTTTTTTAGATCATTAATTATAATAAGATATTTTTTATAACATAAGGTATAGTTAATTATATTATATCTAAAATGTTCATTCTAATTAATTTTATTAAACTTAATTTGTGAGGCAGATCATGTTAGGAAATCTAGGTAAAAATTTGACAAACACAATGAAAAAATTAGCAGGTATGCCTATAATCGATGAAGAAGTGGTAAAAGAGGTTATAAAAGACATACAAAGAGCGCTTATTCAATCAGATGTCAATATTAAGCTTGTTTTCAAACTATCAAAAACAATAGAAGAAAGAGCTCTAAAAGAAGAGCCTCCAAAAGGAATTACGCCCAGAGAATACGTAGTGACCATAGTTTATGAGGAACTGGTAAATCTTATTGGTAAAAAGGCGGAAGAAGTAGAAGTTGACGCTAAACCATACAAAATAATGTTTGTAGGACTTCAAGGAAGTGGTAAAACAACTTCAATTGGAAAACTTGCAAAATACCTGCAGAAAAAAGGATTTAACCCTGCAGTTGTAAGTACAGACACATGGAGACCTGCAGCATTTGAGCAACTCCGCCAACTCACTGAAAACATGAATGTCCCGCTTTATGGCGACCCCGAAAATAAGGACGCCCTTGACCTTGCAAAAAAAGGTCTTGAAGAGTTTAAAAAGCAAGACATTATAATTATAGATACTGCAGGACGTCACAAAGAAGAAAAAGACCTTCTTGACGAAATGGTACAATTATCAGCCATTGTAAAACCAAACGAAGTGATGCTTGTTATTGATGGTACTATTGGTCAGCAAGCCCGTGAACAGGCTCTTGCATTTAATAAAGCCACAGATGTGGGATCCATTGTTATAACTAAGCTTGATGGTTCTGCAAAGGGTGGTGGCGCGCTTTCAGCAGTTTCAGAGATTGGAGCACCAATAAAATTCATAGGTACTGGTGAAAGAGTCGATGACTTTGAAGCATTTGACCCTGAAAGGTTTATTTCAAGACTTTTGGGAATGGGAGACATTAAATCACTCCTTGAAAAGGCAGAAGAGATAGCTGAAGAAGATCTAGACACAGAAAGCATGGATGCCATGTTAAGCGGGAAATTCACCCTTAAAGAAATGTATTCCCAGTTTGAAATGATGAATAAAATGGGACCAATGCAGCAGGTTATGAATATGATTCCAGGAATGGGAGGAAAACTCCCTAAAAACGCTTCCCAAATGACAGAAGAAAAGCTAACTAAATATAAAATCCTGATGGACTCCATGACTGAGCATGAATTAACACATCCTGAAGTGATAAAGCAATCCCGTGTAAAAAGAATTGCAAGAGGAGCAGGTATGCGTAATGAAGATGTTAAAGAACTTTTAAAATATTATAATGTTACTAAAAAGGCCATGAAAGGATTTGGAAAACGTAAAATGGGCGGTCCTTTAGGGCAGATGATGAAACAGATGATGCGATGAAATCAGTTGTTTAATTTCACTATTTTTGCATTAAATACAGCATCATTTTATTTAATTAAAATTTAATTCACTATTATTAAGGATGATATAAGATGGAATCAAAAATTACCAAAAAAGCAGTTCAAGTTATGGAAATTGCCCAATGGAAACTATGCGACCATTGTTTAGGTCGAAATTTCTCCAAAATCGTAAAAGGCCCCGATAACAAATATCGGGGAGAATATGTAAGGAAAATAGTAAATAAAGATCATAATAATAAGTTAAATACAGATTCATGTTATATCTGCAGTAATATATTTGATATTGTAGAAAATAACATTATAGATAGGATAATGGATAAAATTAATCAAGAAAAAATTGAATTTGAAACATTTCTTGTGGGATGTAGTGTTTTACCTGAAGTCCTCCAAAAAGAAGAAAACATGCATGAACTTCTTGAATTAGACGTTGAAAACATTAAAAAAGAGATAAATAGAGAAATTGGGAAAAAATTAGAATCAAATTTTAATAAAGAAGTTGATTTTGACAGTCCTAACATCGTGATAATGGTAGATTTCGTTGAGGACAATATAGATATTCAAATAAACCCTCTTTTTATTGAAGGACGTTACAGAAAGCTTGTTAGGGGAATTCCTCAAACTAAATGGCCTTGCAGAAAATGTAGAGGAAAAGGCTGTCCAAGCTGCGATTACACAGGGAAACAGTACCTCGAAACAGTTGAAGAGCTAATTTCACCTGAAGCTGTTAAAATTGCAAACGGTAGCGATTCTAAATTCCATGGGGCTGGCAGAGAAGATATTGATGTTAAAATGCTCGGAACTGGACGGCCATTTGTCCTTGAAATTAAAGAACCCCACATAAGAAATCTTGATTTAAAGCATCTCGCTGAAAAAATCAATAAATTTGCAGATAAAAAAGTAGAAGTCAATGATTTAAAGTTTACAGGAAGAGAGAGGAAAGGCCAGATAAAATGCTCATCTACCGATACATACAAAGTTTACAAAGCAATTGTTGAGCTTGAAGATGATATTAAAGAGGAAAAATTAGATTTATTAAACTCCTTGGGGACAATAGAGCAGCGCACCCCTATAAGGGTGGCCCATAGACGTGCCGATAAAATAAGAACACGGAATGTAAAGCAAATATCTACAAAATGGATTAATTCCCGCAAATTTGAAATGATCGTGAATTGTGAAGGAGGATTATACATTAAAGAGCTTATATCTGGTGATAAAGGCAGATCAAAGCCCAGTATATCCGAAATTTTGGGAATTAAAGCACTTTGTACTCAATTAGATGTATTAGAAGTAAATCTTTAATAAAATCCAATTTATGATATAATTAATCAAAATGAATTATATTAGGGTCAATATTTAAAAAGTATATTAACCATATATTCATAAGGTTTAAATTTAATAAAAATTAAAATAAGCAAGTTAGCATAAATAATATTTTAGAAGTTACACATTAATATAAATAAATTTATGATTCAAGGAGATAACTAATTAAAATTTGCGAATTTTTCCATATTTCCTTTGAATCATCTTTTAAATCAAAATTATGAGGTTTCAATACCTAAAAAAATATTTTAAATTCAAAAATTAATATTTAAGTCATTTTAATAACTTAAAGTTGAATTGTGGAGTTGAAGGAAATCCATGCCACAAGAAATTGAGGGATTTCCTGAACCCAAAAATCAAAATTTGAGAAAAATACGAAGTATTTTTCTAACACTCCCAAAAATCAAAGATTTTTGAGGATTTTGGAGGTTTAAGAATGAGAAGATCCAGAGGTTTTAGAAGTAAGACACGATATAAACTTAAAAAGAGCATAAGGGTAAGTAGAGCAAATCCAATTACCAAAAAAATACAAACTTTCGATGAAAATGATTTAGTCCATATTATAATTGATCCTAGTGTCCACAAAGGCCAGCCACATCCTCGTTTCCATGGAAAAACAGGAAAAGTCGATGAAAAAAGGGGAAGAGCATACATAGTAGATATTAACGATGGCAATAAAGCTAAAAAATTGATTATAAGACCTGAACACCTTAAAATGCAAGAGTGATAATGATGATTGGGAAAAAAGTTATTGATACCGACCCTATCACTATCGCAGAAGTTAAACAGATGCTTGAAGAGCTTCAAGAGCAGCATGAGCTTACATACGAGCAAAATCTTGCTTTTGACCATGTTACAAAGTTTTCAAAAATGGATGAAGAGTCTGCAAAGAAACTGGTTGAGAAACTTGCAGAAACTCTTAAAAAAACTCAAGCTATTAAACTTGCAGATGTTATGCCTGAAGATATGGCTGATTTAAGGCTGATATTTGCAAAAGAAAGGGGAACACAAAAAAAAGAAGATATGGAGAAGATATTAGAAATACTAGAAAAGTATAGATAATAATTCAAACTATCTAAAGTATAGAACTCAAAAAAATTAAGTTAAAAGATTCTCCTGAATCAATATTGAATATATTAATTAAAAACAGCATCGAAGATGTGATTAAATGGAAGACTACGCAATCATTTTGGATTATCTTCCTTTAGGTTATATTAAAGAAGGTATGCCCTCATATAAAAGAAAGCCTGTTGCGCAGGCAGTAGGTAAAGAAGAATTCACCTTACTTGAACTTATTCCCAAAGAGGATGTATCTTTAGAGATACATCAAAAGGTTTATATAGGTTCAGGCAAGCGAGATGAGATAGCTCGTGTAAACAGGAGACTTAACTACGATGATCTTACAGCAACAGCTAAAATTGAACTAAATTATGTTATTGAAGAGATCATTAAAGCGAAAGAAGACAAATTCGTAGAATTTTTCAACGACGCAGGCCCCATATCAACCCGATTACACCAACTGGAACTCTTACCCGGAATTGGGAAAAAACATATGTGGGATATAATTAAAGTAAGGAAAGAAAAAGCATTTGATAGCTTTGACGATATTAAACAAAGAGTTCCCATGCTTGCAGACCCTGTAAAACTTATTTCAAAAAGAATACTCTTAGAACTTGAAATTACGGGAGATAAAACAGGAAAACGTAAATATGTGCTCTTTACAAGGCCTCCTACAAAAAAACACTAACTAAAATTTTATTTTCAGTTTTCCTAACACTTATTTTTTTTTATTTTCATTTGAAAACTTCATATTTTTGGTAATTAAATGTTGGTTAAAGAAACTCTAAAAATATTAAAAGAGAATGATATACGTCTTAATAAGCGAAAAGGCCAGAATTACTTGATAGATTCCAATATCCTCCAAAAAATCACTGCTTCTGCTGATTTATCAAAAAATGACACTATTTTAGAAATAGGGGCAGGGATAGGCACCCTCACAATTCCTCTTGCAGAACATGCAGGAAAAGTAATTGCAATTGAACAGGATGCAAAAATAGCAGCTATTTTAGAAAAAAGACTCACAGAACTTGCTATTTCCAATGTAGAAGTTATAGCTGCTGATGCTGTAAAAATGGATTTTCCAGAATTTAACAAGGTTATATCTAATCTCCCCTATAAGATTTCATCCC
Organism: Methanobacterium sp.; assembly: GCA_016222945.1. NCBI lineage: Archaea > Methanobacteriati > Methanobacteriota > Methanobacteria > Methanobacteriales > Methanobacteriaceae > Methanobacterium > Methanobacterium sp. Next base: position 283,838 of record JACRPY010000002.1, on the reverse strand, counting down.
CTATTACTTTTAAATTGCTTGAATATAACTTTGATTATGCAATTCTTATGTATCAACTTGAATTTGCCCAAAGAATGGTTGCAAAACCGGGAGAATCTAATTATTCAAGATTATCATTGATGTTACATTTTTATGCAGATATTGAAATTCTTTTTGAAGTTTCAAAGCACGCTTTCTTCCCTAATCCCAAAATATCATCGGCAGTAATTAAATTAGTGCCCAATAAAAAAGAAGATGTAGATGAATTTTTTAAACATACTTCAAGGGCGCTTTTTCAGCATAAAAAGAAAAAAGTAAGGAATGCATTGCTTGATTCCTTCCATGAAATTGCTGATGTGGATAAAAAGACTGCAAAAGAGATAGTTTCAAAGTTAGATCCTAAAATGGTGAGTGAAAGGGTTGTAAAGCTAAATCCTGATGATGTTATGAAAATTTCTAAGGAATTAAAGTTTTATTTAAGCATTTTTAATTAATTTCGTTCAAAAGTTCTTCAAATGAGTTCATTTCCAGCATTTTATTCTCTTTCCAGTACCTATGATCAGCTTTCAGTACTTCAGCACCATAAATAACCTTATTTTTATTTACTTGAAATGAATATTCAAGGCCTTTATCAGTTTCAACAGTTTTTTCACCTGTTAAATAAGGATATATTTCATAAACCATTTTATGGGCTGATTTTAAAGCATTTTCAGGATCAATAAGCGTTTCTGGAAGTGTCCCATAGGTTTCCAATGAAGATACTACTTTAACTCCAGCCATATTAAGCACTAATTTTAAATATTCATGTACTTCCTCTAAACCAGCGCCTGCAGTTGTTGAAACCGTTATACCTGGCTTTCCAGCAAGCCTGAATGTATGATACCAGCTTGCAAGCCTATCTAGAAATACTTTCATCTGCCCTGATACTTGCATAGCATAAACAGGAGATCCCCAAATTATAAAATCAGAATCGAGCATTTTTCGCTTTAAAAATGCCATATCGTCTATTTTATCTAATGGGCATGTTCCCTGATTCATGCAAGACCAACAGCCTTTGCATGCTTGAATATTCACATCTCTAGCAGTTATTAAGTCAAATTTAATACTATTATCCAACTTTAGAAGTTTATCTATCATCATTTTTGTCAAAGTGTAAGTATTTGATCTTTCCTTCAGTGGACTGCCAATAAATACAAATATATTTTTCATTTAAAATCATCTCCATCAAATTTTGAATACAGAAGTGTCCACATGTTATGAGTAAAATGTTCTTTTTCATCACCCAATGGTTCAAAAAATTCTTGATTTACTTCTTCAGTTATTTTTGAAGCTTTACCTAAAGTTTCAAGTCCTTTTTCAGTTATATATACATATTTAGCTCTTGTATCATCGCCTTCATTTCTTCTTTCAATAAAATTTTTGTTTTCCAGTATTTTTATGATTTTTGAAGTTACCATGACATTTGTTTGAGTAAAATTAGCTAATTTAGTCTGTGTTATTATTTCTCCTTCTTTTTGAAGCCATGCAGCACCGGATAATAAAGCAAAGTGTGTATGAGTTAAATCAGCTTTTTTAAGAGATTTGTTCATTTTACGCTGCCAAAGATAGGTAATTTTCCAAAATAAAAATCCTATCATTTCTTCAGGCTCTTCTAACCATTCATAAAAGTTTTTTTCCATTATAATATCTCCTATTTCAAATCTCTAATAATAACATTAGTAGATTATAATCATAGTATATAATATACAATGATTATATAAATATTTTGCTATCCTATTTAAATAAAGAAAATATATTCTTTAAACTGGAGATGAAATTATGAACCAAAATCCATTTGAATTATTTCAAAAAGAATGTCCGGAAGTTGCAGCCAGATTCAATGATCTAGTTGAAGCTCAGAAAGCTTTGGAAGGTTTGGATGCTAAAACAAAGCAGCTGATTAATATTGCCATTCAAACAGCAAATAGGAATGTAAAAGGCGTACAGATGCATGCAATGATGGCTAAAAATGAAGGGGCAACTCGTGAAGAAATAGTGGGAGCTGTAGTATTAAATTTACATCATTCTGGCCTTGCTTCAATTCTTGATTGTCTTCCAGCAGCTATCGATGGATTTGAAGGTAAAATGTAAAATTGTGGTATTAATGAGTTCAAATACATATTCAAGAAAAATATCTTCAAAAGAAGCTGATGAAGGCTTCATATTTATCCTAAAAGGTAAACTTTCATTTTTTCCAGATTTAAATGATAATTTTGAACTAATTGATGGAAAATTATCCAAAGAAGTTATGGTAGATTCATATCCATGCACATGCAGAGGTCCTGATCGCCCCCATGAACATTATTTTATCCGTTGGGAAGGATTAGAAGCTGGAGATAAAATTAAAATCGTGGCAGACTCTGAAAATAAAGGTAAATATAATTTAACGATTCAAAAATGATTGAACCAATATACTGATTTAGAGGTAATTTAAATGATAAAACACAATGGAAACGTATTTTACACTCATCCAAAAGTCTATGAACCTGCAGAAGACACATTTTTACTTGCAGAAAATCTTAATATTAAAAGAAGAGATGAAGTACTTGAAATAGGAACAGGAACAGGACTTATAGCAATTACATGCGCTCAAAAGTCAAGAAAGGTAGTTGCAACAGATATAAACAAATATGCAGTTAAATGCGCCTTAAAAAATACCATTAGCAATCGAACCTACAATGTTGAATTAAGGGAAGGAAATCTTTTCAAACCAGTTGAAGGTGAAAAATTCGATCTTATTTTATTTAATACTCCTTATCTTCCAACAGATGAAGAAGAAAAGATTGATGAAGAATTAAATGATGCATGGGATGGCGGCACTAACGGCAGAGCAACTATAGATCAATTTCTTGAAGGCGTTAAGGAACATTTAAAAGAAAATGGCCGTGTTCAGCTGGTGCAGTCATCATTATCAAATAATGATAAAACTATTGCTAAATTAGAGGAATTAGGATTTGAAGCTGAAATTACAGCAAGGCAAAAAGCATTTTTTGAAGAAATCGTGGTTATAACTGGAACTTTGAAGGAATAAAAAATTATAGATGGTTTTATGATTATAAGAGACATTAAAAATTGTAATTATTTTCAAGCTCTGGATAAAACATCCATTTGTGAGTTACTGCATCCAGATCGTGACAATGAAGATCTAAAAATTGATTTTAGTATTGCTCATGCTATTTTAAATGTTGATGAATCTTCAATTGCTCATAAAATCAAAAACTCAGTGGAAATTTACTATATTCTTGAAGGCAACGGAACTATGCATATTGATGACGATTCTGAAGATGTTCAGCCAGGACAGGTAATTTATATTCCTGCAAATTCAAACCAATACATAGAAAATACTGGAAATAAAGAATTAAAGTTTTTATGCATTGTTTCTCCCATGTGGCGCGAGGAAGATGAAGAATTAGTAAAAAAATGAAATATGTTGTAAAACCCTAGTAAAGCACCATAATACCCATATAACTGAATTCCATTTCTAAAACATTCTTTAATAATGTTTCTACTACTTTTTCGTCATCGTAGCTGAGTTTCTCGCAAATTGTAACTTTTCTATCTGGATCAACATCATTTTCGATTAAAAATTGGGCTAATTCAGCAGGTTTAAAATCTGGAAGTATCATTGTGGGCTTTCCATTGCCTATCACATCTAAAACATGTTTAGATGTTCCTTTTCCATGTAATGTTATTATATTAGCTTCATCCCACGATATTTTAAGTTTTGCAGCACATAATTGAACTGAACTGACTCCAGGGATAACTTCAATATCCATATTGCTATTTAACTTTAAAATTGGCTTTAAAATTCCTGAAAATCCAGGGTCGCCAGTTGAAAGGATTGAAACATTTTTACCATCTTTTACCATGTTTATTGCTTGTTTCATGATGTCTTTCATGTTTTGGGCGTTAAGTTCAATTTTTTCATCTTTTTGGAAAAGATCCAGTGCCCTTTTACTTCCAATAACAACATCTGATAATTTAACTGCTTTCCTAGAAGCTTCTGTTAAATAATCATTTGATCCTGGCCCTATTCCTACAATATACAATTTCGACATTGCAAACCTCATTTTTCAGATAATATATCATTTAATGATGAATTAAACAAATTTTAAATCATAGATTAACGTTTTTGTCCGTAATAGTCTATTTTTTTTAATAGATATAACTATAATTAGATATTTTTAGTTATATTAAACTATTTCATATCCTTGCTAAAAATTTTATGTTTTTTATTTTTAATTATATAATTGAATTCACAGTGAAGTTAGATAAAAAATATATCCATGTGACACCCATTAATATATAGTGAAACAATATAGTGACGTGAGATTAAGATGAAAAAAAGTTTCATATTAGTACTGTTGATTTTTATTTTAGTATCTATTTCCTTAAGTACAGTTAATGCTGCAGATGACTCCAACAGCAATGGAGGAACCACTATTAACTATGATCAAAGTTTAAACTCTTATTCTGGATGTTCAACTCAAACAGGCTCCTCATCTTCAGTTTCTGCAGATGAATCATCTACTTCCACAAATTACAGTGCAAGTGAACTATTTATCAGATTTAATTCCAGCACAGATAATATTGATGAAATATCCCAAAATGCACATTTACAGACAGGCGCTACTGTACTAAAAGAGTATAATGAAGTTAAAGGTTTACAGCTGGTTAAAATACCTACCAGTATATCATTACAAGATGCAGTTGCAATTTACAAACAAAATCCCTATGTAATTTACGCTGAACCTAACTATGTCTATAAAAATGAATTAATTCCAAATGACCCTGCTTATACTGCTAATTATCTATGGGGACTTCCTAAAATCAACGCCCCGGCAGCATGGGACATTACAACCGGATCAAGTAATGTAATAATTGCAGTAGTTGATACAGGAATTAATCTTCTTCATCCAGACCTCAGCGGTAATTTATGGGTAAACACAGGTGAAATCCCTGGAAATGGAATCGACGATGACCATAATGGTTACATTGACGATGTTTATGGATGGAATTTCCTTGCAAACACTAATGATGTTTCCGATGACAACAGTCATGGGACCCATGTAGCCGGAATTATCGCTGCTGTTAGTAACAATGCTCAAGGCGTTACAGGAGTCATATGGAATGCAAAAATAATGCCCCTTAAATTCCTTGACAGTACCGGCCACGGATACGTAGAAGATGCTGTATCTGCCATAAGTTATGCAACCCGCATGGGAGCACACATCATAAACTGCTCATGGGGCGGAACTGGATATTCTCAGGCGCTTAAAGACATAATTGATGCTTCCTCTGCCCTTGTAGTATGTGCAGCAGGAAATAATTATGGCATGGATGTGGACGTATCTCCAATGTATCCTGCAAGTTATACCAGCTCAAATATAATTGCAGTTGCAGCAACAGAACAAGCTGACAATCTTGCTTCTTTTTCAAATTATGGTTTAAATTCAGTGGATGTTGCAGCTCCCGGCCTTAGCATATATAGCACAATACCTGGCAGTTACGGGTATAAAAGCGGTACTTCAATGGCTACACCTTATGTTTCAGGACTTGCAGGACTTATTAAATCATTAAACCCTGGTCTTAACAGTTTACAGATAAAATATACCATTATGGGCAATGTAGATTATATAGCTTCATTATCTGGGAAAACCTTTACAGGCGGCAGGATTAATGCTGTTAAAGCTCTTACAAACATAATAACAGACACCATCACCCCAATAGCAAGTGCTGACCTAAGAGGAGGTTCATATTATTACTCTCCAGTAATTGTAAGCTTAACAGCAAGTAAAGCAGGCCATATATATTATACTCTGGATGGAACAACACCTACAACCAGCAGCTATGTTTATACCTCCCCTATTGCATTTTATACTTCAAAAATTCTGAAATTTAGGGCAATGGATACTCCTGGTATGTTTTCACCTGTTTATGCAGAATCATATTTCATTTACGGTCTCGTTACCTACAGTTATCAGGTTCTGGTTCCATGGAAAATGAGCAAAAAGAAATATAAAGTACGTTATCTGGCAAAATACAAATATAAAGGAAAAATAAGGTATAAATGGAGATATAAATGGGTTAGATACTGGTATTACAGGGCTGAAACCCGCTACAACCAGGCTTATGCACTTATCTAATTAAATATTGTTCTATTTCTAATTTTATTATTTTAATTAATATAAACGTGAATTTCAACACTAAACATATTTGAATTAATTATCAGGTTTTTTAGTTTATCTCCAAAACCATTATGTGCTATTATAATAACTATAATAATAGATAATAAAAAATTGAATGTGATAAAATGCTAGAAATTGCAGTAACCGGAAAACCAAACGTTGGAAAATCATCATTTTTTAATTCAGCAACTTTAAGTCAAGTAGAAGTTGCAAGTTACCCCTTTACAACCATAGATGCAAATAAAGCCGTTGCCTATGTGATAGCAGAGTGTCCATGCACCCAACTGGAAATTACATGCAATCCCCAAAATTCAAAGTGTGTTGAAGGCCGTAGAATGATACCTGTAGAACTAATTGATGTTGCAGGGCTTGTTCCCGGTGCACATGAAGGACGTGGACTTGGAAACAGATTTTTAGATAATTTAAGGCAATCCAGAGCATTTATACATATAATTGACGCATCAGGATCTACAGATGAAGAAGGAAGGCCTGTGGATGCAGGATCACATGATCCCCTTGATGATGTGGAATTTTTAGAATATGAAATAGTGATGTGGCTTTTTAGTATATTAAAGAAGAACTGGAACAAGTTAATACGAAAATATCTCTCTGAAAAGCTTGATTTTTCTAGAATAATACACGAACAATTCAGCGGAATTGGAATATCATTAGAAGATATTATTGAAGCAAAAAGAGCAGTTCCTGGAGAGTATTTTAAATGGGAAGATGATGACATCAAAGAATTCCTAGGTGTCCTACTGCGCATAGCCAAACCAATGATCATAGTGGCTAATAAGGCCGATTTACCTCATGCTGAAGAAAATATCAAACGGTTAAAGGAAAAATATGAAAATGTGATTCCTGCTTCTGCCGAATCAGAGTTAGCACTTGTAAAAGCTGCCGAAGTTGGCTTAATAAACTATATTCCTGGAGAAAGCAGCTTTGAAGTAGTAGAACCTGAAAAGTTAAGTGATGCACAGAAAAATGCATTAAATTACATTAAAGAACATGTAATGGATAAATATGGTAGTACTGGAGTGCAGGAAGCTTTAAATAATGTGATTTTTGAGCTTCTGGATATGCTTGTTGTTTATCCCGTTGAGGATGAACATAAATTATGTGATGGGAAGGGAAACGTGCTTCCAGATGCGGTTTTAATTAAAACTAACTCTAAACCAAGAGATTTAGCATTTGTAATTCATACTGATATTGGTGAGAGTTTTATGCATGCTATGGATGCCCGGAGTGGTAGAAGGGTTAGCAGTGATTATGAACTTAAAAGCGGAGATATTATAAGTATTATTTGTCGATAATAAATAAAATTAAATAATTGGTGATTACATGGCATCACACGAAGAAATACAAAGAAAACTTGAAGCAAAACGAGAAGGAATTACTCTCCCTGAAAACGAAATATCTGAAGATAATGAACTGGACGGGTTACAACAAAGCTTTATTGTAGTAAGCTCCAATAATGCCCCAGGATATGAAATTGTCGAAACCAAGGGTTTTTGTTATGGATTAACTGTCCGTAGTAGGGGTGTTGGAGGTCAAATTGGTGCAGGATTACGTTCCATAGTTGGTGGAGAAATAAAAGAATACGTCAAAATGATGGAAGAATCAAGAGACGACGCAGTATACAGAATGATTGATCATGCGCAGCAAATGGGTGCCAATGCCGTAATAAGTGTTCGTTACGATTCTAATGAAATTTCCAATGTAATGCAAGAAATTTTAGCATATGGAACCGCTGTAATTGTAAGAGAGAAATAAGTTATTTTCTTATGTATTCATATAATTTCTTGATGAATATTCCGATAACTCCTCCAATCAGACCCATTATCCCTCCAATTACCAATGTTCCAGGTATCCAGACTACTAACATTACAATACCCCATGGATCTGTGCTTGTAATAATAGTTAACAGTGAAACGTATATACTTGACCATATACAAAATGATAAAGCTCCAACAACCATTGAAACTATAATTCCACGGATTCCATTGGATAAAAGTGCCGCTGCAGTTCCACCAAGAACACAAGGCAAAATTACAAGTAAAATTTCAAAATTATTGCTGTAAATGATGTTTATTCTATTAACGAACATGTATAACATGATCATTGTGGATACAATGGTCACAACCAATGTGATATTTAAATATTTCAAGTAAGGATTTATTTTTTCCATTTTAAGCCCTCAAATTAGGATAAATACTAATTAATCGAATTATTTTTAATTATTTTCGTGTTATTTGTTTTTTTAAGGCTTTCATTGTATTTTTTATTCATATCCATGTTATACATGACAATATAGCCATTTTGATAAAAATACGCCCCACAGTTAAGACATTCAAATATTATGTCTGGTTCATCGTCCATCCAGTACTTAGTGTTTGTTGAATTACAATTAGGGCATTTAACATCTTTATATGGGTTATAAATATAAATAATGGATGCTTCTGCAATTATAGTGCAAATAAAAATAATAATTAATATTTTTGTAATTTTTAAATCCTTAATCTGATTTTTCATTTATATCAGCACTTTATTAATTAAATTTTTTTTAAAATATCATTCGCAGCTATTATCCCTGTTGCTGCAGCTCCAACAATTCCCCTTGAAACTCCAGCACCATCCCCTGCAACATAAAGCCCTTTAACAGGAGTTTCCATTCCCTGATTTACTTTAGCCCTCATTGCATATAATTTTATTTCTGGAGCATAAAGAATAGTTGAATCTGACGCTACTCCAGGAATAACTTCATTTAAGGCTTCAAGACCCTCTAAAATATCAACAACCATTCTATGAGGGAGGGCCATTGCAATATCGCCCGGAACTACATTTTTAAATGTTGGGGAAATATTACTCTTTTCAATACGGTTCCATGTTGATCTTCTCCCTCTTTTAAGGTCTCCAAGCCTTTGAATAATTGGTTTTCCTCCCCCAAGAGTATTGGCCATACTTGCAATTGCAAATAAATATGCAGAAGTGTTTTCTATTGGTTCTGTAAGCTCCACCCTAACTAAAAATGCAAAATTAGTATTTTCAGAAACTTTTTCACGCATAGAATGTCCATTTACACCTACAAATCCATCATAAACTTCTTCAACAACAAATCCTTTAGGACATGTACAGAATGTTCTTACAAAGTCATCATATGTCTTTGTTGTTATATGAAATTTAGGATCCCAATTTATTTTTGTTATAAAATCCATCACAATATGTGGAACTTCAACCCTAACCCCAATATCCACAGGATTATAATTTACAGGGATTTTAAGCTTTTTTAGTTGGTCAGAAAACCAGTAAGCCCCCACGCGCCCCGGAGCAGCGACTATATAATTAGATTTTATTTCAAACTCATTTCCAGTTTTATCTTTCAAAGTTACTCCTTTCACTGTTTTATCTGCTTTAATATCTTTAACTTCTGTTTCAAGTAAAAATGAAACACCTTTATCTTCAATACTTTCTTTAATAGAGTTTATAACATCGGGCGTTTTATCTGAACCTATATGTCTTTGAATAATAGGGATAAATTTAATTCCAGTAGCGGCAGATTTTTTCAAAATAGTGGATATATCCTTTTTTGAAGGTTTATATAGTTCCTCAGGTGCCCCATGTTTTAAGAAGAATTCATCGATTTCATTTATTATATTCCATGCTTCTTCTTTGCTTACAAATTCTTCAAGGTTACCACCAATATCTGGTCTTAAGTTAAGCTTACCATCTGATAGTCCACCTGCTCCACCAAGTCCTCCAGTTATATTACATGGTAAACATTTTCCACAATTCCTATTTTTAAGAGCAACACATTTTCTGGTGTCTATTCCTCTTCCTTTATCAACTACAATAATTTTAAAGTGATCAGCCAATTTATCTGCTGCAAATAGCCCTGCAGGTCCTGCTCCAATTATCACAACATCGCATTCCATGAAATACCCCATTATTATTTATATTTTAAACATTATAAAGAATAACGTAGTCTATTATTTTATTACAAGAGGTAAATTTCAAGTGTAAATAAAAAATGCCCGTTTGAAATGACTTAATATCAAAAAAAATTCAAGTCCGTGTAACTATGGATCAAGATGAACTCTATTTAAAAGAGTTAAGTATTTATAAATCACCGCCTTCTGAGGTATATTCCCTACTTAGTACATCTAAACATGGTTTAAGTGAAGAAGAAGCTAAACAAAGGCTTGAAAAATATGGACCGAACCAAATAGAAGAAATAAAACAAAAACCTTTAATTTTTAAATTCTTAGAAAATTTCTATAATATACTGGCCCTCCTTTTATGGGCTGCAAGCATTCTGGCTTTTATTTCTGGAACTCCACAACTTGGATTTGCAATTATTGCCGTAATTGTAATTAACGCTCTTTTCAGCTTCTGGCAGGAGTATGAAGCAGAGAAAGCTACTGAAGCCCTTAAAAAAATACTCCCATCCACTGCAAAAGTCATAAGAGAGGGTGAAAAAAGAGAAATACTTGCAGCAGAACTTGTTCCTGGAGATTTAATCGTACTTGGAGAAGGAGACAACATTTCTGCTGATTCAAGACTTACTGAGGCTTTTCAACTTAAAATAGATAATTCCACGCTTACAGGAGAATCACGGCCAGTACGTAAAGAAGCTGAAGAAATAAGCGTTGAAAATGATAATTTCGTAGAGATGCATAATCTTATTTTTGCAGGTACAAATGTTTCATCAGGCTCAGGAAAAGCTGTTGTTTTTGCAACAGGAACACAAACAGAATTTAGTAAGATTGCAACACTTACTCAAACTGTAAAAGAAGTTCCAAGCCCTCTTCAAAAAGAAATAGGTAGATTAGCCCAAATAATTGCAATCATTGCTATTTTAATGGGTTTTACATTGTTTGCCGTTAATATTTTTGTTGTAGGTTTTCCTTTAGAGCTTGCTTTCCTTTTTGCCATTGGATTAACCGTTGCAAATGTTCCAGAAGGACTTTTACCCACAGTTACCCTTTCACTTGCTGCTGCAGCAAAAAAAATGGTCACTAAAAATGCTCTTATAAAAAGATTGTCCAGTGTAGAAACATTAGGGTCTACAACAATTATCTGCACCGATAAAACAGGTACTCTAACTAAAAATGAGATGACCGTCCGTAAAATATGGATACCTTGCGAATTAATTGATGTAACCGGATCAGGATACTCCCCCGAAGGTGAATTTCTGCATAAAGGTTCAGAAATTAGTTATGATGAAATGAAAGAGCTTAAATTACTCATGCGAACATCTGCATTTTGTAATGATGCCAAACTCATTCCCCCTCAAGACAAAACAGGCAAATGGAAAATCTTAGGAGACCCCACAGAAGCATCACTAATTGTAGCTGCATATAAAAGTGGATTTAACCTGGAAGAAGAACTTGAACGAATTCCACGAATAACAGAACTTCCTTTTGACTCTAAAAGGAAATCTATGAGTTCTATCCACCAGAAAGAAGATAAAAAAGTCGCTTATATCAAAGGAGCTCCTAAAAAAATAATTTCCCTCAGCAATTATATCTCAGAAAATGGGAAAATAAGACCATTAAAAGAGGATGAAAAGGAAAAAATTATTAAAATACATGATAATCTTGCAAAACAGGGACTTAGAATACTTGGAGTAGCTTACAGAAATCTTCCAAACGATTTTGATGATTACCGGCCTGAAACCGTTGAAAAAGATATGATATTAGTGGGCATGATGGCTATGCAAGATCCGCCCCGTCCAGAAGTTAAAGATGCTGTAGCACAATGTCATCAGGCAGGAATTAGAATAATAATGATAACAGGCGACTATGGACTTACAGCAAACGCCATAGCAGAAGAAATTGGAATTGTAAGTGGTAAATGCCAAATAATAAAAGGGAAAGAACTTACAGAGATGTCTGATGAAGAAGTAGGCAATATTTTAAAATCAAAACAAAATGTAATATTTGCAAGGGCTGTTCCCGAGCATAAAATGAGAATTGCCTCCATACTTGAAGATGAAGATGAAATCGTTGCTATGACTGGAGATGGTGTAAATGACGCTCCAGCACTTAGAAAGGCAGATATAGGAATTGCAATGGGAATAACCGGTACAGACGTTGCAAAAGAAGCTTCTGACATGGTTTTAACTGACGATAATTTTGCATCAATTGTAGAGGCCATTAGGGAAGGTAGAACCATCTATGAAAACATAAGAAAGTTTATAACCTATATTTTTGCCCACGAAACCGCAGAAATCATTCCATTTGTATTAATGGTTCTATTTAAAATTCCGCTTCCAATTACTGTAATGCAAATACTTGCAATTGACCTGGGAACAGACACAGTCCCTGCACTTGCACTGGGTGTGGGTCCTTCAGAATCTGATGTGATGAACCGGCCCCCAAGATCCCGGAAAGAACGGCTTTTAAATTTTGGAGTTGTATTTAGAGGATATATATTTCTCGGATTAATAGAAGCAGCTCTTGTGATGTCAGGATACTTTTGGACACTCCATAATGGAGGATGGCAGTTAGGACAAGCCCTTCCATTTTCTGACCCACTATACATTAAAGCAACCACCATGGTATTTGTAGGTATTGTCGCTGCACAGATAGGAAACCTAATAGGCTGTCAAACCACCAGAACATCTACATTTGAGGTAGGGTTGTTTAAAAATAGATGGGTACCTATGGGAATTGCTTTTGAAGTTGTAGTCATGCTTTCAATAGTATATATACCCTATCTACAAATCATATTTAACACAACCGCTCTTGGAATCACTGACTGGCTTTATGTAATTACATTTATACCTATAATGTTTTTTGCAGATGAATTAAGGAAATATTTTGTTAGAAGAAGGAGATAAAATTGGTTATGAATTGTGTTTTCAAAGAAAACTCATTTTTTATCCTAAAACTAGTTAAAGATTATTTTTTTAAACTTGATTTCCAATATAAATGGATAATCATGAAATAATTCTTTTATCGTGAATAAAATGGCATATTTAATATTATAAAGCTATTTTAATAAAATATTAATAAATCCAACGAGATATACAGCCAGGAACAGAATACTTGCTATAAGTAAAGCTATAAACATGTATTTCAAATTCTTATATTCTGAATCATTCATAATTTTGGTTACTTCAGTTTTTTTATTGTTTTTAGGTGTTTTTTTAGGTTTTTGTTTTTTCTTTGCCATAACTATCAGAATCCTCTGCAAAATAATGAAATCCACTAAATTTGGTTTTCAGGGAAATGCATTAAGAAAAATAAAAAGAAAATTTAAGTTATTTCCTTTCATAGTTAACCATCATAATTTTACATAAAAAATTAGAAATAATTATTAATCATGATATATTCCAAAAACGATGGTCCCAACTAATAATAAAGCTAAAACTAATAAATATGGATATAATTCAAAAATTGAGAAAAAATTACGGTTTAAAGGAGTTTCCATAAAAGGCCTGCAAGTAAATTGAAGCAATGGACTTAAACCTATTAACAATCCATTTAATTTTAGCCTTTTTCTTTCTTTAACTAAAGCTGCATATTCTTTATCAAAATCATCATATGGTGTACTGCTTAAAAATCCTGTTCCTGTTTTATAAACTTGTGATATTTGTAAAACATTTTTATATTTCTTCCTGTATTTACCTGCAGCTTTACGCCAACTTTCACGTTTAGCTTCTTTACTACAGTTCTTTTTTGAGGGCGAACAATACTTTTGATTGGGTGATTTAACTTCAAAAGGATCACCGCACCAGTTACAATATTTTATTGCAGTTACTTTGTTAATCATGAAAACACCGAATTAAAGAAATAATTGTCATTTTATATATTTTTTCATTAGTAGTAAATATTACTTCATATTTAACCATCATAGTTTTATATATAAAACATTGAAAAAGTATTATTTAAATTGTATAATACTTCTAAAAAAAATAAATTAATTTATTATACTATCCTTACAAGTAATATAGTGCACGGAGCAGAGTGAACAACCTTTTCGGAGACGCTTCCAAGCAAATGCTTATCTATTTTATTTTTACCAGTACCCATGACTATAACGTCTACGTTTTCTTTTTCAGCAATTTTAACAATCTCCGATGCTGGATCCCCCTCAACAAGCATAGGAATAAACTTGATTTTTTCACAATCTGGTTTTTTGAATTCTTGTTCTATACCTCTTAAAACTTCTTTTCCTCTCTCTTTTAACTCTTTAACCATCAATTCTTTTACTTTACTTGGAGTTAGGAAAGGCGCAGACGTTTCTGCAACATATAGTCCAATGACTTTCATTGTTCTTCCATCTACCAAATCAATAGTATGTTCCATTATTTCATCCAGATATTCGCCAGTACTTGTTATTAATATTTTTTTATACATTTAATCACCCTAAAAATCCTATTCTTACAACTGCATAAGTAATATAAACTGCCATTAATATGATTCCATCAACTCTAGTTAGTTTCATGCCTCTTTTTATCATTAGCAGGACCAATATAGTGACAAAAATCATTGCCGGAGCATCAAAGGTAAGTGAAAGAGGTTCTACAGGTACATTTAGAATAAGGGCAGGTACTCCAATACCTATCATGATATTAAATGTGTTACTTCCAAGTACAGTTCCTATTGATAAATCATGCAGTCCTTTCATAGCAGATGAGAAAGTAACTACAAGTTCGGGTATGCTTGTTCCTATTGCCAGTGTAAAAAGCCCCATAATCATTTCAGGAATACCTAAAATTTTTCCAATTTCTACTCCACTATACACCAATAGTCTACATCCTACAATTAACCCTGCAAGGCCTACTACTATCCATATTATCGTTTTGGGGCTAATAGTTTTAAGTTTAGATAGAACTGAACCTTCTTTAATTTCAGACTCATTTTCAATTTGTTTTTCATTATTTTCAGCAGTTTCTTCTTTTTGAGCTTTTATTAGACTTCTTAGATAAATTGCATAGACTGCTATAAAAACAATAGCTGCTATTTTACCAATATCTCCAAAGAACATGAAAAATATAAGAATTAATGCTGTAGCAAGTGTTACTGCTCCATCTCGGGATAATCCTTTAGGACTAGTCTTAATAACTCCAGCAAATGTTGCGGAAATACCAAGTATTCCTGCAATATTCCATATATTCGAACCTATAACAACTCCAACACCAATATCCGGACTACCTGATAAAGTAGCAATCATTGCAGAACCAAATTCAGGAAGAGAAGTTCCAATAGCTGAAGCAGTAACCCCTAAAATTATTTGAGAGATCCCAACCACTTCACCCACCTCTACCAGATTATCAACAAATAAATCTGCCGCCTTTATTACAATCAATAACGAAATTACTAGAACTGCTATTAATGAAATTAATACAATCATATTTTTTCACCAGTTTCTAAAGTCATGAAAATATCATTTACGAAATTGTTATCTCATATCTAACCATCATAAGTTTAAAAAAAGTGAAAATATCAGTTATATAAATTACCATTAACAGGAAGTCACTCTAAGTTACTTTTTTTCTATAAATATTTGCCTTGTTAAATTCACAACATTTCTAAGTGAAGAAACAGTTAAAGCCGTAGAAACTTATTTAAAGATTGAGAGAATAGACCCTAAACCAGAGGAAGCTTTATTTTCAAGTTATAAGTCTGGTAAAGGTTTTATGGCAACTATTGCCGTTCCAAACAGTACAGGCGTTTAAATAAATATCTCGGCTGGGAACAGGAAGAGAAAGGAGAATTCCGTCGTGTTACGAGTCATATGATGCGTAAATTTTTCAATACACAATTGATTAATGCGATTATGCCTGAGGAAATCCGTGAACACATGATGGGCCAAATACAAAGATCGGGTAAGAGACGCCTACTTCCTAGCCAGTGAAGACACTTTAAAACAGGTTTACTCCAAGTATATGGAACATGTCACAATAAACGACATGAAGCCACCGGTCAGTATATCTGACTACAAAGAATTAAAAATAAACTACCGGGAATTAAAGGATCAAAATAACCGGTTATATGATACAGTATCGGCGATGCAACAGGAATTAATGGAATTAAAGGGTTCAGTTTAAGTTATTTTTTTTGATTTTATTTGAGGAAAAAATTAGATGAAGTTACTGAAAGTGCTTTAAAAAGATTATATTAGTTTTTTTAGATTTCATAAATAGAATAATAGGCTACTTAAGTTTCAATGGCTTTATGAATAGCGAAATTATGAAGCTTATTAAGAATATGATAAATATAAAGTCAAATGCAGTTTTCATTGCATTTCTGATGGTTTTATTAACAATTGTGTATAAAGTAAAGTTTTCATTCCCTTTTAAGACATTAAATGTTGTAGTTGCATTTTTTTTCTCTTGATATAATGCCAGTTTTTGATCGATTTCACTTTTCGTAAATTGGTTGGGATAGATCTGATCATACGCTGCATATAATCCGTTGATTGTTCCAATTATGAGGATAATCCCTATAACTGCAGTTCCCATGGATGATCCCAGATTTGCACTGGTGGACATAATACCTGAAGCATCCGCTTGCTTATCTGAACTTGCCGAGGATAAAATTAGGTTTGCAGTTAATGGCAGGGCTAAACCTAATCCCATTCCCAGAAATAAGGTTCCAGGAATAATATCAAATACGTGGGTATTCAAGTTGAACTGATAGCTGAGATAATAACTGGATAATAATGCAATTAAAAATCCTATGGAAATGAGATGGTGGGGTGCAATTCGGTTTGATAGTTTAGATGATGCTATTGAAAAGATCAAAACCCCAATAGTTAATGGTAAAAGAGTAAGGCCTGTTGTGAATGCGTCGGCACCTGTTTCTTGCTGGAAAAAAACAGGCAATATGAATACAGCCCCAGCAAGGGCCAGATTCAGTACCAGTCTGGAAAGTGTTCCCAGAGCAAAGTTTCTATTTTTAAACAGTCTGATATCAGTAAGCGGTCGTTCATCTCTACTAATAACTCTTTTTTCTCTTAAATAGAATAATATTAATAGTAATATCCCCATTCCTATTATAAATGCAGATATCTCAAAGTTTTCGTTAGAATTAATTCTTAAAATTCCTATAACAAATAATAAAAGTCCTAATGAAGATAAAAGCACCCCCCATTTGTCTAAATCTCTAAGTTTCATTGATGGCGGGAAGTAATTCAGCTTTCGTGATAATGCCAGGATAATTATTATAATAATCAGTTCAAGTCCAAAACCCCATCTCCAACTAAAGAATGTGGCTAAAAATCCTCCTACGAGTGGTCCGACTCCTGCACCTGCAGTAGCTAGGGATGTTCGAATCCCCAGGGCGAATTCACGGTTTTTTCCACTATACATTCCAACAATGATTGAAGCTGTGGCCGGTGTCATCAGGGCCGCACCAATACCTTCAAAAACTGACCATCCAATCAATAACATGGTTGAATTAACACTCAAAGCAGCTATAGCTGTTCCAAATCCAAAAATAACGGCACCAGCAATGTATGCATTTTTCCTACCCACTACATCTTGCATCTTACCCCCTAGAAGCATTAATGAAGCCATGGTCAGTGCATAAACACTGATTATTATCTGTATAGTAGGTATAGTGGTGTTCAGATCTACTATTAAATTGCCTATAGCTACGTTCATAAAAGTAGAATCAAGTGCTATGATAAATGAAGATAATGAAACAATTATAATAGCGGTCCAACTAATTTCAGAAGGTTTAGAATTATTTTCCAAAAAAATGTCTCCCAATGTTATTTTTAGGGGACTATTAGTTAAATTTTTTTTTAAAAAATTTAAGAAAAAGTTACCTGAGGTATATCGAATACATAAATGTGAAAAGTTCCCCAGTTAATTTTTCCCTTGATGGTATTCTGGACATTACAAAGACCGAATAACCGGTTATTTGACACGGTGCTGGAGATGAAAAGGGAGTTAAGGGAGTTGAAGGGTTCAGTTTAGGTTATTTTTTTTGATCATATTGAGGAGAAAATTATATTTGTTTTTTGTGGGAATGGTGAAGTTGTTACCGTTAAGTATTTATTGAATAATTTATTATTATTGTATTATGAATTTTAGGTTTTTTATTGCATCAGTGTTGTTTTTATTTATAGCATCTTCATTTAGTTTAGGCACTGTTTTTGCTGATACTCATTATGCTAATCCTGGTAATTATAAATCTGTTTTGGGTGCTGCGGGCTACAGTGACACCATTATATTTAATAATGGTGTTTATAGTGTGGATGAGCCTATTGAGGTTTTAAAGTCTTGGAAATTGTTTGCTGCTAATCCTGGTGGTGCGGTTTTAAGGGCTACTGAGAGTATTCATACTTTGGTTGATGTGTGGAGTAGTGATGTTGTTGTTTCTGGTTTGGTTTTGGATGGTAATGGTCTTTCAAATTATGGAATACACGGTAATTATGAAGGACACTACGCAATCAACGGAAACTTCAATGGTAACACTATTATTAATAATAAACGGTTTGGTGTTCTTTTAACTAATACTAATTCTGTGTTTTCTAATAATTACGTGGCAAATAATGGTGAGGTAGGAATAGGGTTATTGGACAGTTCTACATCAACATTAACAGGTAATACGGTGGTTGGTTCTGTTTATACTGGTATTTATCTTTATAATTCTCCTGGTTCTAGTTTAAGTGGTAATGTGGTTAATGGTAATGGTGGTCATGGTATCTTTTTACGATTAAGCCCTTATAGTTGGATTCAAAATAATGTTGCAAATGGTAATGGGTGGACTGGTATTAATCTAGAAAGTAGTGGTAGTAGTGCTGTTGTCACAAACAACGCTAATAGTAATCATATTGCAGGTTTATGGCTTACAAGTACCGATTCAACACCCATAATAGGTAACACATTCCAATACAATCCCTACGGAGCAGCATTCACCAATAGTAACGGTAATCAGTTTTCTTTTAACACTGTGACTAATAATGTGTATGGTATCACCACTCCTTACAGTAATCCTGTTTCTAATAACCTTATAATGGATAATAGTGGATGGGGTATAAGTATGGATACCTATGGAAATAATTTAAACAATCCCACCATTACCGACACCCAAATATACAGAAATGGTATAGGAATAAAACTCACAGGAAATAATAATATTCTAGGAACACTTTTATTCCTAAACAACAGTGTCCTAGCCAACAACTACGCACTAGAATTCACAGGAAACAACAACCTACTAAACGGAACACAACTATTCGGAAACACCAACGGACTACACTTAAGTGGTGATGGTAATGTTTTAACCAATCTAACTGTGGTTTATAACACATTGAACGGCGTTTTGATTGATGGTAATGGAAACCGTTTAAATGACAGTTACTTTTTAAACAATACCAATGGATTAATCTTAAACGGAAATTTAAATAACATTAATAATATATTTTTATTAAATAACACTAATGCTTTAACTTTAAACGAAAACAATAACCTGGTAAATGGTTCAGGTGTGCTTAACGGAACCAATGGTTTCTTTATAACTGGTAAGGGTAATGTTGTGGCTAATAATAGTGTTAGCAATCAAAACAACACTGCAATGTACATCAATGGAAATAACATTGTTACTGGGAATGGTTTAACTGATAATAATGGCACAGGACTCCTGATCCGTGGTGATAATGATGTTGTTGATTTTTTGAATATGTTGGGAAACACCATAATCCGTAACGGCCAAGGAATAAACATCCAGGGAAATAATAACAATATAAACAACATTCTAACACTCTTTAACATCCTCCTAGATAATGGTTACAGTTTAACCATCACTGGAAATAATAATCAGATGAACAATACTATTTTAACATTGAATAGGAATGGTTTACAGGTTATTGGCGATAATAACACTTTTTCTAATATTACCAGTCGTTTTAACAACCAAACTGGGATCATATTTAATGGAAACAATAACACGTTGGATAGTAGTTTGTTGCAGAATAATACTAATGGTTTGATAGTGAATGGAAGTGAAAACCATGTTAACAGTACATTAATCTTTAATAGTACTAATGGAAGCACTATAAACGGGGACAATAACAATTTAACAGGTAATAATGTTCATAATAACACAGAAAACGGTTTAATAATAAACGGCAGCAACAATACATTCATTCAAAACAATATCACAGGAAACCCAAATGCTATACTTGTTGAAAATGGCACTAACAACACATTAAACTACAATCGTATCGCGGGTAACACTCATAACCTTCACAACAATGGTCATGGAACAGTCGATGCCCAATATAATTGGTGGGGACAAAAAAACCCTATCTGCATCACAGGAATGAATATAAACACCAACAACCAGGCTGTTGCGGTTTTAAACGTACCATCAGGCACTATAAATCCAGGGCAAATATATGATATCACTGTAACTCTCCGTAGCAGCACAGGAGAAGAATTGAAAATGGAGATTCCCTCATTTCTGGTGCAATTCTTTATAAACAACGGTGGTGATGTCTACCCAGAAACAGCACCCCTAATTAATAACAGTGCCTGGACACAACTACAAGTCTTCAACCCGGGAAGCTACACACTAACCACCACAATTGACCAACAAACACTAACAAGCACATTAAGCACTCCGGTGAACAGCCAACCGGTTACACCTCATAGAATTCCTCGTAAACCTGCTGATCCAGCACCGAATAATAATCTTTGTGGAGCTATGGCTTTAGGTAATCTTTTAAACAGTTTAGGAGCACGTGCAGATGCTAATCTTATATCACAGATTGGTGGATTAACCGACCAAGGCATCAGTATGTATGGTTTAACACAGGAAACAATCATTATGCCATAATACTCGGCAAACTTGGCGATAATTATATCATACAGGATCCGTTCCTGGGAACAGTAATCATGACCACAGAACAATTCAACAAGTATTATACTGGAAATGCGTTGACCATGAATCCTGATGGGCGAGGAACACCACTAAGTACTGCTGAAATGGAGAACTTGTTTGGGGCGGTGTATACGGGTTTATTTAATCCGTATGATCCATGTAGTTATGCTGCGATAAAAAGTATGGAGGCTACTCAAAAAGCGATTCAAACTGGTAATCCTTGGGATTACTTTAATTATACTTTCCTAACTATTCCTGGCTACAAAAATTGGGATGGATGGGGCGTAGGAAACATCAAAGCTTTACTAGACTTTGGACTAGGAATAGATGAAAACGGCGACATGTCCATGGGAAACACCTTAATTAACCTTGTATCACTAATCCCAATTGCAAGAGTAGCATCCTGGGGAGGTAAAGCCCTAAAAGGTGCAGGAATACTAGAAAAACTAGGACTAAACATAAACCTAGGAGACAACTGGCTAATAAGAAAAATTGGAGATTTTACAGGAGATTTAGGTAAAAAACTTAAATTAGACAACCCTGAAAATTTGAAGAATCTTGTTTCAGGAGTTAGTAATGTGATTTTCCCTAATCCTGTGGGTTGGTTTACTAGTACGCTTGAGTTTGGGGCTAAATTAACTAAAAATGAAAATTTGATTAGTGCTGCGAAATATTTAAATGATTTCCAGCTTAAACGAGGCATAGGTGACCTTGGAGGGTTTATTTCAGATCCTATAGGAAAACTAAAAGATGCTTATTTTAAAACAGGGAAACTTTTAAATGATAATATTACGTATACAGCACAACTAGCAAGTGCCGCTATTTCAAACGCTAAAACCGCTGTAGTTAAAACAGCAGCAGCAATTAAAACAGTTGTAAATAAAACTATCACCCAAGTTAAAACAGCAGTAAACAAAGTAGTTACCAAAGTTAAAACAGCAATAAGTAATGCTGTAAAAACTGTTAAAACAGTGGCGAATAATGTTATAAACACGGTAAACAACACAGTCAACTGGATAAAAGGCAAAGTATGGCCATGGTAATATGAGGGAGGTAATTATTTATGGGATTATTACACGCAGAACCAACAGAAAAAGTAGCAGAAAAAGTACTAAAAGACTTCAGTGATATTGAAGGACTGAAAGAAGTAGTGGAAGGTATATTAAGTTTAACTGATTCATGGGTTTATGAGAAATTGGTTCATTTGGGTAATCCCATCGATTCGAGTGTTGATAAGAGTTATGCTGTTAAAAATAAGGAATACACGGATTTAGAGCTTTTATCAACTAAATATTTAAGTAATTTTCCTTTAAACATACCATTTGCACCATTAATAACAGTAAAAGATTTTTGGGTGATTTATACTTTCATCACAGACCTTTACAGCATTAGAATTGGCCATAAAATCTATCAAGAAGATTTATACAAAGCAGAAAAAGGAGAAATGGCCACAAGAATAACATTAATGCTTGAAGATTTTGATTCAAGTCAAGAAACTCCTGAACCTACTGTTGAGTTCTTTAAACGGTTGGGAAAAGTTAAATGGGGTGATAAAAAAGCAAAAAAACTTTTTAATAGTGTGCGTGAAATTTTGTTTGTCCAGGAGTTTAATAACTGGAAAGGGACTGAAAGAGTATCAACAACATTTTCAGTCACTGAAAAAGCTTTTTTGAAGCTTTTGTCTGGTTGTAGTGCTGTGGTTGAGAGTAGAGATAAAATAAACACTTTTGATATTATTAAGGCACATAAAACATATTTAAAGTTAATTAATACGGATATTAGTAAGTTAATGTGAATTAAAAGTTATATCTTAGATGGACGTGTTTAATGGTGAATGTTAGAAATGTTATTGCAATTGTTGTGGCTGTTTTAGTTTTTATTTTACTGTTTAGTGGTATAGCTATTGGTGTTCCAGCGATTTGGCCAGGCTACAGTTTTAGTAAGCATCCCTTAGAACGGTTAATATTATTAGGATTAGTGTTTTTTGCAACAACAATAACATACAGACTAATAAAAGGCAAAGAACCAGAACAGGAAATTAAGGAAGAAAAACATTCTAATTAAATCCAAAAAAAGAGATCTTTTAAAGCTAATGAAGACAAATTAAGCTATTTATTTTAAGGAATAATTAAATTGTGATTGATAAAAATGAAACTAAATTCACCGATATGGGCAATTTTAGTAGGTATTTATTTAATATTTTTGTCTTTATTGGGTAATCACGTGTTCTTTATGGCAGGAGTAGGGATTTACTGCATTACAACTGGAATATTTGAAATGAAAAATTACCATAATAACAAACTTTATCTTGCAATAACCGGAGTAATTTTAGTAACATCATTAATTATAACTTTTATTCAATTATCATCGCCATTATATACTGTAAACAACCTAATAGAAACTGTATTCACAATATTTTTAACATTTGGAATCATTATAGTCACATATGATTATACTCATGATTATAAGCTCTCTAAAATACAAATAAATGATCAAAGACCTTTAATTAGATATGGTGCACCCATTATTGGTTCGATTATAACGTTATTTATTATTATCTGGTTAGCTTATTCCCAAAACTTATTCCATTCAGTATTTTAATCTAATCTCCATCTTTCTCTAACTTAAAAGAATCCTCAAAGAAAACACTTTTTTCATCCTAAGATTTGTTAAAGATTATTTTTAAAACTCGATTTCCCTGAATACGGAAATAATAAAAGTTATATAGGTATAATCATGAAAGATTTATAATTATAATAATTAATAATAATCAATTAAAGAATCTTGGAATGTTACAATGAATCTGAAAACAGGGATTTTAATAATATCTTTAGTTATTGGACTTTTAGGAGTTCCAAATTGTATTTTTGCACAAGAATATCAAGACACATCATCAAATACTGTTTTACAAAGCAGTTCCCCTGCTGTAATGCAATTAAACATTTTAAACCCCGAAATTAAAGGAGGCGGCAGAGGTGGCCACGGAAGCAGTTCAAGCAGCTCCAAAAAAGCAAAAACTGATAGTGATGATAATTCAACTGACAACAGCCCCGGATTTATCGGGACGATCGTAAATATCATAATAATAAGTGTGTTTGGAATTATATGTGTTTTAGTGTGGTTTTTCGGTATAAAAAAATAATTCATTTCCTTTCAAAAAAATAAGTGTATCTAAATGTTTTTTAATTAATTATAGGATCAATGGAGGTATAAAAAAAATGAATCTGAAAGCAGGGATTTTAATAATATCTTTAGTTATTGGACTTTTAGGAGTTCCAAATTGTATTTTTGCACAAGAATATCAGGACACAACATCAAATAGTGTTCTACAAAGCAGCTCACCAGCTGCAATGCAGCTAAACAGTTTAAACCCAGAAGTTAAAGGTGGGGGCGGCGGTGGAGGCCGCGGTGGAGGTTCAAGCGGTTCTAAATCCAGTAGCTCCAAAAAAGTTAAAGATGGTGACAGTGATGATAATTCAACTGATGACGGCTCTGGATGGGGCTGGACAAGCATAATTATCATACTAATAATTTTAGGAGTTATAGGCGCTGCAGTATGGTATTTCATGATGAGGAAATAACTTATTTCCTTTTAAAATCAAAAAGAAGGTTATTTTAATGGCGTTTGTATTATTCAGACTTTTAAGAAAACATTTACCTCGGCTGATTAGAGACCGCATGGTCCGTATTTTTATGATGATTACGGGAGTAATTGCATACGGAACCATTGGATTCCATTTACTTGAAGGACAACCATGGATTGTATCATTTTACTGGACGTTTATAACTATTGGAACGGTAGGATATGGAGATTATAGTCCTAAAACTTCTCTTGGAATGTTTTTTACAGTATCACTGCTAATTGTAGGTATTGGAACTTTCGCATTGGCAGTTGAAACAATAGTAGAGTTTCTGGTGCAAAGGCAGCAAATGAAATTAATGGGGTTGGTTAAGGTGAAAAAGTCAGAGCATGTGGTTATATGCGGGTGGACCGAAAGCACAGTGGAATGCATTAAAGAAATCGGGAAAGATGAAAAAATATATGCTATTGATGAAGACGAAAATGTGCGCAAAAAAGCATTGAAAAATGATATTAATTTTGTACATGGAGATCCAACACGGATAAAAGACCTGGAAAAGGCTAATGTAAAGGGAGCTAAAGCTGTTATTGTTGATATGGAATCTGATTCACAAACAATACACTGTATTCTTGGAATTCGCGAAATAGATAAAAATGTGAGAATCATTGCTGAAGCCCAGCGTTATGAAAACATAGAACAAATAAAGCTTGCAGGTGCAAGTCAAGTGATATCTCCCTTTGTTATATCTGGAAGGCTCATGTACAAAAGTATAGAAGGCGGATATGAAGCCATGTTTGTACAGGAAGTTTTAGCAGAACATAAAAACAGAGAAATGAAAGAAGTTAAAGTATCCCCCAACAGCTTTTTCGATGGAAAAACCGTAGAAGAAGCAGATATGCACCATAAAACTGGTGTTGTACTTGTAGGAATTGGTGAAGAAGGTAAATTAACCATAGATCCTCCAAGAAGCTATCTAATAAGAGCAGGGGACGTAATTTTAGGAATTGGATCACCTAATGAATTTGAAAAACTTGAAAAACACGGTTGTGTTTAAACAACCAATTTTTTCATTTTAAATTTAATTCCAACTCTTTTAAATGGTTTTATCTCCAAATTTCCTTTTTTATACTTATTTTTAAATGAATAAACAATAATATTAACTCCCAAGTTATATGCATTCTCCAGTGCATTTGAAAATTCATGATCCATCACCTGGTTTGGAGAAAATCTTTCAGCATCTTCACACAA
The DNA here is from genome assembly GCA_016222945.1 of Methanobacterium sp. Lineage (NCBI taxonomy): Archaea > Methanobacteriati > Methanobacteriota > Methanobacteria > Methanobacteriales > Methanobacteriaceae > Methanobacterium > Methanobacterium sp. Next base: position 257,960 of record JACRPY010000002.1, on the reverse strand, counting down.
TATTAAAAAAAGAATAGACGCATTTAAACCTTCTTTTTTAGCACAAGTAAGCTCATCAACATGCTTTTTTCCCCGGACTGTAGGTGCATCTGGAAATAACGCATGGCCCTCCTCAACTAATGTACAGCCTTTAACTTCCAAAAGCATCTCCTCCTCGTTTTTATTGGATAGCAAGAAGTCAATTCTGCTTTTACCATATGTATATTCCCTTTTTTTAACAGAATAACCCTTAAATTCATCTATCAATCCAGAATCTATTAAATCAGCTGCAATATCACTGTGAAACCCTGAATTTATAAGAACCCATAGATCATCCTTTAAAACAGCGATTACATCAAATTTAGTCTTTCTACCTGTAGTATTTAAGGCCGGCCTTAAAAGTAAATCCGCATCAGGAGTTAAAAGTTCTTTAAGACGTCCTGGATCTCTTAAATGACCATTTTCAGTTTTATTATTGTGTTTAAAAGTTACTGTGAATCTATTTGGCCTATAAACGAAATTTCCTTGAAATATGTTTTTTATTATCATGTATGAAGCCCTTTTTAATTTAATTTCAATTTGTCCACAGTTAAAACAAATTCGTCTGCATGATTTGCTGTAACATAATATGGTTCATATCTATAGGTTTCATAAATTATAGCCGGTGTTCCTGATTTAATTAATGGAATTGTAACATAATTTGAACTTACTGGACCTGTTTCTTTAGGAGGAACGTAATATTCGAGCCATGGCATGTTACTGATTAAACTGGAAGCTATTGCCATTGCTTTATAGTTTCCCCATGGAACAAATAGAAATTTTGTTTTTTGATAATTTCCGCCTTTATTAGAGTGCACATCTACTGCTAAATTGAAGTTATTCTTTTCTATATCTGGTACAGCATATTCATTAGCCAGTATCTGCCCATTCATCCTTCCATTATCATAATAGAGTCTATCTTTAGTAACATCGACGCTATAAATATAATAAGTACTGTTAAGATATTTTGAAAGGTTTAAAATTGATTCAAAAATAGCTTTATGAGAATTTTGTTCAAGAGGATGTACTCCAATTATAAATGCAATTTTACAGGTAGAATTGAGGTTTCCGTATGGTCCGCTTTTAATTACTGTCCCATTACTATTACTGCCTAAAACATTAATTTCAAAGGGTTTTAAAGAGCTTGAGAATGTATTTTTCCCAATATTTTGGTTATTAAGCTGATTGGGAGCAAATAATCCTACCAATGATATCATAACTATACTTATTAATATTAAATAATTGATTCTGTCCATTTTATCACGATTAGTTAAACTAAATTATAAAATATAATTTTTCACAATATGTATTTTTATCATCTAAATACATTAAATCTATATAAATGTAGGAAGTTTATATAATCTTAAAAGTAGAATATGTATTAAAAATAAATTAAATAAAGAATTTATTAAGAGATTAAACATATTTTTAGACTTATTAAAACCAATAAAACATTAATATTTCATATTTAACAAATTACATACTTTTAGAGGTGAAAATTTGCATCCAAGACCAAGCCCCATCGCCGCATCATTATACACATTAAGAGATATGAACACTGACGTTATCATACTTCACGGCCCTCATGGCTGCTGTTTTAGAACAGGGCGACTCCTTGAAAATGATGGCGTGAGAGTTTTAACCACTGCCATGTCTGAAAATGATTTTATATTCGGTGCATCAGCCAAATTAGAAGAAACACTTAAAAAAGCAGATTCAATGTTTTCTCCAGAGCTTGTAGGAATTGTAGGTACCTGTGCAAGCATGATTATCGGTGAAGACCTCAAAGAATCCATTATAAATGCAAATATAAGTGCTACGGTTCTTGCTGTTGAATCTCACGGCGGTTTAAGTGAAGGAGACAATACAGAAGGTGCAATTGCAGTTTTAGAATCTGCAAGTAAAGAAGGAGTAATATCGTCTGATGAAGCCCAGAGACAAACAAAAATGCTTAAATTAGCTACAGAAATAGAAAAAACTAGAGGCATGGCAAAAGGTGAATATATAGCTCCATCTTATGGTGATGATAAAAAAGAAATCGCCAAAATGTTAATTAAAAAGTTTGAAGATGGTGAAAAAATCGCTATTATACTAAACGCTAAAAAAGAAACATCATATATTTTTGCAGACATCTTAAAAGTGCCCCTTAACAAAATAAATGAGAATAATAAACCATTTATAATTGCAAATCTTGATGAAAACGTAGGACTTCCAAGAATAAGACAGCACGCCGTAAATATCAAAAAAGAGCTCCAAAAAGAAGGCGCAGACATTGATATGATAACTGGAGGTCTTGATGAATATCCTATAACTGGAAATGTGGCTGCAGATATTTTAAAAGATCACGAAATTGATTTTTTGATTGTAGCTGGAGTTCCCCATGCTGTACCTATAGAAAAATTAAATGTAGATGCTTTAGCCATAACTGACGGCCCAAGACTTGTAGAACCTCTAAAAGAAATAGGATATAAGTTTGTTGTTACTGAACTCGATGCACATTCTAAAACGCTGGGCACTGATAAAATTGTGGCATCTGATTTCGGCGAGTTTTTAAGGTTGATTCTGGATATAAATAAATAACAACTAATTATAGGATGAATCTATAAAATTTAATATTCCATAAAATACAAAAAAAAGTTATATTAATTGAAATTGGTGATAAAATGAGCAGAACAGCAGGGATGATACTTTGCGGAGGATTTGGAAAACGGTTAAGACCACTTACAGAACGTATTCCCAAGCCATTAATTGAAATTAAAGATAATTACTCAATTTTAGAAAATCAAGCCAATTACACTATCCTTGATAAGCAAATCTTCGATTTTAAAAACGCTGGCGTTGACCGTGTGCTTCTATTAACCGGTTTTTTAAGTGATAAAATCGAGGAACGATTTGGAGATAATTACAACGGGATGAAAATTGAATATGTAATAGAAGATGAACCTCTTGGAACATTAAACGCCATAAAATTAGGTATGGAACAAATTGGAGATAATGAACAGTGCGTAATTAGGAACGGAGATGTTGTAGCTGATTTAAACATTAAAAATATGATTAATCAAGGCGAAAAGTCAGATTACCCCCTTTCCATATTTATAACCAAAATGATGTCTCCATACGGAATAGTTGAAATTAGTGGAGATAAACTGGTTTCATTTAAAGAAAAGCCTCTTCTTGATTATTATATAAATGGAGGAGTTTATTTTTCAAATGGAGAAATTAACTTCGGTGATTTTGAAGTGGGAGATATTGAAAAAACCGTATTTCCAATGTTAGCCAAAGATAACCAGCTTGGATACTACAAAGAAGATGGACTCTTCTGGATGGCAATCGATACCTCCAAAGAACTTGAAGAAATAAGAAAAGAATACAAAAACAGGGAAGACAAGCCATGGGGCTATGAAAAGGTCCTTATTTACACAGAAAAATATCTTACCAAAGAATTATTCATAAGGGAAGGCTATCAAACCTCTTTCCATTATCATGCTGAAAAAGATGAAACAATGTACATTGTAAGTGGTACAGGTTACATCGAATTTGAAGATCGAAAAGAATACTTCGGAAAGAACGATACAGTGCGAATTGAGCCTGGAGAACCTCACTCTATTGTTGCCATGGAAAATACAAAACTTCATGAAGTTTCAACACCACACCTTGATGATACAATACGTGTAGACGATTTTTACTCAAGATCAGCCCACGATAAATCTAAAACCATTTAAATCTTTCATATTTTATTTTTTGAGGCACAAATGATAGTAATAATCAATTACGGAACAGGAAATCTCAAAAGCATCAAAAATGGGTTCTCAAGAATTGGTGAAGAAGCTATTATTTCCGATGATATTTATGAAATGGAAAAGGCAGATGCACTAATCCTCCCTGGAGTTGGCGCATTTGGAAACGCCATGAAACATCTTGAAAAATATAAAAATATAATTCATGAGCATATAAACTCTGGAAAACCCTTTTTAGGAGTCTGTCTGGGGCAGCAAATCCTATTTACAAAAAGCGAAGAAAGTAAAGGAGTTAAAGGGCTTGACGTGTTCAAAGGTGAAGTAATACGTCTGCCTGAAGGTTTAAAAATACCACATATGGGCTGGAATAACTTAAAAATTGTGAGTGAATGCCCTATTCTTAATGGAATTAGCAATGATTACATGTATTTTGTTCATTCATATTACATAAAGCCTGATGATCCAGATATAATAGCTGCTACTACTGATTATGGAATTGATGTTCCTGCAGTTGTTTTTAGAGATAATGTTTATGCTACACAGTTCCATCCTGAAAAAAGCGGAGAAATAGGCTTAAATATTTTAAAAAATTTTGTAAAAATTATATAATATGATTTTAAGATTGATTTGATTATCAATACCAAAAAAAGGTGTATCAAGTGGATATAGAAGGCTTTGTAAGGCAAGCGATAAAGCATGATTCTGAAGAATCTGTTAGAGAGAATTTAACTCAAAAAATAATGGAATACAAAGACATAGATTCTAATCAAGCTTTAAAAATGGCATCTGCCGTGATTGAAGAAGTGAAACATACATTAGAAATTGAATCTCACCCTGATGATTTCCTAAGAGAATTAATAGAATACCCTCGAGCAGATGTGGCCATGGGCCAAATTGGTGTGGGCTCCAGAGGAGCTGGAGACTTTTTTGTTCACAGAAAAATAGCAGAAATTGTTTCAAGCAGCCATACAAACGCTTTTATAACTCCTGAAGCTCAAGATGACGGTGGTGTGGTCAAAAAAAGTGTAAACTCCAACGATATTTATGTAACAACTGCAGTAGACGGTATACACTCACGATTAAGTGAATATCCATTTTTAGGAGGATTTCACGTTGCAAGAGCCGCGCTTAGAGATGTGTGTGTCATGGGCGCCGACCCTGTGGCCGTTATAAGCGATTTACACCTTGCAGATGACGGGGATGTTGGAAAATTATTTGATTTTACTGCAGGAGTTTGTGCAGTCTCAGAACTTGTAAATGTGCCTCTTGTAGCTGGAAGCACGCTTCGAGTAGGTGGAGACATGGTTTTAGGGGACCGATTAGTAAGTGCAGTAGGTGCAATCGGAATTTCAGAATATCCTCCAACAGCAAGGAAAAGAGCAGAAGTAGGAGACGTTATATTGCTGACTGAAGGCTCTGGAGGCGGAACTATAACCACAACAGCCATATACCATGGAATGTTCGACGTTGTAAACGAAACAATGGACATAAGCTTCATAAAAGCATCAGAAGCTATATTTAATGCAGGATTACTTCCAAAAGTTCATGCAATGACTGATGTTACAAACGGAGGGCTTCGTGGCGATGCACATGAGATTTCAAACACAACAGGCCTGGGACTAACCTTTTATGATGATAAAATAAGAGCTGTGATAAACCCAAAAGTACTGGAAATGCTTGAAAAATTAGATATAGACCCCCTCGGAGTTTCAGTAGATTCATTAATGATAATAGCACCAAAAAATGTGGCAGAAGAAGTTAAAAAAGTAATATCCAGCGTAAATGTAGGTATAACTGAAATTGGATTTGTTGATGGAACTGGAAAAGCCAAACTTGTAAAAAATGGTGTTGAAGAAGAATTAAAACCATTATTTAGAGAAGCAGCCTATACAAAGATTAAAAAGATCGTGGGAGATACAACACCTGAAGATTTTGAGCTTATGAAACAGAAGGTTGAAAAAGCTGCTTTAGATTCCATAGCCAAGAAAGATAATGTAGTTAGAAGTATAAAAGAAAAATAATTCATTCATAATAATAAAACTAGTTACAAAAGAGGTTTTATGGACAATAAAGGATTTATATTCACATTAGATGCTGTGCTGGCCGTTATACCTGTTTTTATTATACTTACTGCTGTAACTTATATTAGCAGTGATTTTTCAGCACCAGCCCCTCAAATACGTGCATCTAATGAAGCTCACGACATATTAGAAACGATGGCAACCTACAAAAGCACTCCCACCGACTTTACAGCGCTTCAAAGTGTTACAGATGCATTGAAAACTAAAAATTATGATTCAGCAGAGCAGATTGCAGGCTCATACTTCAATAAAACTATGGGTAGTTTGAAATATAATTTTACAGAAGTAAATCAGCTGAACACTACCATTGCAGCTAATGCAGACATGAAAAATGGCCGTAACATAGCAGTTGGGGTTAAAAACTGCGGCGGATACACATTTAAGCTTTATATATGGGACTAAAAAATTAAAGCTAAAACTTATTATCTATTAGATTTAAATATTTTATTCTGTTTAATAATTTGAATAAATCAGGTAATCTTATGAAAAACAATGTTATCATGGACGATGGCGTTAAAAAACGCTTTGCAGAATTTATTTCAATCATAGCATACGCGCCCACAATCTCAATTCCTGCATTTGCAATAATCAACTATTATCTTCTTAATATACACGATTTTTTAATAGTAACATGTATAACCACTGTTTTTGCAGGTCTTTTACCAATTTTACTTGTTTACGGGTGGATGAAAAGTAAAAAAACACGAGGTATGCAAATAGAACTGGACATACCCGAGCGAACAGACCGAAATGTACCTCTCCTAATGGTAATTATATCTTATTTGATAGGTGCAGTTATATTATACATGATTAACGCCCCTACAATCACGACCATATTAATGTTCTGCTATTTTTCCAATACATTGATTGTATTCTTCATAAATCTTTACTGGAAAATCAGCATCCACTCAATGGGAGTTGCAGGACCTGCAGCTGCTTTAATTTATGTTTTCGGCCCAATAGGAGTCATATTTAGCACAATAATCCCTGTTGTTATGTGGAGCCGATTATACCTTAAAAGACACACGCTTCTACAAGTTATAAGTGGCGCATTACTTGGATTAATATCAACAGCCATCCAAATTATGTATTTTACAAAAATAATCCATTTATAATTTTTAATTCATTTATTATTCCACTTCATTAAAATTTAAATATGAAAAAACACTAATAGAAAATATAGAATTTATTTAAATTCAAAAAACACTGCCTCTATTTAATTATTCAGATTCTATTTTGAAAATTAAAATGTTTTTTGCCCTGGTAGTGTAGCGGATATCACGTAGGATTGCGGATCCTATTACCCGGGTTCAAGTCCCGGTCAGGGCATACTTATTTATTATTTTAAAGCTGAATTAACTCCCTGTAGTAGTCATTTGCCCTTTTAATTAATGTGTTAAAATAGTAACCTAAACTCTTAATAAATATACTTTTCTATTTACTCCTAACAATAATGATTTATATACTATCAGTATGATTAGTTATTAATAATAGACATTTATAGTTATTAGTTACATATTTATCCTGTTTTATGTGGCTTTAATCTCATTTTAAGATTTATAGGCCTCAAAACATTAAAAAATGTTTAAATATGGATATTTCAGATTATATTCCCTAATAAACTATTTATGAGCTTTTAGGTGACTAAATTAGTTTGAAGTGAAAATATGGCTATAAGAGACAATAAAAGTTATAAATTAAAGGGAGAATTATCAATACTGGGAACAGGTTTTGATTTTCAAGGTGTTAAAAACCTTATTTCTGATTTAGAAGATTTAAAATCATCTGGAATTTATTATGAACTTTTTTATGTTTTTAGCAATTGGAGAGAACCTGTTGATACAACTCTAGCTAATAAACAATTACAACCTATCAGCCCTTTCCTAACTCGTGCAATATCTAATAACTTAGATCCGGAACAAGCTAATGTTTTTTCAGGCTCTATTGACTATTATTCCTTTTATAATCTTTATCGTTTCATTAACTGGATTTATTCCATGAATTTAAGAAGATGTTTGCATGAAGACGATGTTAAAGCTGTTTTTTCAAGTGATATTTTAGAAAAAATCATTTTAGGACTTGAAAAATTTAAATTTGTACAGTCTACAGCCAGCTTTAATGATAATGATTTTTTTTACCATATTAGGCAAATTAAATGGACAGATAAACATACTGAAAGATTCCATGATAAATTACATGATTTACTGGCTTCAAAATGCTGTGATGAAATTGGAGATAGGGAAATTTCATTCAAAAGAGAACTAAAAAGAATAACTAAACTTCTTGCTGCATGCAACGCCCTAAACAAAGAAAGAATAAACATGACAACATCTGATATTATATCTGCCTATAAAATCCTTTTTACGATTATGCGAACAGACATGAGTCTTTTAATCAATAAAAACGCTTATACGGGCCTATTAACTTGTCATGGATGTAATGGTTATTACCAACTCCAGGAAGACGAAACTCCTAACGATTTTGTTTATTGTAGTTGTGGCAGCACCCTCATGTACACCAAATCATTAGAAGAAGTCGAATATCATGGAGAAACCATTAAAGAGCTGATGATTGATGGAAAAGGCCTAATTGCGGGAGTAATAACATCACTAAGCATTGCATTTATATTCCATAATATCGCGTTATTAACTTTATTCAGCGGATTTATAACTGTTTTTATGGCTAAAAACCACACTCATGACTTCAAATACGGTTTCTTAACTGGAAATATCTCTGGTTCGCTCCTTGTAATAGCAATTTTCATATTTGGAATCATAATATCTGGAATAAAATTAAACAACATATCTTCAATTGGAGATATTACTATATTTATATTCATACTGGTTTTAGGGGTTTTTGCAATCTATTGCGGCAGAATAGGAACATTCCTACTTAAACAGTTTAAAAACAGAGACATGGTTCCAGTGAACTATTAAAATTCATTTTTTAAATACATATAATGGTATATACTCTATTAAAGCAATATACCATATGATTTGGATCTATTAACTGGGTTCAAGTCCCTATCCGGACATGGTTTCAATTAAACTTCTATTTTTACCATTATATTTTAATAATAAACCTTATATACTCATATTCTAAACTATATTGTACTAATTAAACTGAGGAATTTAAATTGGATAATTTATTAAAGAAATTAGGATGGAATGCCTTTTTCGGGAAACATTTTAGGGATTATGTTGGATTATATGAACCAGCAAGAGTCTCAACTGTGTACAAAAATGGTTATAACGTGTACACCAAAGATGGAGAGATTCGTGCAAGAATTTCAGGTAATCTGCGCCAAAAGGAACATCTTCCTGCCGTAGGTGATTGGGTAGCCATATCAAAAGATGAAATAGGTTCTGCCACTATACATGTCATTCTCCCTCGAAAAAGCAAGTTTTCAAGGAAAGAAGCAGGTAAAGTTACCGAAGAACAGGTAATTGTCGCTAACATTGATACTATTTTTATAGTCACTTCACTAAACAGAGATTTTAACTTAAGAAGGATAGAAAGATACCTCGCTATTGCTAATGAAAAAGGTGCAGAGCCTGTAGTGATTCTAAGTAAATCAGATCTTTGTAAAGATGTAAATAATAAAATAAATGAAGTTGTGGAGATAGCACCCGGGATAAATGTAGTTGCTATCAGTGCAACTGAGAATGATGGCATAGAACAATTATCACCTTATCTTAAGGATGGTAAAACCGTCGCATTGCTGGGTTCATCTGGTGTTGGCAAATCTACACTCATCAACTCTCTTGAAGGTTATAAAAGACAGAATATCGGCAAAATACGGGAAAAAGATAGTAGGGGAAGACATGTTACAACTGAAAGAGAATTGATCATGTTAGAGAATGGCGGTTTAATTATAGACAATCCTGGAATGAGGGAATTGCAGCTATGGGATGCTGGAGAGGGAATGCTGGATCTTTTCAGTGATATTATAGAACTTGAGATGCAGTGTAAATTTTCCGATTGTTCGCATGAGACTGAACCCGGATGTGCAGTTAAAAATGCCATAAGTGATGGATCCCTGTCTGAGAAAAGACTGGAAAGTTACCGAAAATTACAGAGGGAAATACAGGCAGTTGAAAGGAAAAAAAACCCTAAACTTGCAGAAAAAAAGAAATGGAAAGATATAAAAAAAATGGCCAAAGAGATTAAAAAGATCAAGAAAAGGTAAACAGTATGAAATAAATACTAAACTCACCTAATCATCTGAAGCTTTAATTATTTATTCTTAGATATTTGAAGCAGCTTATTTGTTGTTTTCCAATTTCTTGTCGTAGCTTTGGTTTTTAACTTTTTTTCAAATACATTATTTGTTAATTTTGTTCTTGCATATCCATTTGGACAATAAAGGTACACTTCTTTATCAATGACTTCAAATTTCTCATTTATGTCTTTATTTATGTCTAAATTCTGTATAATTTCTGTTTCAGGCCGCTCTTGCAAAAAGGTCACATGTAACTTATCAATTTCAATGTTTGATTCTTTAATAAATGGGTTACCATTGATGATGTTTTCCAGTTCATCTTCATTCCTAATAATCAGATTAACCTCAAATCCAAATGTTTGAGTTATGTTTTTTTCAATATCTCGCGCAGTTTTTACAGTGTCAATAGAATCATGATTAAAAATTACATTACCACTTTGAAGATACGTTTTTACATCTTTAAAACCCATGGATTCAAAAATATTTATTAAATCAGCCATTTTTATTCTATTTTTACGGCCAACATTAATTCCTCTAAGCAAAGCAATATATCTCATTAATCAATCCTCTTTTAATGTCAATTTGAAAGAATTCAAATATTATCGTCCATTTAGTCTTAAACTAACGTGATAAAATGAAAATGAAGTTTATCTATGCTTATCTTTCAATAAAACTTAATCTTCCAGCTTTATTAAAAACAATGCTCTTCTTCCACGAATCCTTTGTTTCAGGAAAATCTTCCCTGTAGTGGGCGCCTCTACTTTCCCTGCGTAAAATTGCTGATTTGGTGACAAGTTCAGCCACATCAAGCATTTTAATTATTTCCAGTGCATCAAGAAGGTCTTTATTGTAACTTGTGATGTCTGACACTTTCATATCTTTTAACATGGATTTAAGTTCATTAATCCTCATTAATGCATCTTTTAAACCATCTTCATTACGTATTATAGCCACATTTTTCCACATGAGTTCTTCAAGCTCTTTTTTAATCTCAAATGGATATATATCACCATTTTTCAAGAGTTTTAAGATACGTTCTTTTTCAGCATTAACAAATTTATCATTAGATTCAATTTCATCATTTATGGCATTTTTAGCTGCAGCTTCACCTGCACGCTTACCAAATACCTGAGTATCTGCAAGTGCGTTTCCACCAAGCCTGTTTGCACCATGAACTCCACCAGCTGCTTCACCTGCAGCGTATAAATTCTTTATTGTGGTTTCACCATGTTCATTTATCCTAATGCCGCCCATAAAATGGTGTGCAGTTGGTGCAACTTCCATTGCTTCGTTTCTTATGTCCACACCAACATCCTGAAACTGTAAAAGCATGGTTTCAAGTTTCTCTTCAATTATTTCATCTGGAAGGTGAGTTACATCCAGATAAACCCCTCCTATTTTTGTGCCTCTTTCTTCTCTTATTTCATTATATATGGCTCTTGCCACTATATCCCTTGTTGCAAGTTCTCCTCGAGGGTCATAATTTTTCATGAACCTTTCATCTTCAGCATTGATGAGTTTACCGCCTTCTCCACGCACAGCTTCTGTGACCAGGACTCCTTTTCTTGATTCTGGATATATCATGCCTGTTGGGTGGAATTGAACCTGTTCCATGTCTAAAAGGTCTGCTCCAGCATCATATGCTAAAGAATAACCATCACCAGTTTTCTGCAATGTGTTTGAAGTTACAGGATAAAGCCATCCTGCCCCTCCACTACCCATAACAACTGATTTAGCCTTAAAGACCATGAATTTAGAGTCTTTAAGTGACAACCCACAAGCTCCTATTACTGAATTTCCTGATTCATCTAAAATCAGAGATGTTACCATGATTTCATCAAGGGTTTCAATATCTCGTTTAAGAACTTCTTCTTTTAGGGCCATCATCATTTCATGGCCTGTTCTATCTCCCTGGAAGCATGTTCGCCTGAATTGTTGCCCCCCAAATGGGCGCTGGTTTATTTCTCCAGATTCCTGCCTATCAAAAAGAGCTCCGTAACTTTCAAGTTCAATGAGTCTTTGTGGTGATTCTTCTACAAGAATTCTTGCAAGTTGGGGATCGTTTAGATACGCTCCTCCTTTCATTGTATCTTCAAAATGAGCATCAGCATCATCTTCACTGTCAACTGCTGCAAATGATGCGTTATATCCTCCTTCCGCCAAGGTTGTGCATCCTGATTTAAATGATAACCCTTTTGATATTATTAAAACGCTTAAATTTTGTTTAGAAGCTTCTATTGCTGCTCTACATCCTGCTCCGCCAGAGCCTATTACTAAAACATCGTGCTTGTAAATTTCACTTTCCATAGTATGAAATTATATGCTATATTATTTAAATTTTGATCACATGATAACAGGTAGGACTAAATATAAAAAGGATCAATGCAAAATTCTTATTATTAACCTAAAATATAAAAAAATCAAATTTCAAGTTAACAAAGATTTTATAACACATTAAATATGATATAGGGGGTATTATTTGGATAAAAAGAAAATTATTAAGCTTGCAAAAAAGGATTTTGAGGGAGCATGGGCAATGACTCCACAAACTTTAAAAAAACCCCATCATGATGAGGAATATCCTCGTTTAACTCTTAAAACTGGTAAAACCCATATGCTATACGATACAGTGGCCCAGTTAAGACAAGCATATCTAAATTTAGGGTTTAGCGAAGCAGTAAACCCTGTTTTCATTGAAGAAGACCATATTTACAAACAATTCGGCCCTGAGGCTCCAGCAGTCTTAGACAGATGTTTTTATCTTGCAGGACTTCCAAGACCAGATATTGGGATTGGAATGGATAAAATTGAGAAAATTGAAAAAATTGGAGTTAATCTAAAGGGAGAAAAACTCAATAATCTAAAGAATGTATTTAGAGGCTATAAAAAAGGAGATATAAGTGGGGATGATTTAGTTTTAGAGGTTTCAAAAGCTCTTGAAGTTTCAGATGATGTAGGGCTTCGTGTTATTGAAAAATTCTTCCCAGAAATCCGTGAATTAAAACCTATAGCTTCTAAAACAACTTTAAGATCACATATGACCTCCGGATGGTTTATAACCCTCCAAAATATCCATAACAAAAGGCCGTTACCCATTAAACTGTTTTCTATTGACCGATGTTTTAGAAGAGAACAACGTGAGGATGCAAGCCATCTTATGACTTACCATTCAGCCTCCTGTGTTGTTGTTGGTGATGAAGTCTCTTTAGATCTGGGTAAAGTCATATCTGAAAATTTACTTGAGCATTTTGGTTTTGAACAGTTTAAATTTGCCCCAGATGAAAAGAAATCAAAATATTATGTCGCTGACACTCAAACAGAAGTTTATGGATATCACCCTAAGCTCAATGAATGGGTAGAAGTGGCTACTTTTGGGTTGTATTCACCAATTGCCCTTGCAAAGTATGGAATTGAAAAAGATGTTTTAAACATTGGTGTAGGTGTTGAAAGGATTGCAATGCTCCTCTATAATCAGTTAGATATAAGAGAAATGGTTTATCCTGAAACTTACGGTAAATGGAAGCTTTCAGACCGTGAAATTGCTTCGATGCTAAGAATAAATTATTATCCTGCAACAGGTGAAGGTAAGCAGTTAATGGACGATATAACAAATGTATTTAAAGAAAATGGTGATGTAACATCACCATGTGAATTTACAGCCTTTGAAGGCAACTTTTTAGGTAAAAATATACTGGTTAAAGCCATAGAACCTGAAAAGGGTACAAAACTGTTAGGGCCTGCTGCATGGAATAAAATCTATATAAACAAAGGCGATATAATTGGCGTTCCCCTAAAAGATATTGAAGATGAAAAAGCCATTCAAGCTATGGAGAAAGGCATATCAACCGGAATTAGTTATATGGACGGTATTTCAGCATATGCAGCCTATAAAATTGAAGAGATGGTTGTAAGCGGTAAAGATAAAGTCACTGTAAGGGTTCCCATATCCAGATCTGTTTCTGATATAAATTTAAGGCTTGATGATGTTGCATTAAATTATATAACAAGTAAAAATAAGGCAATAGATGTAAGAGGGCCAGTTTTCTGCACTATAACCTGTGTAGTTAAGGAATAAGTTTAAAAAAAGGATTGTTGAACAATTTGTCTAAATAAAACTATTAAAAAAAAAGATTAAGTTAATGTGATTTAAATGGAAATTAAAGGAATTGTAACGTCAGGACAAGGGGAAGGAGCTTATTTCATGTCTTTACCCATATATAAAACTCAGTTTAAGGATAAACTTAATTTCACTCCTTTTCCAGGTACTTTAAACCTTAAAATTGGTGAGGGTGAGATCAATGCCATTCATTCCATTCGGGAAGATAAAATGGAAATCATCAAAGGAGAAGGTAAATTTGGGGATGTACTGCTTATAAAAGCAGTTGTAAATGATACAATAAATGGTGCTATTATTTTTCCAAAAAAAACAACTCATGGAGAAAGTATTCTTGAATTTATAGCCTCTAAAAATCTTAAAGAAGAATTAGGTATTAAAAATGGAGATTTTGTTAAAATAGCTCTTAATTATTAATTTTTGATCCTTAATTTTTTATGCAAATAGTTAAGTACATTTAAATGTATTATACCTAATTGTTGAATTCATAAAATTTACATTTTTACTAAATAACCTAAAGGAGTCACAATCAAATGATAAACGATGCATTGAAAGCGCTGAAAGATGGAGAAATCATTTTAGTATTTGATAGCGATAACAGGGAAAAAGAAACAGATATGATAGTTGCAGCTGAACATATGACCCCTGAACATATGAGAATAATAAGAAATGATGCTGGTGGGCTTGTCTGCGTTCCACTTTCATCAGAAGTTTCAGATAAACTTGGAATTCCATTTATGACTGATATAATGGACGTTGCAGCTCCTAAATATCCCGTACTTGGCGAACTATCGCCCACAGACATACCTTACGATGAAAAATCCGCATTTTCAATAACAGTAAATCACAGGAAAACATTTACAGGAATAACTGATAACGACAGGGCATGTACTATAAAAGAACTTGCTCTTCTATGCAAAAACGGTGCCTACAATAATTTTGGAAAATATTTCAGGGCACCAGGACACGTTACACTACTTCGAGCAGCTGAAGGACACGTACTTAAAAGACAAGGCCATACAGAAATGTGTATTGCTCTTACAGAGATGGCAGGGTTAACTCCTGTGGCTGTATGCTGTGAAATGATGGATGATAAGACTGGTAACTCTCTTCCCACTTCAGAAGTTGAAAAATACGCTGAAGAAGAAGGATTACTATTTTTAAGTGGTGAAGAAGTTATAAAAGCTTATAAAGAATTCAACCTTTTAAAAGGTTGATCAAAAATTACTCGTAAATGAATAAGTTACAAAAGCTTATAAAGAATTCAACCTTTTAAAAAAAGGTTGATCAAAAATTACTCGTAAATGAATAAGTTACAAAAGCTTATAAAGAATTTAATAAGCAAAAATAACTTTTAAATATTCTTTTTTAGAGCTATTTTTTTAATTTAATTAAAATAAAAATATTATTAGTTTAAATTAAATCCTTTTTTTATTTAAAAGATCTAAGAATATCCTCATGTGATAAATAACCTTTAAACTCAGGTATCTTTGCCATTTCAAGGATTTCAGTAACATTTAAGTGCTCCTCAACTGCCTCCATAGCATTTAAACAGAATTCTTCTAATTTTATTTCTACTTCAGGAGTATTACCTCTTTCAGTCATCTTTATCTTTGGAATCTCTCCAATTACATTCACATTAGTCTTTTCAGTTATAAATGAAGATGCTACCTTGGAAATGGACTTGTCATATACTCTGTTTAGGATTACTCCACTTGTTTTAACTCCAATTTTATTCATTGTTTCAATATGACCTACAATATCTATAGCTGCTGTTTCAATTCCTCCTTTACTGCAGGATGAAACCATAATAACTGGAATATCAGCTGCTTTTGCAATCTCTGCCGATGAAAATGGTGTTTTTTCATTGAGCATTCCTGTAAATGCACTCATAACTCCCTCGATAAAAACAATGCCATAGTTTTGATGTTTTAATTCTTCAAGGATCTCTTTTAAATCCATCCAACCCAACCCTCCAATTTGAATGGATGAAAATTTCTCCATATTTTCCTTATTAAGGTAAAGTGAAGGCACAATATCCCTTATATCAGGCCCAACTTTTAGTACACCTACTTTATAGCCCCTTTTTCTTAAAACTCCTACGATACCTGTTGTAATAAATGTTTTTCCAGAATCTGAACCAGTACTTGCTATCATTAGGGTTTTTGGGATATTTTCAGTTTCTGAAGCTGTTTTAGAATATTCAGCATGTATATTTGTATCAATACCCATTTCGCCTTTAATTTTCGCTAAAAGTTCTTTATTTTTGTCTTTAATTTCTAAAATATCTTCTTCTGTTGCATCAATAAATTTAAGTATATTATCCACAAGGGCTTTGTTTTCATCCAGGCAACCGTGAACCATTGTGCCTATAACATTTCCTTCATCATTTTTAACCCCTGATAATATTTTTCGAGGATTATTTTGATAATCTGTTCGTTTAACATTGGATAAAAATAGTGGCTGTGCATCTCCTTCAATTAACCCATAGGTATGGCAGTGGAACCCTTTAACTTTCTCTCCAGTCATTCCTTCGGTTAAAAAGGAGTTATCAAGGATTTCTGCTTCAACTCTGTCTGTTCCAATCATTGGCTGGAATGAAACATCTAAAATTCCCATTCCCTCCCTTTCAATTGGGCATGGGGAACGTCTTCCTATGTCTATTTTGTTTGCAAGAAGCTGAAATCCAGAGCACATCCCCAAAATAAACTTTCCTGCCTTTTCCATTTTCCGAATTTCAGATTTTAGAGTATCACTTACACTTTGTGATTCAATGATACTTCCACCAGGAATTATTAAGCCATCAAGTGCTTCATGTGCTTTTTTGCCATTTAATAATCCGTTTTCTTTTACAATATGGGTTGGTAAATTCCCAAAATTTTCAAAAACTGGCAATGCACCTTTTACGTATAAAAGTCCTATTTTTTTCATTATTTTCACTTTGAATTTCTAATTAATATGAAAATTAAAAAATGAGGAAGATCTATTTAGCATCTTCAAGTCCAGCCATCATTTGAATAATTTTATCATCGTCTAATGGTTTTCCTTGAATTTGAAGCCCTACCGGTATTCCATTCACTTCTCCTGCCTTCATACTTCCTGCTGGAATTCCTGCAAGATTTGCTATTACTGTTAAAACATCATATGCATACATTTCCAGTGGATCCAATGATTCACCGAGTTTATGTGGAAGTTTTGGGACGGTTGGACCTACTATTGCATCTACTCCTTGAAGAAGTTTTGTGATTTCCTTTCTAATTAGTGATCTTGCCTGTAAAGCTTTTTTATAGTATTTACCACTGTATTCTTTCTGACTTATGTAAGAACCAGTGTGTATTCTTCTTAAAACTTCCTCTCCACATACATCCTCAATTCTGTAACCATATTTTCGGCCATCATATTTTCTGGTTGCAGAGAAGAATTCAACATAGTTTATGAGGTAATATGTTGGAAGGCATAAATCAATATAATCGAAGCTTAATTCTACTACTTCAACACCCGACTCCCTCATTTCATCGATCCTTCCTTCAACTATATCCACTATCCGTTCATCAGATACATCAAAGAATTCTTTTACTACACCCACTTTCATTCCTTTCATAAGTTCTGATGATTTTTCAGTGATTTCCCCAAAATTTGGAGTTTCTTTTAGTGTTGTACACTCCTTTAGGTCATATCCAGAAATTGTATCAAGCATTAAAGCAATTCCACCAGCATCATGAGCAAAAGGACCAATTTGCTCCAGACTCATTGCAAGATCAAGCAATCCTTGTCTTGAAACAACCCCATAAGTTGGTTTAAACCCTATCACTCCACAGTGAGATGCAGGGTTTCTTATAGATCCTCCAGTATCAGAACCTAAAGATAAATCACACATTTCTGCAGCTATTACAGCGGCACTACCTCCACTTGAACCTCCTGGAATTCTTCCAGGAGCTGCAGGATTTTCTGTATATCCGAAATAGGATGTTTCAGTTGAGCTTCCTGCCGCAAATTCATCCATATTGGTTGTTCCAATAATTATAGCATCTTCATCCTTTATTCTTTGAGTTACTGTTGCATCATAACTTCCAATATAATTTTCAAGGGTTTTTGAGGCTGCAGTGATTTTAAAGTCTTCAATATTAATGTTACTTTTTATTCCAATAGTTAATCCTGCAAGTTTACCTACTTTTTCCCCTTTTTTTATTTTAGAATCAATTTTTTCAGCTTTTTGAATTGCTTCTTCTTCTTTTATCTCTAAAAACGCGTTTATATTATCGTTATTCTTTTTTATGGTTTTTAATGATTTTTCTAAGTTTTCTAATGCTGTTATTTCGTGATTTTTAATTGATTCCGATTTATTTAAAAGATTCATGGCCACACCTTAATTTTTTATTAATAAAAGTCAATTATATTAAACATGATATTTTCAAATTTTCAATATATAATAGATATTAAATTGCCAAGTATAAAAACTTAAATTCATTATTAAAAAAAGTTTGTTTTTCCCTAAAGAATTCCTAAAAATTCGTCTGCTGTCATGTAACCTTCATATCTCTTTATTTCATTGCCATTTGCATCTAATATTATAATCGTAGGGAGGGTGACTTTTCCATTTGTTGCATATTTCATTGCAGCATCCTTATTTTGATCCACATCTATCTTATTAAAATTATAGTTATTAGCTATTTTTTCTTGAACTTTAGGGTCTGAAAGTGTTTTTTGATCAAGGTCCTTGCATGCAGGACACCATGATGCAGATAAAAGAACTATAGTTAATTTATTTCCGTTATCTCCTCCAGAAACGGTGTTTAAATTAGAATTATCTTGGTTGGAAGATATCCCTGATATTCCAGCTATTAATAAAATTCCAAGAGAGCAAAACACTAAAATAGATACTAACTTAATGCCTGTGCTTTTTTTAGCCCATAACTCTGCTAAATCTTCATTTTTAGTGCGTATTTTCCTGTTTTCAAGCCCTTTAGTATAGTCTCCAATATATTTGTAGTATTCAAGCTTATTTCCACATTCACACTTGTCGAAACACTCGAAAACTTCGTTTTCGGTGTCCCAAAATCGCAGATTTTGAGGATCCTTTATGGATTCTCCCTTTTGAAGTTTATAATATGAATTACATTTATCGCAAATTAGATAGGGAATCAAACCACCATTATTTATTATATGTATTTAAATTTAATTTTTTAGTTAAAAATAAAAATCATATATTCAATATAGGTGTCTTCATGAGAACATATAAAAATCTAATACCTCGAATTCTACTACTATCTCTTTTTTTAATTCCCATTATCTATTTTAATGGTTTTTACAATCATTTTTATGTCTATCTTTCAAGTAACGTTATTACAGGCGTTATAACCCAACAATGGCATATTGTTATAATATGTATCCTTATTTTTATCGCGTTTTTAATTCCTTTATCCTACAGAAGAAAAGCTAATTGGGTTGAATATGGTTTAGTCAGTGCATTTTTCATTTCACTCTTTATAGAGATGTATGGAATTCCCCTTACAGTTCTATTTGCTTCAAAATACTTCTTTACTCCAGGGACACAACTTCCACCTAACCTTATTAGTTTTCATTTTTTAGGTGTTGGATTTGGTATGGACATAGCCATGACTTATGGGGCCATTTTAATGTTAATAGGGATGTTTATAATAATTGTAGGCTGGACTAAGCTTTATAAAAGTGTTAAAAAAGAGGGGTTGGTTACAGATGGAATATATGCATATTCACGGCATCCTCAGTATCTTGGATTTATTTTAATTATACTTGGGTGGCTCTTTGGATGGCCAACTATCATTACTGTAGTTTTAGCGCCGATATTAATTTATTATTACATTAGAGTCTGCAAAACAGAAGAAAACGAAATGGTAAAGGAATTTCCAGAGTATAATGGCTATAAAGAGAGTGTCCCTTTATTCATTTAAGTTTTAAAAGAAATAATTGATATTTAAATATCCCAAAAGATAGAGCAATAAAATCAGTATTGGTTGATGAATCAAATAAATTACCAGCGAATTTCGCCCTAAAAATTCAAATAGAGTTATAATTTGATAATTAGATAAATCAGGAAGTTTAAACTGTCGAATGTAATCTTTATAAATCATTTTTCCGGCAAATATCCCTAAAGAAACCACTCCCAACCACGGCAATAATGGAAAATAATCAAGTGTACCCCAATTATTAGGTATGAATCCCAGCCATAAAAGACCATAAAAATCAAATCTAAAGCCTGTTAGATAAATTCCGGCTGCAATAAATATTAATCCTGCAAATAAATTAACATATTTATGTTTCAAGAAGGGATACTCTAAAATTATGGCAATTCCAATAAGATGAAGGATTCCAAAAATTATAAACTCTTGTTTTACAAATATCCATGTTATCAAAGTGATTAGAAGTCCATAAAAAAATATTTTAAGGCCTCTTTTTAAATACTTTAAAAATAAATTTTTGGGAACTTTATAATCATTTAAAATAGTGGTTCTTGAGTAACTAAGGCTTAGTGATACTCCTACAAGGAAAATAAAGATAAATGCAGTTATCTTCTGAAACCAGAATAAAAATCCAGAATATAAATCAAAACTGTATACTCCAAAGTAATTAAGGTCAAATATAAGATGGAATGTTACCATCATTATAATTGCAAGCCCACGAAGAGAATCTACTTCCCAAAAACGTTCTTTTAAATTTAAAGTCATTGAAATACCTTTTCATTATAATTAAACATTATTTGTTAATATTCTAGGATATCGGATTTATATTTAATGTATTAAAGTTTTTAAACTCAAAATAAATATTTCCTTTACTATTTGGATTTAAATATAATCTTTGTTTTTATTAAATTCATCATTATTCAAATTGGTAGAGATTTGGTAGATGGTAGGTATAAAATTGGCAGTAATTCTGGAAAAACTATTTTTATTAACTAAAGCTATTTTAATCTAATAAAAAAACATCCTGAAGGTTTAAAAATAATAATAAGCGAGGATAATTTATGGTTTATGAAATAATATTACCATCAGTACCTTTCATTGGAGGATATTTAGGTACTTATGCACTTTACAAGGGCAATTTAATTAAAAAATCAATTCATGTAAACATCTGGAACTTTATAATCGGATTCGCGTTTTTAGTATCTGGTGGAGCTGGATTTTTACTCCTGATTTTATTAGAACTGGGAATAACTCTACCCATCAGTTTTGGGCTGATGTACTGGCATGTTGAACTTGGAATTACCCTGGTTTTAGTCACAGTATTCCATCATCATACCTACTTGAAGGGAACTAAAAGAATGTTCTTTGGAAGTTCAAAGAAGGTGGATGCATGAAAAAGAAAATAATAGATAATGTAAATAAGCTAAAATCTTCTCTGGAGCATTACATCCCCAATAATAAAGAAAAAATTATAGGAACTGCCATAACTGTACCCATTATTGCAGCATCCACAATGACAGGAGCATGCGCAGGAGGATGTCCCTATGGTTTAGTTAGTGATCCTTTTCCAGGCCAATGCGGCCGTTATATTGATTTAAATGGTGATGGGATATGTGATCTTTCCCAATCAGTTGCCGCTACACCTACCAATTCTACCACCCATTCCAGTTCTCAAAGCAGTACACATAGTTCTCAAAATACAGCCACAGGAAGTAGTGGAGGATCTGATATTCAAAATGGAAGCTCTGATTATGCAAATACAACTACAACAGTTCAAGATCCAAGTTCGGGAAGTTTAGATGGTACTTCTTCAAATATTGACGGTTCAAATTACCATGTACTGCCTGTAACTCTGCTAATCATAGGAGCATATCTTTTTACATATTATCTTTTCCGTAAAGGTATATTAAAACCACAAAAACACAAAAGACTTTGGAATCTTCTATTAATGGGTGGTTATCTTGGTACTGGAGTAACTGGAATTTTACTCATAGTTTTCATTAATATGGGCATTTCCACAATTTATAATCAGGGCATAACATTCTGGCATGCAGAATTAGCCATTTTAATGGTTGTTGGAACTTTAATTCACATTCATATTTACCAGCAGCCATTTAAAAAAATGTTTAATGTATTTTTCAGCTTTAAATCAGATTCAGAAAATGAAAATAATTTAAATTCTCCAAATAACTCTAAATAGAGGATTTATTCCTTTTTTGTTTTCATTTTTATAGAATCATCCCATAAGTATATTTTTTAGGGACTTCAAAAACCAGAATTGGCTAACTTTCATTAAAGTTTCCGTAATTTTGGTGATGTCCATGAAAAGAATGCTCTGGTGGCTTATTGCTGGTACCAAAGGAGGAGAAAATAGGGCCAGAATTATAAGCACACTGCATAAAAGACCTTATAATGCTAACCAGCTTGCTAAAACATTAGAAATGGATTATAAGACAGTGCGACATCATATCACTATTTTAAAGGATAATAACATTATTGTATCTTCTGGCGAGAAATATGGGAACATGTATTTTCTTTCAACGCAGATGGAAGATAATTATGGGCTTTTCAAGCATATATGGCAGGAAATAAGTGAAAATTAGTGGGGTGATTAAATGGTAGAAGAACATGGATTTAGAGGAAGAGAAAACGAATTTGAAGGAGATTTACCCATTGACGATCCAGGATTAGCTTTAATAGCTGCCCTTGTAGGTGTTGCTAACATTCTGCTACTTATTATACTGCTATTTATCTATATTTCCAGTTATAGGAAGCTGAAATCACGTTTTAGCCTTGGATTAATCCTTTTTGCATTTTTACTTATTATGCAAAATGCTCTTTTTATATTCTTCCTTTTATCAAAAGAAGGATTTCATGGCCCTGGAATGGGAGGACCAGTATTAAGTTTAAATATTATAGAGTTTGGGGCATTATTGGTTTTGTTGAAGATAACATGGATTTAAATTAGTATTCATATTAAAATTATTTCAAAAAAAAATGTTTATTGCGTAATCATTAAGGAACTTAAGAGATTATAACAAGTAAATAAGCAATACTATTAATTGAGGTGTAAATAAAATGCATGAAACAATTCTTCTAAATCAAAGCCAGATTAAAGAACTTACAAACATGAAAGAGATTATTGAGAGTGTAGAAACTGCATATAAAGTTCATGCTGAACGTAAAGTTCAAATGCCTGCTAAAAAATACCTTTTTTACAAAAAGTTCAAAGGAGATCTCCGAATCATGCCTTGTTTTATTCGAGGTATGGACGAATCTGGAGTTAAATGCGTTAATGTACATCCTGATAATCCTCGAAAATTTGGTTTGCCCACAGTAATGGCCATGATTGAGCTTGTTAATCCTGAAACCGGATTTCCAATTTCTGTAATGGATGGAACATGGATTACAAACATGAGAACCGGTGCTGCAGCCGGTGTTGCCACCAAATACCTGGCCAGAGACAATTCTGAAATATTAGGGATGGTTGGAGCAGGAGTTCAGGCAGCAACAGGACTTGAAGCCATAAATGAAGTTATGGATATTAAAGAAGTTAGAGTTTCATGCAGGACTTGCGAAAAAAGGGAAAATTTTGCTAAATATGCATCTGAAAAATACGGAATTGAAGTAAAGGCAGTAGATACTATAAAAGAAGCTGTTCAAGGTGCTGATGTTCTTTTAACTACCACTCCTGCACGTGAAGCAGTTGTTAAATCCAAATGGGTGGCCGATGGAACTCATATAAACGCCATGGGTGCTGATGCGCCAGGTAAACAAGAATTAGACAGCCATATACTTCAAAAGGCTAAAATTATTATTGATTGCTGGGATCAAGCCAGCCATAGTGGTGAAATTAACATACCTGTTCATGAAAAGCTTGTTAGAAGAAGTGACATCATTGGTAAAATTGGGGATGTTATAATTGGTGCAATTCCTGGTAGAACATCTGATAATGACATCACTGTGTTTGATTCAACAGGGCTTGCTGTTCAAGACATTGTTACAGCATGGAAGGTATATGAAAAAGCTCTTGAAAATGGCATTGGTCAAAGGATTAATTTCTTAGAATAGTTAAATTTATTTGCATTGAAACTAAATTAAATACTGGTGATGGAATGTTCGAAGAAAGAATATATAGAAACGAAGTACTTGGGAAAATGGGACATGTTTTCGAACGTTTTAGGTTTTTAATGAGAACAAAGACATTAAACAAAGATCAAATGGAAACTATTGATTATCATATTTCAGAGATTATGAAAGTTTTAAACGAATGCAGATGATTGAATATGGCTATTGCCATATTACTTTCTTATTTTTAAGTTTATTATGTAGTGATTTAGTTGATTGAAACTATTTTATTTGTTATATCATCATTTTGGGTCGGTTTATCTGGTGCAGTGGTTCCCGGGCCTATGTTAACTGTTACAATTTCAGATTCTGTAAAAAAAGGATTTATTGCAGGGCCCATAATAGTTTTAGGCCATATAACAACAGAATTAGCACTTATTATTGTCATTTTAGCAGGTTTAGGCTGGATCATAGGCTCTCAACCCGCAGCGCTTATTATAGGCATAATTGGTGGAAGTGTTTTACTTTTTATGGGTTATGAAATTTCACGATCAAATGAAAAACTGTCAGATATCATTTCATGATGATTCCTTTGATAAATATGGGCCTTTCATTGGGAGAGTTATAACCAGTGTTTCTAATCCCTATTTTTTTATTTGGTGGGCGACTATTGGTTTTGCTTTCATGTTAAAATGTTTTGAGCTGTCAAAATTCTTGAATTTTGAAGCATCGAAATCGGAGATTTCGAATGCTTGCAGGAGTTGTAGGCCTTTTAGGATTTTTAATTGGCCATTGGTCTGCTGTTCTTTCATGGTTTAGCACCGTATCCTTTTTTTCAAGCAGAGGATCAAAAATAATGAGTAATACAACATATAAAACTGTAATAATGATTTGTGGAATCTTTTTAGTTATATTAGGGTTTTATTTTGTAATATCTCAAATTAATTTTCTACATATCCTATAAAGAGTATGTTTTAATATATAAATAAAAAAAGTAAATAAATTTTAAACCTGTTTAATAAATTTTAAACCTGTTAGACCATGGCTTGTTAATATTTTATCATATTCTGTTTGGCTCATTCCATAAACTGGGAATGTAGGGTCATACACTTTTCCTTGCCATTGGATATATTCGTGTCCTATATTACCACTGGCCTGTTGTACTTCAACTGTGTAAACATCTGTTGCTCCATTTTGAACTAAATAATTAGCAAATTGTTCTGATTTAGTTTTGCAGTTATTGGTCTGCACATCATATTTTGTTGCCGCAATTTGGTTGAAATATTCATGAACCTGGGGGTCTGAACCACTAATTTTTATTATATTTTGGGTGTTTGGAGTTGCTGCTACTACAGGTGTAGCTGCTGGTGAACTTAGCGCGAAAACTGGAATGAAAAAGGAACTAACTAATAGAAAAGCCGCAAAAAATGCTCCAAGTTTTTTCATTTTCATTTTCAAACACCTCCTTCTTTTCTTTCTACATATAACTAGTTGTGGTCACGTTGCAATAAGATTTTTTTGTAAATTTGTGAAAAATATCACTTTTTTGCAATTATAAGAACAATTTAATTATCA
The DNA here is from genome assembly GCA_016222945.1 of Methanobacterium sp. Classification (NCBI taxonomy): domain Archaea; kingdom Methanobacteriati; phylum Methanobacteriota; class Methanobacteria; order Methanobacteriales; family Methanobacteriaceae; genus Methanobacterium; species Methanobacterium sp. Next base: position 232,206 of record JACRPY010000002.1, on the reverse strand, counting down.
TGTTTTTGTGAGAATTATCACTATTTTGCTATAAAAATGATTAAATTCGTATTAACTATGTGACTAATATCACAGCTATAATAGAAAAATATGTGATTAAAATCACATACGTAACATAAAAATAAAATAAATAGTATTACACATAAGTGATTAAATTCACATGTAAAAACATGTATAAATAGAACCTAAATAGCCAAATTAGAACATTATATTCCAATTTAGAAGAAAATAGAAATTAAAATCCCGTAAATACTTAAATAACGAGAAATACAGAATAAAATTATATGAAAATTCCATAAAAAATACTGAAAAAGAAAAATATGTATCCTCCTTACAATATTATGTAGAGCTAAAGACAATATCATCTTTAATAATTAAAAAGAATAAATGAAAAAATGATAAAATGAAAGCAATCGTATTTGATAATTCAGGAACCCTCATAGAAAGATACAGGGCTTTAAAAGATATCGAAAAAGGAATTATTTGTGATGATATCAGCTCTCTTGACATTGTAGATAATAATACAGAAAGGGCACTTGTAGTTCTACAAACTGACCCTGCAAAATGTATAATAAATGCTAAATCACACCAGACAATATACGAATTCATCAAAAGGAATAATATAAATATTGATATAAGCTATTCTTCAACAGAAATCAAAAAAGAAGAGTTATTAAATTCCATTAAAGATGATAAATCCAAAGTAAGTGATATTCAAGATACAATTAAAGCAGTTGTAGCTAAAAAATACAACGTGCAGATATGCAGCGGATCTGGATTTATTGTGGCCATAGATAAAAGTAAAATTGAATTTACTATCACTTCTGGGGGAAAAGTATTCCCTGAAGTACCCTCAGTGGTTGCAGAACTTCAAAAAAGAGATATAGACCTTTTTATAGCATCTGGAGATAGGAAAGCTTCTCTTAAAAAGCTTGCTAAATATACAGGGATTCCAGTAGAAAATGTTTTTGATACTGCCAATAGCTGGAATAAAAAAGAGATTATAAAAGGACTTAAGAAAAATTATAAAGTAATGATGGTAGGAAACGGAGTAAATGACGTTTTTGCACTTAAAGAAGCAGATATTGGTGTTTTAACTGTGCAACAGGAAGAAAATACTCCACAAAAGGTTTTTGATGCTGCAGACGTAGTTGTAGATAATATTAAGGAAATATTGGACATTGAATTTTAAAATTTATAAAAATTCTGGATGGCTCTAATAGATAATACTCTAAATAGCTCTTAAAAACATTAAAAGGATTACTATAGTAACTGTAGCGCCGCTCATTAATTGCACTCCTTTTTTAGTCCTAATATCCACAGGAGATATCCAATTTATCACATCCGGGAAAAGCACAAAGGTCTGCAATATCAATCCCATAACAATTAAAGAAATTCCCTTATTTACAGGAATATCCGGAAAATTCAGCATGGAAAAACCCCAAATAGTGGACACACAACCAATTGAAAATGAAAACAAAAGATAATAAACAGGATTATAGCCCGGACCACCACTAATCATGTTATGGCCTGCATAAACTGGGTTTTGCGCTGAAGGGATACTATAATCATTAAAAGTACCATTTCGAATAATCATTACTACCTGTGGATAAATTAACAAAAATAATAAGCCAATATAAGCAGGAAAATTATTATAACCAATTACTACCGGATAAAATAGAACGATGGCTAATATGGAGATATATATTAAAAGAAGCCAAGAAAGCCCCTCATAGGTGTAACAATCCATAGATTTGCAATCAAACTTTTTTATTTTAATGCCTAAAATTTGTTCCATTTTAGTTGTCATCCTATCCTCATAATACAAGAGAATAGTACCTAAAACTAAACCAAATAGCACAAACCCCATCAATTCTCCACTCATATTATCCTCTTATACTTTATTATTATAAAAAAGTTTCTACCCATAGTATACATGGTTTGGAACTCCCAGATAATTCAAATAATGATTATTTTTGCGCTTAAAGAAGCAGATATTAGTGTTTTAACTGTGCAAAAGAAAGAAAACACTCCACAAAAGGTTTTTAACGCTGCAGATTTTGTTGTAGATAATATTAAGGAAATACTGGGCATTGAATTTTAAATTAAATTCCATCAAATAAATTTAAGTTTATATAACTGTTTTTTTATAATATAATGCATGGAAAGAAAATATTGGTTAATCCCTATTTTAATAGGATTATTCTTAGTAGCTGCTTTTTATTCACCTAAAAATGATGATCTAGAAACCCAAATACAACCTAATACTAATTTTAATGCCGAAAATATCCTATTTCAAGTATCTACATTCCAATACTTTTCTAAAGGTAATTATAATGGCATTGTAACATTTGAAGAACTTAAAAATCATGGTGATGTGGGAATAGGTACTTCAAATGGTCTTGATGGTGAAATGATTGAACTTAACAATACATTTTATCAAATAAAATCCAATGGAACCGTTTATGTTATCAATTCCTCTGTAAAAACTCCTTTTGCCATTGTTACCTTCTTTAAACCCAATAAAACATTAAAAGTGAATTACATATTAAACAACAGTGCAATGCAACAATATTTAGATAATTCCCTGTATTCAAAGAATAAATTCCATGCAATAAAGATCCAAGGTGTTTTTAAGCATATTAAAGCAAGAAGTGTTCCTAAACAAAACGAACCTTATCCTCCACTTACAGAAGTACTCAAAAATCAGACAATATTTGAATTTAACGATATTAACGGCACAATGATCGGATTTTGGAGCCCTAACTCTGTAAATGGGATTGATTCTCCAGGATACCATTTTCATTTCATTAGCCAAGATAAAAAGTCAGGTGGACATGTACTCGAATACGAACCACAAAATGTAGTGGTTGAAATTGAATATATATCCAAGTTACAGCTAAAATTACCTCAAAATGAAATTTTAAATATATTTAACTCTTTATCATTAGTATAACTGCTTGATTTTATTTAAAAAATCTTTCAGTAATAACGATAGATGCATAAGCTAATGGACTCCATGAAGGAGATATAAAAGTTAATCCAATTGCAAGTAATGATGCAGTGGGCAGCAGCATGTTAATTTTTCTGATTTTATGTATATCCTCCAAACTTAGTTTTTTATCTGTAAATTTCTTTTCTGTAGCGTAATACCATATTAAAGCAGCTAATAATCCTATAGCAAGTAAATTAAGGTCAAAAAAAATCTGAGCAGATTGTAAATGACCATATTCTCCTGTTAAAGAAGTTGAGAAAGGAACCAACGCAACAAATAAGAGCCATGTTACAGTTATCCATAAAAGAGGCGTATTAATCCTTTTAATATAGTAAAACTGGCCATGGTTAACCCTCCAAAATATTGCAAGAAGCATGAAACTCATAGCATAAGTAAATAATTTAGGTGTTAAATGCATTAAGACGACTTGTAAATTTGCATCTTGCACAGAACCTGTTAACTGAGGAATACTAAGGTTTAAAACCAGTAAAGTCATTGCAATTGCAAATATTCCATCTACCAACGTTTCAATACGTTTAGTAGTTTCCCACTGAGACGCCATTTTATCTTATCCTATATTTTGATTAATTGATAATCCATGTTTCCAAGTCCTATTTTCTCGCCATATTCCAGTTGAATACTTCCATTAATTTTATGGTATAAACCTTTAAATTTATCTTCTCCTTTTCCATGATTATGAGTTAAAAGAGATTCTTTAAAACCGTATTGTTCATTTACAAGATTATAACTGGCAGTATCCAGCGCTACTGGATCATTAGATGCCAGTATCCCAATATCTGGAACTATTGGTGAATCGCTCCATGGAACACAGTCACACTCCGGTGTGATGTCCATGAGGAAATTAATGTAGCAAATTTTGTTCTGTTTGTTTTTAACTGCCCCATAGGCATATTCTGTCATTTTCTCAATAAAAGAACCTATCATTTCCCAATCCAGATCTATTACTGATTCAGGGCAAACTAAAAGGCAGTTATTACAGGCAATACACGCATCATAATCAATTCCTGATTTATTGTCTTCTAAATACATTGCAGATACAGGACAGGCCGCTATACATTTTCCACAGCCAATACATTCTTCTGATATTACCGGTTTGACACATTCATGCTGTTCTAATTTACCTGCAGGTGATGCACAGCCCATAGCAAGATTTTTTACAGCTCCGCCGAATCCACTCATCCCATGTCCTTTAAAATGTGACATAACAACCATACTATCGGATTTTTCAATATCTCCTGCAATTTTAGTAGATTTAAAGTGTTTTAAGTTAATTTCAATATCAACTTCATTTTCTCCCCTTATCCCATCAGCAATTATTAAGGGCGCTCCAGTTACAGCATAACCAAAGCCATGCAATATTGCTATTTTTAAATGATCAACTGAATTATGTCTGCTTCCATAATAAAGTGTGTTGGTGTCGGTTATAAAAGGTTTTGCTCCTGTTTCTTTAACTTTATCAACGATTTGCCTTACAAAAACAGGATTTATATAGGAATCGTTTCCTTTTTCACCGAAATGAAGTTTAATTGCAGTTAAATCTTTTTTATTAATGACATTTTCAAAACCTGCAGCTTTAAAAAGATTTTTAATCTTACTGATTTTATTATCTTTGCTACTTTTTGACCTGAAATCTGAAAAATACACTTTACTTGTCATTTATATCACCAGAATACATTGTTTCAGCCCCATTATGAATAAATTCCCCTATTCTTTATGATATTATTTATTTTATATTCATGACATTATTTTAATTTATATTTCTGATTAATCCATTGGATATGAGTAAATCTCGACTTTTAAGAATGTTTTCATAGTTATTTAATTCAATAATACCTTTATCCACTCCATTTAAGAGAGATAGATCAAAAGTTCCTTCACCAAGGGTTAAATGCTGGTCTTTTTCTCCATTATTATCATTTAGATGGTAATATGCAATTTTTTTCATTTTAAAAAAGTCTGCTGGATTTGGAGATGTATTCGCATGTCCTGTATCTACTGTAGCATGAGTTCCACATTCTTTAAGAAAATACTGGTGTTCTTGAGCATTATTACAGAAATATACAGGCTTATTTGGCATATTTTCAACTGAAAATATAACACCCCTCTCCTCTGCATAATCATTTGCTTTACTGAGGGTTTCAATTGCATGTTGCATTCCATAATTCCTTACTCTTTCTTCAAACCTATGGATAATTCCTGGATGAGTTGTAATGGCATTTGCACCAATTTTAGCTGCAAAATCAACTGTTTCTTTAAGCTGTTTTAATGTCTCATCCCTTATTCCTGGATTTAAGCTTGCAGGATTTAGATCAATGGTTGGTGAATGGAGAAAAACATCTATATCATACAAATCAAATACTTCAAACTGGCGTTTATCCATTAATAATGAATTTCTAGGCCAGTAAGGACCTTCACACAGTATTTCCATTAATTGAAATCCGTCTTTTGAGGCGGTTTCTAAAAATTGCTCCATTGAACTCATAAAGAGGGCCAGAGTTGAAAATCCGAGTTTCATAATTCTAATTTTATAACCTTTCCCTTTATTATTTTTTTTATTTCATTTCTTGATATAACCAAAAATTTTATATATAAAACTGATATATCAAGATACACTATGTCCAAAAACGATATGTATTAAAATGATATATGTGAGGTGAATAAATGGCAGATGAAGAAACATCAAAAACGAATGGTTCAGATGAATCTGACCCCAAAAATGGTTTTAAAGACGATGAACTGGAAAAAATGCATGAAATGATGCATGAAAGTGATGAAATCTTCAAAAGCATGTCTGAATACGAACAAAAGCTCATGAAAGGCGTGATGCGCGGTTTTGCTAATACTTTGATTCTGTGGCTTATAAGCAAAAAAAGACAGCATGGATACGAAATAATGACTAAACTCCATGAATCTTCCCCTTATGAGAGTAAAATGCCCAGTGCCAGTAAGATTTATCCCGTACTGCATGATCTAGAAAAAAATAAACTAATAAAAGGATCCTGGGAACATCATGGAAAGAGAAAAGTGAAATATTACGAAATAACCCAAGAAGGTGAAGAAACTATTTCCAGATTCAAAGTAATGGCTCAATTCGCTCAAAAGAATAAATCCAGCATGTGGGTAGAATTCATGAGAGATATGTTCACTGAAAAAGGAGATAAGGAGCTAAATTTATGAAATACGCTATAGAAACATTTGATCTTACAAAAAAGTATGGTGATTTTTTTGCAGTTGATGCTCTGGAGATGAAAATCAAGAATAATAGTATATTCGGATTTTTAGGTCCAAACGGTGCTGGAAAAACAACCACTATAAAAATGTTAACCTGTCTTATTCTAGCAACTTCTGGAACTGCTAATGTTGCAGGATATGATATCATCAAAAATCCAAATGAAGTTAGAAAGAAAATAGGAATGGTTCCTCAGCTTGTAAGTCTTTATGGAGATCTTACAGTCCGTGAAAATGTAAATCTCTGTGCAGATTTCTACGGACTTTCAAAAGACCTAAAAGAAAGCAGGGCAGATGAACTAATGGAAATGGTTGACATTAAATATGCTGAAAATAAGCTTGTAAAACAGCTATCTGGAGGTATGAAACAGAAAGCTTCCGTAGTTGCGAGTTTAATACATCAACCTGAAATATTATTCTTAGATGAACCTACAATAGGATTAGATCCCACTACAAAGAGAGTACTATGGGATTTAGTCGAAGAATTGAATTCTGAAGGCCGTACAATTATATTGTGTTCCCACGATATGTACGAAGTAGAACTTCTCTGTGATGATGTAGGTATAATAAATCAAGGTGTGCTTGCTGCTTTTGATACTCCTCAAGGGCTTAAAGATACCATGATTAAAGAAGAAAAAGAAGAAAAAACATCTAAAGAATCAAACATATCTAAAATTGTTGATGAAATTCAAAAAGAAACCGATCCTGAAGATATAAAGGCACTCAACATTATTAAAGAGAATATAGAAAAGAAAAGCAGAGATTCCAAGGAATTAAGTTTAATTATAAGCAATATGGACGAAAAAATGTTAAATCATCTTAATAGTTTGCCTATTGTCCATAAAATTTTAGAACATAGCTCTGGAAGAATAACATTAGATATTGAAGGCTCAGAAGATTCGTTTACTAAAGTTATATCCGATATAATTGAAAAAGGTGGAAATATAACGTCCATAGCTACAAAAGATCCTTCCCTGGAAGATGTTTTTATGAGAGTTACCTCTAAAAAGAAAGAGGAAGGTGAGAATAATGGTGGAGACTAAAAAGATAATGTGGATGTTTAAAAAAGACCTGTTGGTCTTATGGAGACATAAACCACGTTTAATTTCAATAATTTTGTTCCCCATAATCATGATAACCCTTTTTGGTTATGGTATGGGCGGAACATTGGAAAATATTCCAGTCGTTGTCGTGGAACAAAGTCACGGCCAAGTAACAGATGCTACCCTAACTGCAATGAAGGGGATGAGTCTGTATGATATTAAAGAGATAACCACGGATCCCGATAAAGCAAAGCAAATGGTTAAAAATGGACAGGTTAAAGCCGCCATAATTCTACCTACGAACTATGATAATCTGCAGGACCCTAAACCCAAGAGTGTGTTAATTGATGTTGATTCGTCGGATCAAATGGCTACAAGCGCTGTTCTTCCGGCTACACAAGCATTATTCAATAAAATATCAAATGAACTGGGTATACAAAAGCTTCAATCTATGAATTTAACATCAAAGTCAGCTGCAACACCTACTATAAAGGCCCAGCAAAATCCAGTTCAGGTAACCGGACAGTCAATTAACTTCCAGAACATAATGAACACAATTAACTTCCAGATAAATAAGATGTATGGAGACATCGAGTACATAGACTTCCTTGTACCTGCCATAATAGGTATGACTGTTCTATTTGGATGTATGTTTGGAATGGGAGAAGCTTTAGCGGGTGAAAGAGAACGAGGAGAACTTGCAAGACTATTTATGACCCCTACAAGTGTATCTACTGTTGTGGGAGGTAAAATAATATCAAAATTGGTCACAGAAACTGTAAGAGCTTTAATATTAATTGTAGCAGCTATAGTTCTATTTGGAATTGTGATAAATGGAAGTATGGCTTTAACGATGCTGCTTTTGATGCTTGGAGCATTGTGCTTTGTAGGTTTTGGAATAATGATATCTGCAAGGGTTTCAACACAGGAAGATTATATGCAGATGGTAATGCCATTTACAATGCCAATGATGTTTGTATCAGGTGTATTCTACCCAATTGAAACAATGCCATGGATATTCCAAAAATTAGCATATATTGTGCCATTAACCTATGTAAATGATGCTTTAAGGGCAGTAATGCTAAAAGGAGCAGGTATTGGAGACGTATGGATAGATATAGTGGTGCTTCTAGGATTTACAGCAATATTCTTTGCACTTGGAGTTACCCGGTTTAACAGGGATATATAAGGAAAAATAAAATGTTAATAAAGAATTGTTTGTTTAAAGGTGATTAAAATGTTTGGAAAAAAGAATTCATTCATAGCATTGGTTATGGCTTGTTTCATGATACTTCCAATGTCAATAGTGGGAGTTTCAGCTGCAGACTGGCCCATGTTCCATGAAAATTTAGACCATACTGGATATTTAGATGAAGCATCAGATTTTACTCCAGAAATGTGGCTTTTTAAAGCTCAAGGAGCAATAATATCTTCTCCTGCAATTTCTGATAAAATATTATATTTCGGATCAGGAGATGGAATCTTTTATGCATTAAATCTTGATGACGGCACACGTGTTTGGGATTATAAGACTAATGGAAACATTACATCTTCACCAGTTGTAAGCGGAGATGTTGTATACTTCGGTTCTATGGACAGTTATCTCTACGCGTTAAATAAGAAAAACGGAGACTCTGTATGGAAATATAAAACAGGAAATTCCATTGAATCATCACCCGCCATAGATAATGGTGTTGTATACGTTGGATCAAATGATAACCGTTTATATGCCATAAATGCTAACAATGGCACTATCAAATGGGAATTTGAAAGTGGAAATACTGTTAAATCAGCTCCTGCAGTTTACAATGGAAATATCTATTTTGGATCAAACGATGGTAAAATATACGCATTAAACACCAATGGCGCAAAATTATGGGAATTTGACACTGGAAATGCAGTTGTATCATCTCCAGCCATTAGGGAAAATGTTTTATATGAAGGTACAGATAATGGAGTTTTCTATGCCTTAAACACAGCTGATGGATCTGTTAAATGGTCATATAATTTTGGAGACCCTGTAAGATCTTCTGCACTTCTTGATTCAAATGATAACAGTTTATTCGTAGGTGCAGACAATGGCAATGTTACTTGTCTGGATATGAGGGATGGAAAACTAAAATGGTCAATGAACGTTGGTAATGTAAAATCAACCCCTGCACTTATGGGAAACAACATTGTAGTCAGTTCAGAAAGTGGAACCGTTTACATACTAAATAAATACAGCGGCAAAGAAGAATGGAGTTATTCACCAGGTTATTACCTGTTTAATTCACCTTTCACCTCATCTCCTGTAGTTTATGGAGATGACATATATGTAGGTGGCAGTGATGGATATATGTACGCCTTGGATGACGAGAAAAAATCAGGGCCAACACCTGTCTATCTCTACTACATAGGTGCTATTGTAATTGGATTAATAGTGGTTTTGATAGCATTTAGGGTGATTAGAAGTCGTAAGAATAAAAAAAGTGAATAATTAAGTATGTATATATTTGCAAAAAAAGATGGAATCTTATATTCCATCTAACTTTTTATTTTAAAATTAGATGACGATTAAAATAAAGCTCACAATAAGTTTTGAATTTCAAAAATAGAGCCACTTTAATTATTTATTCTTAATAGAAAAATATATTCGTTTTTAGCTTAAAAATCAGTTTAAAGGCTAAAAATATGACTAACATAAATTAAAAATTGAATTAAAAATGAAACCCAATGGTTTCAATTTTTGGAGTTATATTGTTGAATTTACTTGCAAAGCTGTATTTCAATAGCTGAAACATTTGTTGCTGTGCCTTCATTACTCATGATTTCTTCTGTGCATATATCTATAGATCCAAGTTCTACATCTGATATAAACCTATTTCTTACAATTTCAGCAACGTCAACAGCCCTACTAATAGCTCTTCCACGTGCCTTTAAAATAACTTCTCTAGATCCGCCGTTCATTTGAGTCACAACCGCTAAAACATAGTTCATTACAGGTTTATTTCCAATGTATACAACATTTTCCTCTGACATCACTTTAACCTCCAAATATGGAATATTTGGGGCCATCGAACACATAGCATGTAAAAAACAAAGTTTTTTGCTGCCTTCAAATCTTCTGATTTGCGGTTCATGAAACTCCGTTTCCTTCAACGTCAAAATTTAAGAATTTTGACAGTGTTCTGGCCTTCGAAAATCGAAGATTTTCGAAAGGTTCCAAAATCTTCGATTTTGATAACCTCCAAAGAATAACCATGCCCATTGGGCATTATTAATATAAGTTAATCATTTAATTAATATATATAATTTATGTTTTATATACCCTTTATTGAAACTTCATGCCATATAACAAATAGTTAATTAACACTAAATCCCATATTAACTTATATTAAGGGATTATTTACAAATTAAGAGTATTAGTACTTTAATTACAAGAAATTAGCCCTTTAAAAGATTAAATTTACCAATTATATTGTTATTACATTCTCGCTTAAAACTCGGTAAAATTATTAATTAATCACATCGCTCCATAAAACCCAATTAAGCAATTATATGTGAATATATCAATATTTAAAGAGATTTTACCATTGAAAACAGGTATTTTCTAATAATTTTAACAAACTGCAGATAATAAATGTTCAAATAGCTATTTTGAACGGATTTTTTCTAAAAACCAATACTAAACCTTTTATATTCCCTTTTTCATCTTTAATATGTGTAATACTACCATCTACTGGCATTTTAGTCCCATCTTTAGAGATTATTATTATAGTGTTAAAGGAACCTACTAGTTCTAATGGTTCATCAAAGTTATCTAGTTCTTCACTTTCAATTAAGAACACATTCTCTAAGCTCTCCCCTATAGCATCCTCCTGTATCCATCCAGTAAGGTCTTCAGCAACAGGATTCATGAATTTAATCTGCCTCTTAGAGTCAGTAGCAATTACAGCATCGTTTACACTTTTTAATATTGCATTAAGCCATTGCTCATGATCTCTAAGTCTTTTTTCTATTTTATGTCTGTAGAGAGTTATTTCAATAGCAGTACGTAACTCACTTTCTTCAAAAGGCTTTCTAATAAATCCAAATGGCTCTTTAAGAATGTAACCTGAAGGTTCTGTTATTTTTGCTCTTTGTACTGTTCTGTTATCAGAATAGGCTGTTAAGTAAATTACAGGAATATCATATTTTTCCTTGATTTTATCTGCAGCCCTTATACCGTCCATTTCACCCTCAAGCTGAATATCCATAAGAATCAGATCAAGTTGAAGTTCTTCCACTTTCTTAATAGCTTCTTCACCAGAAGCCACTATTTCTGGCACCATATACCCTACACTTTCCAGTGCTGCTTTTATATCTTCAGCAGTAATTCTTTCATCCTCTACAACAAGAATCTGCGTATTTCCCATACTACCTCCCCATTACAGATTTTATTATAATTCTAAATATTAGATTTAGCCCATATGGCGGAAGGTTAATGCCATGCCTTCTATTTCTCCCCCAGTATCTCCCATATCATTTAATTTAGCATTTAAAGAAACTTTTTCCCCTTTTTTATTTATAAGCAGTACTTCTCCCAAAGAATAAGTACCATTATCCAGTTTAATCTCTTTAATAGCTCCTGATTCCATATCATAGATTTTAAAAACTTCATTTAAATCCCTGTCAGCAGCATCCTTTTGTAGCCAGCCCGTAATATTTTCAGCTATGTGGTTCATGAATTTTATCGTTCCTTTGTGGCCTATTGCAATTAAACCTTCATCAATATTTTCAAGTAATGATGAAACCCATTTTTCATGATCCTTTTCCATTTTATGCTTATAACGAGTTATCTCGATGATACTATGGAGTTCATCCTCTTCAAAAGGTTTATATATAATTCCAGAGGATTCTTTAAGTATAAAACCCGACGGTTCCGATTTTTTTGCCCTTTCTAACGTTTTATTATCAGAATAAGCAGTTAAATAAATTACAGGAATATCATATTTTTCCCTAATTTTATCTGCAGCCTCTATACCATCCATTTCACCCTCAAGACGGATATCCATAAGAATAAGATCTGGTTGAAGCTCTTCAACCTTCCTAACAGCTTCTTCACCAGAAGAAACTAAATCAGATACTTCATATCCCAGATTAATTAGACTGTCTTTTATATCTTCAGCAGTGATTCTTTCATCCTCTACAACAAGAATCCTGGCATTTACCATTTTATGCCTCCTTCATGCCCTTATTCATTAGTTCAGTTAATATATTATTGTTATCTTAGGATAAGTATTTTGTTTATTGCATCTAAAACTGCCTCTACACTGGCCATTACTATATCTTCAGTTGTAGACCTTCCAGTTGCACGATTTCCATTTTTATCTCCCATAATAACAAAAACTTCAGCAAGTGCATTTGTCCCGCCAGTTATAGCTTCAATATTATATTCCTGCAGTTCAATATCTGCAATTTCACCAACAACACTTTGTATAGCGTTAATAGCTGCGTCTACTGGTCCAACACCCGTTTTTGCAACGGTTTTTGTTTCTCCATCAATTGTAAGTTTTACAGTTGCTGTGGGCATCACACTGTTTCCAGTCATTACAGAAAACCCCTCAAGCCTTACAATCTCTTTTTTCGCCTTTCCAAGCACACTTTCAGCTAATGCTTTTAAATCAGCGTCTGTTACACATTTACCTTTATCCCCAAGGGCCTTAACTTGATCATATACCTTTTTGAATTGATCATCGTTTAATTCTATTCCATATTCGTCCAATTTAGCTTTAATTGCATTTGCACCAGTATGTTTCCCTAATACAATTCTTCTTGTGTGTCCCACTATTTCTGGAGTGATAGGCTCATAAGTTTCTGCCTTTGCAAGTACACCGTGCACATGTATTCCTGCTTCATGAGCAAAGGCATTTTCCCCAACTATAGCCTTATTCGGAGGCATCTTAACCCCTGTAATTCTTGAAACAAATTCAGAGAGATTAACAAGCATTTCTGTTTTAATATCCATTTTAATACCATATTCTGAGATTAAAGACATTACAACCTCTTCTAATGAAGCATTTCCTGCCCTTTCACCTAACCCATTTACAGTGGCATGAACCTGACTTGCACCAGCTTCTACAGCCATAAGAGAGTTTGCAACTGCAAGTCCAAAGTCATCATGACAATGCACACTTATAGGGCTGTTTAAATGTTCTTTAAGGTTTTGAATAAGCCATTTTATGGATGTAGGAATCATTACACCTACTGTATCCGGCACATTTATGTAATCTACCCCTGCATCTTCAACAGCCTTGTAAATATCCTTTAAATAATCAAATTCAGTTCTTGTAGCGTCTTCTGCTGAAAATTCAGCTACAATTCCATGATCTTTTATATATTCTACAGCATCCACTGCTTTAGCTAAAATCTCCTCTTTTTCCATTTTAAGCTTGAATTCCCTGTGAAGTGGAGAAGTTCCTACAAATGTATGAATGTAATCCACGTCACAATCTATTGCTGCATCTAAATCTTCCTTTAAAACTCTTGCCAAACCACAAACCTGAGCATTTAAACCAAGTTTAAGGATTTCACGTGCCGCTTCTTTTTCACCGCTTGAAGATGCTGGAAATCCAACTTCAATTACATTAACACCTAATTCATCGAGTCTTTTTGCAATTCTTATCTTTTCATCTACAGTTATTGCAACTCCAGGTGTTTGTTCACCGTCTCTTAGAGTCGTGTCAAATATTCTTACCGTTTCCGGTAGATTCATCTCGTTTTTTACTTTTTCTATATACATAAAATAATTTCTCCTTTGGTTTGGCAATTTGTATAATAATATTGGGTATACATTAATAAAAAAATATGGATAAAATCTTGTAAAAAAATGATTTAATTTTAATAAATCTTTTAGATTATGCACCTATACACAGGCTTAAAAAATTCCTAAGACCGGGTGCAAGTCCTAAAATAAATATAGCAAGCTTCAACATGTTTTTTATAGTATTATCTTCAATATATTCATCAATCACGTAAAGAGCGGCTAAAATAACTGCTATTTTTAGGGGAAACATTACAAATGCAGTTCCTGCAAGGCTTGTAAGGGCGTTTGGAAGTACATGCTGCTCCCCATAGCCATATAAGTCAACAGCTATAAATGTAGAGGCTGCATCAAACAAATGAGCTGAAAGGGCATATAAATTAGCTTTACTCTTTAGAAGAGCCCATTTATTCCTTAAAAGAACGAAAATAGATGAAAATACTGCCCATACTCCAATAACTTCAAAGAATGCAACTATATTCATGTTATTTATATAAATAATATTGGGAATACATAAAATAAACCCCATAATAAACATTAAATATCTATAATCCCATTTGGTTTTCTTTTCAATATAAACTGATGCTAAAAGTGCTGCAATTGTCATTAAACCTGTGAAAACATAAATGCCTGGAGTAACTAGAAGATGGATTAATGGATAAATTCCATTGTCTACAAGAGCTCTTGCACTGGACCCAAAAAAGATAAATGGAATCACAGGAAGTATAAGGTCCTTTGGATCCTTTTTAATGTAATTAAACATTTTTATAATTAAAATAACTGCAATTCCCAGTATAATTCCAAAAACAACTGTATTTAATATTGTGTACCCTGGTTGAAGATAAAGAAAGTTATCCTGGATAAATTGGGAAAGTTCAGAGAGCATAAATTTAATAGAACTATTGCTCATTTAAGTTTTATCATAATATAAATTTAAAAAAATGAAAATAAAATTTATTTAAAAATGTATAATTAGCTGAAATATCTCAAATAAGCTTAAGATATCACATTTACTGAAACTTTGGATCCTCGGACCACTCTATCTGCAGTACTTCCAAGAATAAGCTTTTCTATTCCTTGTTTACCTGATTTTCCCATGGTTACCTGATCCACACCTACTTCATCTATAGTTTTAAGTATTACATCTGCAGGCTTACCCCATTTAATTTTAGTGATTAAATTCACATTTTTACAATGCCCCTGACATTGACTTTCTTCTAATTTACTTTTAAATTCTTCAACTGCTATTTCACCTTCTTTTCTTAACTCTTCACTCATTTTATCCCTTAAATCCTGCTGTGGTAATGCATCCAAGTAAGAAGTGTCAATAACATATAAAACAATGATGTCTGCGCCATTTAAATCAACCATAGAAATAGCGTATTCTCCAGCCCTCATAGAATTTTCTGAGCCATCTATAGGCAATAATATTTTTTGCATGCGAGATTCCTCCTTAATTTAATCTAATTTATTTTATGTAAGAGGAAAAATAAATACAATTGGATTTTTCATGTTCTATTAACATTGCACATATGGGCCTTTAAAATGTCATTTGACATAATATTTTATTTAATAAATGAATTAGATTTTCTTAATCTTTTTATCAATAACTTCCTTCAATATTAAAGGTAAAGGAGTCCTATCACCAAATACATTGGTTTTTCCAGATAAAATACATTCAATTATACTATCAATAGAAAAATCAGCGTCTAATTCTGTTACACAGCTTCCAATAGCTCCTAAAAAATGCGCATCGCTTGCACCAATTTGAGGTATTCCTCTTTCTTCAGCCAGTTTTTTAGCGCGCCAATTGGAATAACCAAATACATAACGAGAGTTTAAAGTTTCCATTGCATCAATGTCTAAATCTTTAACCTTATCGCAAAGCCCTTCCCTGTATCGTACAAATGGATGAGGGGCAATTGCAATCCCATTAGCATCTCTTATAGCTTCAACAGTCTCTTCTGGAGACATATATGATTTAATTTCTTTATTTATACCCAAAGCCACTATATGTCCCTTATTGGTGCTCACCTCCATTGCTGGTATTACTATCAAATCACTGATTCCTTTAGCTTCTTTAATTCCAACTTGAGCACCTTTAATTGAGTTATGATCAGCAATTGCTATTGCATCCAAACCTATTTTTCTTGCTTGCTCAATTATTTCTTTAGGTGTCATTCTTGAATCACTGGAATAACTACTGTGAATATGAGGATCTATTATCATGTTTTATTTCCTTAAATATTTGATTGAATTGCTTTTATTAATCCAACAGGTCCTGTCATCATCACATCACCTGCAGGAGCTGCATAATGCACATTAAAGTCAGTTTTTTCCATTATTTTCCTTCGAGGCCCTGTAGCAACTATTGCCTCAAATTCCCCTATAGGCGATAAAGACCATGCCCCATGCCCATGATCACTATGCACCTCTTCATGAGTTATAGTTCCATCTACAAGTTTATTTACATAATTTTCAATCTTTTCTGGAGTCAAACTACTAGTATGGTGCTCAAATACTCCATATATTTTTCCTTTATTAATTGCAGCGGCCAATGTGTGTCCATTTCCAATGTCCATCACTATATATCTTTCAAGTTTCTTTACCTGCTGATCACAGGTTGCCCCTGAAATTGATGCGAATTTAGAATCCATTACAGTAGTTTTATAACCTTTAAATGTTCTAAATACTGCATTAATCCTTGTAAAATAATCAGGAGCGTTATTAAAAAATGCAAATTCCTCAGGATATTTTGGTTTGTCCATCACTTCTTTTATTTTCATGAATCTAAAGTTTCTATCCCCCATTCCTTCCATATATCCATGATCCTGTACTGCTATTCCTATATAATCAAAATCAGGCTCTACATCAAATTGAGATAAAGATTTTCTTATCGATTCCAAATTAACATCTATTAACTCAATTTTTTCAAAATTTGAATATTTATTTTCTTCTTTTGAAGATATTATTTCAATCCCCTTTGATTTAACATGATCCAGGTTATCTCTTACTGTTTTTGCAGCGTTTTCTGTCATTACAACTCTGTATCCCTCAGTTAGATGTTTCTGTATTGCTTTATTTATGGGACCACCGCCCATGGTCTCTCCACTTATTAACAAGTCATTTTTGCATTTTTTTATTCTTTTTGCAAATATTTTAGTGGGAGATGGCATTACCAGCTTAACCGAGTTTTCAATTGTGTTTTTAGAATCATAGAACATGATGTCCTGGGTACCTGCACCCACATCAATTGCTAAAATTTTCATGCTATTATATTTAATTTTATATATAATAAACTAATTAAAAACTAAATTCTAGACCCTTTTTTACTCGTAAACTCATAAAATCTACCATATTATGATTAAAATTAACTTTTAACCTACAAAAACACTTATGAGTTACAAATCTATTGATTATTTAAATTTTATAGAATTCAATGTATATAATTATTCCTACATTCTTAAAAAAATTGATAAAAAAGTAAATTAATAAATCTAGATAAATATGATATCAAAATTTAGATGTTAATACTTAATCATTGTAATATTTTTCAATTCTCAATCTCTCAAGCTCTGCTAAAACATCAATATCCTCATTAGTTAAATTAAGATAAATTATATCACTAAAAAACATTATAACTTTTATTAAATGAGCTTTAAACGTTTTAGAGTACATTATATCATAAGATATCTTCAAATTATAATTATACGGTTTATAATCCATTAAATATAGTATAATATCGTCATATATGGATTCAGTGATATCTTCATCTAGAAAAAAGAAACATCTACTTTGTTTTAATTTTTTAGATGTTATATGAGGGATTTTAATATACGTCATCATTATTAATTAAATACCACATTTACATATTTAAATATTACTACCTTTTTTCAAATACTCTCCTTCAATAAATCTAATCATTATTTCGTCATAATTAATGCTTTTTTATCAAAATTAAATGTTATTATGTTTATAAAATAGAAAAAAGTATATGTGGAAGTTTTTTTAATGTAATAAATGACTATTAGGTATTTAATTATATTGTCATTATACAAAAAAGTTGGTGAAAGATATGAAAGAGTTCGGTATTGTATGGAAAATTAAATGTCAGATGTGTAAGATACTTGGTCATAATTTTGAGTTAAAGTCTATTTCTAAGATAGATGTAGATGAAGAAATAACTTTTTGTGAATATGAATGTAAAAACTGCGGTTTGGTATCTTTTGAATAAATAGACCCTTTTAAAACCCATTTATTTTTAGTAATTTTCTTTATAGGATAATAAATCATAAACCTTATCTATTACATAAATAAATTATTCTTAGTTAAAAAAGGGGAATCCAATATGAGTAAAACTAAAGATGTTCACTACTTCACATTTGGTACTAATTTTGAAAGAAAATTCGTTCAAGATACTGTAAAACATCCTGATGTTACCTTAATAGAACTTGTATCTAATTCATGGGATGCTGGTGCAACAAAAGTAGAAATTAATTGGCCAGAAGTAGATTTAATTAATGGGGAAATTTTCACTATCAAAGATAATGGGTTTGGGATGACCAAAAAAGAGTTTTTAAAGTATTGGGGTGAATTAGGCGGAGATAAAAGGGACAATATTGGGTCAGAAATTACATTGAAAGATGGAACAACTAGGAAAATTCTTGGACGTAACGGTAAAGGAAGGCTAGGTTTATTTGGTTTTTCAGATAGTTATAAGGTTATAACTTGTAAAGAAAATGAAAAATCTATATTTGAAGTGGAAAAAATTGAAAAATCTGGACAATATGCAAAAATAATTGATGAACATGTGGAAAGCTATGATGGAGATTTTTCAGGTACATATATTGAATGTCCTTTACATCATGATTATCTTAATAAAGATAAAATAGAAATTGCATTAAGTACTAGATTTGGTGCTGATCCTCACTTTAAAGTTTATCTTAATGATAAAGAGATAAAATTATTAGATTTAGAAAAATATGAAAAGAAGAAATTAGAATTTAAAGGATTTAAAGTAGAAATAGCCCAAATTCCTCGTGATGTTTACAATAAAAAATTATCTCAATATCAAATAGTATGGTGGGTCAATCAAAAATGTGCTGAATTTAGTACATGGAAAGAGTTAGATATTCCTTTGGATGGGAAAAATAAGATTGAAAATAAGTTTGCATTTTGTATTATCGTTGATTTTATGGAAGAGCATGTTAAACCTGAAGGATTTGGTTTTGAAGATAATGACATGGTTAAAGAGCTTAAAAAGTTTGTTAAAGAAGAAATAATTAAACTTGCAGAAGATTATATCAAAGAATCTCATCGTGTTAAAAAAATAAAAGTTGTTAGAACCTCCGAAGAGCATATAAAAAATTTAAATCCTGTATCTCAAGAAGAAGTAGGCCGTTTCATAGATGAAGTAATTAATCAATGCTCAATAAAACCCGAAGATCTATCCAAAATTGTATCTATATTAGTAACTATGGAAGAATCTAATCGAAAACACGAATTACTTGATAAACTTGTAGAATTAGATTACAAAGATATGGATAAATTAGTAGAAATTTTAGATAAATGGAGCGTAGAAGATGCCTATACGGTTTTAGGTGAACTTTATTGGAGATTGGAAATAATTTCTAAACTTGAAATGTTAGTTGATGATATTGAAACGCTAGAACTACCTCAATTACAACCTTTATTTGAAACTGGTCTATGGATGTTTGGCCCTGAATATGAAGGTACTACTAACTTTACATCAAACAAATCATTAAAAAAAGCTCTTAGAGAGGTTTTAGGTGTAGATATTAAAAAATTTGATGGTTCTAATAAAAGGCCTGATTTAGTTGCTACTCCTGAGGGAGATATATGGAATATATATGGTAGTAACAAATTAAAAGATTCTCAAGTAGTTGGATATAGAAAAGTATTGGTTATTGAACTCAAAAAAGGAAATTCTACCATAAGCTATGAAGAAATGAATCAAGCTAGATTTTATGTAAAAAAACTTAAAAAACATGGAAAACTTCAAAAAGATACTAAAATAGTTTGTTATGTGCTTGGTTCTAAAGTTGATGAGGATAATAAAGATGAAGAAATTATAGGTAACATGATTAAGGTTTATCCTAGTACTTATGATACTATTATTAGAAATGCAAAACTAAGAACTCTTGATTTAATGGATAAAATAAAGGATGTAAAAGGAATTACCGATATTGGGGATCCTGAAATTAATGAAGTAATGAAAGAGGACTTTCCTGAGAAAACTTTTGCTCCTTAACTTTTTCATTGTTTTCAATTTTTTTTATTAACAGTTTAAGTTTATATTTGGGTATAGCTAAGGCGTACGGTGGCGAAAAAGTCATTGGAATGTCATATTCAAAACATTTATCAATGAACTTTTTTAAATCTTCTTTTAGCCAAAAGGATATATAATATGTATCTGAAATTAAATCTATCTCTTCTATATTCCAATTATCCTTTATCCATTTTTCTTCAATATCCATACATTTTACCCCATTGAAGGTTTATATTGTTATTTTTATATATTTAAAATTTCTCCTATCCGTTTACCAAAAGTTAATTTTTTAAACTAGATTAAAAGCCATAAAAAAATTTTTTAGCATGTTTGATTACCTGAGAAAGTAAAAATAAGTGTGTTTTCTTTACCTAATAATAAATATTAAAAAAGGTGTTTAGGCTTCTATTAATGTTATTTGGTCTTGTTGGTTTGTTTCAGGTGTGAATTTCTGTTTATAATGGTCTTTAAGTCTTATGTCTTCGTATACTCTTAAAGATCCCAGATTTACCTTTTTCTGTCTGTGGGAGTATCCTGATTTATCCATTGCTTTGTTTATTTGTTGAGCCGAAGGTTTCCGGTGTTCTGAACTTATTAACCCTTTCTTATATGCTTGTTTAGACCATTGTTTAAGATATTTATAAACATCTTTCCTATCTATATAATCCATTTCTTCGTAAGAATCTTCAAATATCTCTTCTATTGCACATTTAAGTGGATAAGCTTTATAATCATATTCTCTTTTCATTCGTTCCTCTTCTGCTTTATTGGTTAATGGTTCGTCTTGCATATCTAAATATAGATTAATAGCTGTATATATTAGCCATTCGATTCCATCTTTATCATATTTACCTGAAAGTATATCTGCTTGTAAGTAGTCGTCCTTTTTCTCGTAGCTTATCTGATTGTTGGCATGTATTAATAAAAGCCTTCTTTCTATACCCGTTCCAACAATAGGAGGTAAAGTGTTACCATTAGCAAATAATTTCGGTATTTGTTCGGCTTCTGCTTGTATCTTTCGGTTTTCTCCTTTAATTTCAACTTCTAGACCGTTTCCAGTAATTAAAGTGTTTAGATTTCCTATACCTTTCAACATACCATTTGCTATATCATCATCTATATTAATTGAATTACCGATTAAAGAATGTAAAGTAAATCTTTCATTCCTAACTATTGCTTGTGTCTTTACTTCTGAAAAAGATCCTGTAAAAACCCGTTTTAGTATAGTAGAAAGTGTACTTTTTCCTGTACCTGATTCTCCTTGTACCATAACCATCTTACCTATTCGATTAGCACCAATAAAAGCGTGTCCTACTACTCTAAGCCATAATTCCTTATCGTTTGGATATTTAGGATTATTTAATATGTCATCTAACAGTGTTTTAATTCTCCCTTCTTTAGCTTCGCTATTGTAATTAAAAGGTAGTGAAAGCTTTGGTATTTCTTCTAATTCAGATTTATTAGGATTAAATTCTCTAGTTCGTGTATTTAAATAACCATTATTAAATAATATAATATCATAGTTTCGTTTAATGTGATTAGTCACATAATTAAGCATAGATTTACATTTAGACGCTGTTATTTG
The DNA here is from genome assembly GCA_016222945.1 of Methanobacterium sp. NCBI lineage: Archaea > Methanobacteriati > Methanobacteriota > Methanobacteria > Methanobacteriales > Methanobacteriaceae > Methanobacterium > Methanobacterium sp. The sequence goes on along the minus strand of JACRPY010000002.1, from coordinate 210,261 downwards.
ATTATTACCAAAAACACCATTCATAAATTCTTCGATTCTTATACTGTTTATTTCTATTATAGTTCCGTCTTCTTTCCTTTCATAGTATTTCATTAGCTTAGGGTCTTTATAAAGTGTTAATTCGCTGTTTAAGTAGTTAGCTAGTAATTTCGGTTTTGGTTCTACTTGTTTAGCTAAAGTTCTCATAATATTGTTTTTTAGACTTAATTCATCACCACCCACTAGAGCTTCTAATTCCTTTAAGTCTGAACTATTTAAATGTTTATTTAATCCCTTCCACCCATTTAATCTGTGCATATCTTGTTTGTAAGCTCTATTTACTACTTGAAGTCTTTCTGTTAGCTCTTCATCGTCCTTAAAAGCAATTCTAACTATTTGAGTAGTTGTGTCATGATCAAAGGATTTCTTTCTTAAATAACCAGATAAATAAAATACTAGATCGTTTCTATTTCCTTTACGTAGATTTTTAGTTATAATCGTAGCTATTTGGTTTAAATATTCAGTTTTAGGAGTTAAAGAATGTCCTTTATCTTCTAAATCTGTTAATAGCTTGTTTAAAACTACATCTGCGTTTTCAACTGAATAAATAATCTCTGGAGATTCTTCTAATTTAGTATAATATTCCTTATCACCAGCTTTATTATACCTATAATCAGCTATTATGTATCCGTTATGCTTATAATCAATATTTAGCTTTGGTTGTTTAGCTATTGGTTTTTTCTCAGATAATAAGTAAATATGATAACCACCAGAAGCAGATTTAACACTATAGGTGTCATTAATTGCAAACTGTATACATTCCTTTAAAACATCTATAGGTATATGATCATCATGTTTAGGAACATCTAAATCAATTACTACTAAATACTGATTTAAGTCATTAATATAATCACAAACAATAGCAGTACCATAATTATTATCATTAAATCCTTTATAATCATCTGGCTGTTTATCCCAGTCAACACATGGTGCTTTAGGATTTCCACCATACCTTACTTGATCTTTAGATGATAATGCTATCTTTTTAGCATAATTAAAAACTTCAGTAAATTTAAATCCATTCTCATTCATATTAAACCACCTTCTTAAAATCTTCCCTCATTATAATGCACTAATCACTAAAATGAAACAGTTAATTTCTGAAGACTATAAAAGCTTAAAATCGGATATAACACTGTATAATGAAGTTGTTTGGAAAAAATCTAATAAAAAATATATAAAAACAAGCTTCAAAATGCAAATTAATTAGAGAATACTACAAAAAATAAATAAATTAAAAAAAAATGAGTATCTTATTAAATTAGTATTCGTTTTCTCTTAATTTCCCTAATCTGAAGCACTTTTCAACTTCAAGAATCACCCTTGCTTCTTCATAAGTACAGCCAGGTAAACGCCTAACTATCTCCATCAACTCTAAATCACTACCATATAATTCTTCAAGCAATTCTCTTGACCAATCTTTTAATACCATTTGCATTCCCCCTCATTTAAAGTAGTTAAAACCCTTCTTTGTCTGTCAAAATCCTTTATCATATTATCCTCATTCTTATTCTCTTTCTTATTTCGTTAATGAAAATCATAAAAAAAGTAAAATTATAGGTTTAACCTATATTATACATTACTGAATAGTCTATTTCGTCCTTACGGCTTATACTAACTATGATTTTCCTATTTCGTAAATGTATCCCCCTTATACTAAAAAACTTAGTTTTTTTATCTGTTTTAGCTTTAAAGTCTTCCATAAGTTTCATATATTCCGAACCTAAAAACTTAGATTCTGATCCTTCTTTATAATCCCTTAAAATTAATCCCATTTGCTTATAAAGTACAGTATCAGCCTTAAAAACTTTAACCGACCAATTTCTAATAATTTCTAGATCATTCTTATATATTTCGGTAAGTTCTTTATCAGAAACGAACATTTAAAACACCTCCTTAAGACTTATCGTCTTTATTCCTCTTTTCTATCTTTAAAAGCCCATGACCTTGTCCACTTTCTAATAAACCCTTTTTAACTCTGTTATAATTATAATCTGGGAACTCTATTTCTTTTTCTTTACTTACCATGTAAAACCACCTCTTCTTTATAAAATATCCTTAGATTTGCGTTCATTTTCCTGAATACGCTTCCTTTCTTCAAGTAAAATCTTATCTATTACATCTTTAGACTTGTAGTTACCTGTTCTAGTGTTTTTAATAATCCTCATGTTATCACTGCCTTAAAAAGTGTAAATTAAAGGGAAATTAAATTCTCCCTTCTCTTATAGCTTGTTTAAGACCTGAAAGACCTCTAATACCTGTTTCAGATTCTACTATCCTTCTATATATAACCCCATCACTACAATTGAGTTTATAGGTTAATTCGTATATATTCAAGGTTATATCCGCCTTTAGTGTCCTAACTATCTCTCCAAATGTTAAAGGACTTCTATTCTCTCTGTTTTCTACCATAAACAATACCTCCGTTCTTTTTAGTCTTCCTTTTACTTATATATTTCTTTATTAAGCTTCACAAAAAAAATAAAAAATAAATGGAATTAAACAGTTTAAACCATTAAAAAACCATTTAAAATGTGTAATGCTCGTTTACAATAAAAGAAGACATGCTTTATTTCTAGTCATAGACTAGCCCCTTTAGGTGTTCAACTTTAAATAAGAATACTAACCTAAAGAGGTTTCTAATCATAACCTTCTGGTTAATAAAAGACTATTTGACATGTCTTTCGGAAGATTACTTACTAAAAAAATAAACTTATAAAAAATATTTACTCTCATTCTCCCCACGCTATAATAACATTTAGATTTAAAATCAGCTTTATAACACATGTTATATAATAACTATTAGACCTTTAAAATAACAAAGAAGAAATAAAAACAAGTATTTAGAAAAATATTACAAAATTGATATTATTATTACTGCTGTAAATTAGACGGTTTAAAAATACGATTTAAAATATAATATATCTAGAACATTTAACACAACGTGTTTGGTTATTGTGTCTTGGTTTAAATTCAGTTCCACATTTAACACACGTTTTAAATTCTAAAGGCTTTTTAGACCTATAATGTGCCTTTTTCCTGCATTTATCACTACAATAAAGCTTATTATACTGGCCATAAAAAGCTTTTTTGCAATGTTTACAATATTTCCAATTACTTCTCATAATATCGCCCCACAATATATATGGTCCAATCACCTCAGGTAAGACAGCCCTCAATATATATGGTCCAATCACTAAAACGTCATAGTTAATTTATATTTTAAAAAACCTGAAAAAGTACCAAAAAATAAGACCCTGTTGATGAGGAAGGATGAAAAAAGCTAAAAAATATAAACTGATGTAGAATACTTAAAGATAGACTTAATTAAAAAGAATTTATGATCATAAGTCCTATAATTTTATGGTGTAAAGATAATTTAATGTAACCAACTCGACATCGAATTTTATAATCTAAAAAAATATAAAATTTATAAAAAAAGCTTGAATCGTATATTTTTCATTAATTCAGTGGTGGTATAAAGTTTAAAACTGATATTAAAATAGAATGAATTATAAATAAGGGTTTTAATGTTTTATTTATCATATATCTTTCTGACACTCGATTTTTAAGGTGGTTTATGGTATAAATGTTTAGAAAGAGGTATTTATGAGGGGTATACTTGGCTTTTTTTAAGCTGGTCGGTGGTTGTACCTTTTCTTTATAGTCTATGATCTTCTTATTTGGTTAATCAAATTAGCATTAAAAGATTCTAAAAAGTAGTAAAAAAATAATTAAATAATTTATAATGATTTATAATGATTTTTACACTTGCAATTTTACTAAACTAGTATATAAAGGTAATTATACAAGTAATTAAATTAATTGGAAATATCATTTACTTTAAGTTAAACCAGTTTTTTTAAAAAAGTCTTATTATTGATAGTACCCTTCATTTTTTCTAAATTTATGCTATACGGACATACCGATGTCCCAATAGACCTAATTTGAGATATTACAAGATAAGGATATAAAAACAAAGATATATAATTAAATTGAAAGTCATAAGATAATTATCAGTTTAATAGTGGTTTAATTGCATAATTTTAATAGCTATTTCTTAAAGTATAAAATAGAACCACTAAAAAAGGTAAGACTATTCTTTAATAGGTGTAATACAGGTGTACTTACCACACAAAAAATAAACAGCGTCTTTAACTCCCACTATTCCAGAAAAAAATCTATACTACCACTTTAAACCTGAAAAGAACTCTAAAAATAAACTATTACATATAGATGAAACATTACAAATAGAACATTAAAACTTAACCACTTATTATACTAATTCTTTCAATTAAATAAACGCTGTATGTTGATAGTGATTTTAAATAAAGTAACCGAAGTATCCATTTAATAAAAACTTATATTTTCGAGAGGTACAGATTAAAAGAAAGAATCTAACAGCATTAAGTTTTATGTCAAAACAGATACAAATGTATCATGATAAATCATTATAAATCACCGTATATTAATTTTCAAAAGTTACAGAATTTTCAAAAACACGTTTGTCCGGTGCATTGGCTTAGACTATCAGCTATAAAAACAAATTTAAAAACATCCTATACGACCTTTAATTTCTATATTCAACTATTAAACATTTTTAAGCTTTTAAATAAGAATTCATCCAATATATTAAGACCATTATAAATCAAATACTTCTTTATATACCATCTTAAGCCCTTCTAGGACTTAGTTCTATTTTACTATTTCATGAAACACCCTTTCACCAATATTCTAAAAGTAACAAAAGTAACAAAAAAATCGTGATTTCAATTCGTAAAATTATTTAGTCTATTTTAAAACTTTTTTTCTCCGAATTAAAAATGCAAATATTTTGTTACCTTTGTTACCATTTATCATGATTTATCATGATTTTGGTTGAACCTAAACTTAATGATCTGAAAATTCTTTGAATGTGGATGGTTAATGATACTTTGAAAGTATATTCTTTTTACACTATCATCATTATACAGTGTCTATATTTTAGGAAAATAAATGGATCTGGAAGTCGAAAAAATTCTAAATGTTTTGTCAGGATAGTTTAAAAAAAAGTAGTGATGTTGCTACTATTTGTAGCATTTTTCACTCATTATCCAACAGCGTTATTATACCCATTGTTTATCAAATTTAGTTTGTATTCTCGTTCTTTTTCTAGTAAATCTTCTCTAAATGCTTTATCATTAGCATATCTTTTATCAAACTCTAACTGTTCTTTTAACTCTTCTTTAAGATATAAATCTTTCTGTTCTGGAAATAAATTGCCACTTTTTAATACAAGTGCCTTTAAACTATCAAACTCATCTTTAAGTTCTTGATTTTTATCTATAACCTTTATTTGAACCTTATTTGTTGTTAATTTATCTAATGCTTCTAAATAATCTTTTTTAAGAATTTCAACATCTGTTTTGAAATATGTATTAGTAACTGAATCTATATTATGACCCATTAACTTTCTAGTGGTTAAGTGCGGAACTTTCATATTTTCAAGAGTGGTTGCAAAATATTTACGTAGGGTGTGATTCTTTATTACATAGTGATTATCTACACGTCTAAAACCCTTAGTTCTATTTATATAATTAAACATGCTACACATATTATTCGGTTTAAGAGGTTTATTTGAATATATACTCCTGAATAATCGATCTTTAGGCTTTGGATTATATTCTGGGTGTTTATGATGTAACTCTTCTAAATAAATTATTATACGATCTAAAGATTCAGGGCTACTGAACGTAAAGTATGGATTACCTGTCTTGATTCTAATAATATACCATTTAAGTACTATATTTCCTTTTGCTTTAGCTTTATCTATAATTTCTGGTAAGGTTTCAGGATAAGGAAACATATCTATTGCTTTAAAAAAGTGTTCAAATGTCAAACTAGCTTTTTCTGCGCTGCCCATTCCAGAGCTTAAACCTGTTAATACTATCGCTTTATATGTACTATTACAATATTCAAGAAATCTTTGGATTTCATCCATAGTAGGCAAATCATCTATTGTTTGTAGTTTCCGTAAATTTCTGGACTTTCTCCCATTAGATTTAGGTAAATCTATATCAAAATACCTGTAGAATGATGTTACTAAAACCATATTTTGTTTCCTAGATTTATCAGCCATATCTAATTCTTCAAGTCTTAATTTATAATTTCTTAAATATTTAGTAATTTTACGTTTACGTAATTTTATACTTGAGTCGTTTTCTTCTTCTGCTTCATCAATTAATTCTTCTAAAGTCTTGTTTGTAAAATTTGAATATTTCTGTAAAGCATATTTATAACCTTTAATACTTGATTCTCTTATATCTCTCTCAATACAAAAATCTTGGAATATGGGTTCGTCTACGACTGTAATTTTTCTATTTGTTTCAAACATTTTTCTCTCCTCCTCATTAGAATACACCAATCAATAAAACGTCATAGTTAGTCGCTCACGTTTTGAAATTAAAAAATGCATCATAAAAAAGAAAATAGTATGAAATTACAAGTGAAAACGGCTTTAAAGTTTAGCTTTCCAGATGTTTATATATAATAAACCCTCAATTTAAGAAAAATACTAATTTAGAAAAACAATCTAATGTATATATTTGTACAATAAAGGTTTAAATAGTACATAATGTATATAATTTTATACAAAGATAAATGGTGATTAAATGTATAAGGTTACGTTATCAGAGAAAGAAATTCCAAAAAAATGGTATAACATAGCTGCTGACTTACCAGTAGAACTTCCCGCACCAGATCAGACTGAAGAAGGAAAACAACTGGAGAGTTTGCCAAAAATATTCTCTAAAGGTGTTTTAGAGCAGGAAATGTCACAAGATCGATGGATCAAAATTCCAAAAGAAGTAAGAAACGTTTATAAGATGATGGGAAGACCAAGTCCACTATTTAGAGCCAAAGGACTTGAAGATTACTTAGATACTCCTGCAAAGATTTATTACAAGAGAGAAGATTATTCCCCAACAGGAAGTCACAAACTTAATACTGCTATTGCACAAGCATATTATGCTAAAAAAGATGGAGTAGAACGTCTTACAACAGAAACAGGTGCAGGGCAGTGGGGTACAGCGTTATCTTTAGCATGTTCTTTAGTTGGTCTTGATTGTACTGTTTACATGGTTAATGTTTCATTTACACAAAAACCTTACAGGAAAACAATTATGCAGATTTATGATGGAGAAGTTATACCCTCACCAAGTAATAAGACTGAATTTGGAAGAAAAATATTAGCTAATGACCCTAACCATCCTGGTTCCCTTGGAATTGCAATTTCTGAAGCTATGGAAGATGCATTAAATGACGATAGTACTTATTATTCACTTGGAAGTGTTTTAAACCACGTTATGTTGCATCAGACAGTTATAGGTCTTGAAACCAAAAAACAGATGGAAAAAATAGGGGAAGATCCTGATGTGATTGTTGGATGTGTAGGTGGTGGAAGTAATTTTGCTGGAGCTACATTCCCCTTTGTTAAAGACCAGCTCGATGGAAAGATTAATTGCAAGTTCATTGCAGCAGAACCTTCATCATGCCCTACTCTTACCAAAGGAGAATATATGTACGACTTTGGAGATACAGCAGGCTTAACACCGCTTCTCAAGATGTATACCCTTGGACATGAATTTGTACCTCCATCTGTGCATGCAGGAGGCTTACGTTACCATGGAATGTCATCGCAGGTATCATTGCTTTTACATGAAGGCATTATAGAGGCACGTTCCGTAGGTCAAAATGACATATTCAAGAGCGGTACCACTTTTGCTAAATGTGAAGGAGTAGTTCCAGCTCCAGAGACATGTCACGCCATAAAAGTAGGTATGGATGAAGCATTAGAATGTAAAAAGAATAAAGAAGAGAAAAACATTATAATTAACTTCTCAGGGCATGGAATGCTTGACCTTAAAGGATATGATGACTATATAAATGATAACCTTCCAGGTTAAATAAATATTTCATCTCTTTTTTTATTTTATTAATTTTTTTAAGCTATTTTGTTATAAAATCAATTATAACTTATTATTCCCATTTAATCCATCATTTTTTTGAAATTAATTCACAAAATTTAAAGTCTTAAAAAAATACAGTTGACTATATGACAGATGAAACTGAACAAAAAATTTTGGATGCTGCCTTAAAATTATTTTCAAAAAAAGGATATGAATCTGCTACTACTATAGCCATTGCAGAAGAAGCAGGGTTCAATGAGAAGACTTTGTTCCGGAAATTCAAAACTAAAAAAAATCTTTATGATATGATGGCAGTTCAATATATAGACAAGCTTAAAGAGGATTTTGCCTGTATATTTAAGGATTATATATGTGAAACCCCCAAAGACTTTCTAAATACTGTTGTAACGGATCTAGCTGCGTTTTGTGATGATAACTATGAAATTATACATTTAATACTGGAAGAAACAAGTAAACCTTCTGAACCGTTTATGATTGAATGGGTTGGCCTTCTTAGTAAACATCTTGAAGACAATTTAAAGAATGATGCCATTGACTATCCCATATTTGCAATGACAATACTATCCTTTACATATACGCTTGCTGGTGAGAAATATCATGGGCGTGCCGTTTTTAACATGGATGAGGCCATAGAAAAGTTTATAGATAATCTAGCTTTGGGTATTTGCTCATAATAAAGTATTTTTCTGATTTATTTCAAAATAGAGATTAGTTTTGCCTTTTTTTAAATTAAGTTTTAAGAATGTTTTTTTGTATAATTAATAATTAATTTCTATTTTTTCGTATTTTTATATAATAAACTTTATATGGGTGTCTGTACTGACAGACTTATGGGATTCATATTTTGTAATCACCAAAATTAATGGAAAATTATAAAGGAGGTGAAAAAATCAAAAAACAAGCAATAATAATCTTAATCACTTTATCATTTGCTTTGATGTTTGCAGGCGCCGTTTCAGCTGAAGATTCATCCAGTACAACGATTTTAGATGATCAAAATTCAAATTCATACCCTGCAGACACTACAAGTACAGAGAATACAGCACAATCAACAGCATTACCTGACCCAAGAGTAGTTAGAGGTGGAACAGTTGTATACACATCCACAACTATCCAAGATGCTGTAAATCATGCTATTGATGGCGATACAATCGAAGTTGATCCTGGAACCTACAATGAAAACATTTTGGTTAACAAAAGGTTAACTATATTCCCCACAGGGGCAGGAACAGCAACAGTCACAAGCTTCATGATTACTACACCTGGAAGTGATTCAATTATCCAAGGATTCACCATAAACAATCCTACAGGTATCGGAGTAGACATTAATAGTGCAGATAACTGTCAGATTCTTAGAAATACCATAAGTGGTAGTTTAATAGCAGTTCAAATAAGTGGAAACAACAATTATATACATGATAACACGCTAAATGGAGTTACAGATCCTTCAGGAAATAGTGAAACAGTCATTTTGGGAAATGCAGCAGATAACGTCATATCTAAAAACATAATAACAGCCGCCGGAAGCAGCGATGCATATGGAATTTGGCTTAATACTGCTGCAGATCACAACACCGTTGCTGAAAACACAATAACCGTTATAGGCACGCCAACAAGTGGTGCCTATGGAATTTTAATAGGTGATTCACATAACCTTATTGTAGGGAACATACTATCAGTTATAAGTACATCCACAGCAGCATATGGAATGTATATAGATACTGTAAACGGTAATTACATAAGTGAAAACAGCATAACCGCCAGAACAGGGATTTATTCATTATCTCCTGATAATCGTATCAACTTCAACAGGATCATATCTACTAATGAAGCAATTTCACTTTTAAGTTCAGGTACATTAGACGCACAGTACAACTGGTATGGTTCAAATGCCGATCCAAGCAGTAAAATCTTTAATGGACGAGGACATACTGTAAATTACAGTCCATGGTTAATAATGACTGTAACAGCTTCTCCAACAACCATCCATACTGGTGGCACTTCGACAATTACAGCAGACTTTACCCACGACTCAGCAGGAGGTGTTCACCCTGCTACTGAACATTTCCCAGATAAAATACCAGTTACATTCACCACAAACCTTGGAACTATAAACAACCCCGGAGAAACCCTAAACGGTAAAGCAACAGCTACATTAACAGCAGGTTCAACTCCAGGAGTTGCAACAGCTTCAGCAGCTTTAGACAGCCAAGCACCAATTCCAACAAGTGTAAACATCGCGAATCAAGTAAATGCAGGTACATACACCTACACAGTTAAAGTTCGTTACAAGAAAGGATGGTACAAGTCCTGGCGTAAAAAATGGTTTAAATCCCACGGAAAATGGAAGTACAAGTGGAGATATAAATGGAAATACGGATGGCTATACCACACAGTAACAAGAACAAGTACAAGATAAATTTCCACATAAAAATAATTTCTTAGAGGAAATTATTCTTTTTTTATTTTTTCTTAACTCAAGCGTCAATATAATCTATCAGCCTATTTCTAAATACAATAAGATATCCAAAAAACTAAAACTATATTTATATTGTTTTATTTATACATTATCTGAGATTAATATGGAGGATTAAAATTATGTATCTTATTGGCGAAGCCCTAATTGGAAATGGCAATGAAATAGCTCATGTTGATTTAGTAATTGGAGATAAAAATGGCCCTGCAGGGACCGCATTCACAAACGGCTTAACACAGCTTTCAATTGGTCACACACCACTTCTTTCAGTGATTAGACCAAATTTAATGACAAAACCAGCGACATTAATTATTCCTAAAGTCACAGTCGGCTGTTTAGAAGATGCAAACAAGATTTTCGGCCCAGCACAAACCGCAGTAGGTAGAGCTGTTGCAGATGCAGTAGAAGAAGGACTTATCCCCGAAGATAAAGTAGAAGACATAGTAATCCTTGCAAGCGTGTTCATACACCCTGAAGCTGAAGATTATCGAAAAATTTACCAGTACAACTATGGGGCAACAAAATTAGCAATTAGAAGAGCAATGGAAGACTACCCATCAGCTAAAAAGGTTTTAGCTGAAAAAGACCGTGGTGCACATGCCATAATGGGCTTTAAAGTAGTAAGACTATGGAAACCACCATACTTACAGGTTGCACTTGATTTAGATAACTTTGACGAAGTAGAAAGGATTGTAAACAGTCTTCCCAACCGTGAAAGAATATTACTTGAAGCTGGAACACCACTGGTTAAAAAATTCGGTGTTGGAGTTATAAGCAGGATCAGAGAACTTAGACAAGACGCATTCATTATTGCAGACCTTAAAACCCTTGATGTAGGAAGAATAGAGATAAAAATGGCTGCAGATGAAACAGCTGACGCTGTAGCAATCTCTGGACTGGGAACCATCGAATCCATAGAAAAAGCAGTTCATGAAGCAATGAAACAGGGAATATACTCCATCTTAGATATGATGAATGTTGACAACTTCGTTGAAAAACTTCAATCCCTAGAATACAAGCCAGATATTGTTTTGTTACACAGAAATGTTGATTTAGAAACAATGGCAACAGAAAGAGGCGAAGAAATGGCTGAAGTTACCGAATGGGGTAATATAAACCAGATCAAAGAACTCCTGAATAAAAACGGACTTGTTGCTGTTGCAGGCGGAGTAACCCCAGATAAGGTGAATAAAGCACTTACAAGCGGTGCCGACATCATTGTTGTTGGAAGGTACATCATAGGCTCAAGAGATGTAAGACGTTCAGCTGAAGACTTCTTAGAACACATGCCTCAAGACCCAGACACAATGAGACTTGCAATGGATGAAGACGAGTCAATCTAATAATAATTTGTTTAATTACATTTAATAAGTATGGAACATTCTATGCTTATTCTATTTTTTATTTAACGCTCAAAATCAAAGATTTTGCAGTGTTTATTTAATTGAATATTTTCTACATATAATTCTTTTTTAACCAATAACGAGACATAGGAGAATAAATATGACCTTCGCTACCTGCCTAAACTGCATGGACGGGAGAGTACAGCTACCCGTGATAAAATGGATAATGGAAAATTACAACATTAAATACGTGGATATGATAACAGAACCTGGAATGAACGGATTTTTAGCTGATAAAAGTTCTAATATCCAAAATATCATTAAAAAAGTACAGATTACAGTTGATATTCATGATTCTGAAAATGTATTCATTGTTGGACATTATGATTGTGTTGGAAATCCAGTTAATGATTTAACCCATGAAAAACATATTTACGCTGCTGTAAATCGAATTAAATCCTTATTTCCAGATTTAAATATCGTAGGGTTGTGGGTTTCTGAAGATTTTGAAGTTAGTAATGTTATTGAAAAATAATATTTAATTCATTTATTTCATCAATAAACTCTTTTTTATTTCTATTTTTTCTAAAATATTTCCATTAACAACTTTTATCTATTTAAGAATCATAATATGATCCGAGGGTTATTATGATTGTAGGAATATGCGGAAGTCCAAGAAAACAAGCAACATATTATGTTTTAAATGAAGCTTTAAATATGCTGGAAGAAAAAGGCCATGAAACAAGCTTTTTTAGTATTAGAGGAAAAGATATCGCCGGGTGTATGCACTGCAACTACTGTTTAAGAGAAAAAGAGTGTATTAAAAAAGACGATATGTATGAAGTCTACAGCCTTCTTAAAGACTGTAAAGGACTAATAATGGCATCCCCCTGTTATAATGGAGGAATCAGCGCACAATTAAAGGCCGTTATGGATAGAACACGAGCAATGGGTGCTGTAGATATTGATTTTTTAAGAAATAAAGTTGGAATGGCCATTGCAGTAGGTGGAGATAGATCCGGAGGCCAAGAACTTGCAATACAACAAATAATCACATACTACGTGCTTACTGGAGCAATACCCGTAAGCGGCGGGGCATGGGGAGCAAATTTAGGAGCCACATTCTGGTCAAAGGACACACTTGATGGCGTAAAAGATGACGAAGATGGGTTTAAAACTCTCCAGAAAACAGTAAAAAAGTTTGCAGAGCATTTAGATAAATAAAAAAATAAGGGATATAAAAAGATTAGAACTATATTAACCCTTTTATGTTGATTTAAAACTGTTTACAATAGTATCTATGTCTTGCTGGATCTGTTGAAGCGTTCCTCCAGTAAAGAATGAGATTTTATACACATTTCCATTTTTTATAAATATTATGTCCTTTGCTTCACCTATTTTCCCTATTAATGCCCCTGCCATTTGATCTGTGGTAATTTCATAGGCTTGAACCCCGTCTACAGTACGGTTAACTTCAGATACTATTTTTCCTGTCTTAACATAGGTAGCATTATTTTTTAAAACTTCCAGTGAGGCCCCATTAGTAGGCAATTTAGAGATAGTTACTGCTGTGTGGTTGGTTTTGTTTGTTTCACCACTTACCACCATGCCTGGTGCTCTTTCCTCAAATGTCCATCCTGCAGGAATAGTAAATGACATTTCTTTCCCTGCAGAATCCTTAGTTGTAAACTGATTAGCAGATGTAGATGTACAACCTGATGCTAAAACCACTAAAATCAGCATTGCCATTATTCCAATAATTGCTTTATTATTCAATTTTGATCACCTCTTTTAAAATCCCCTTAAGTAAGTACTAAATAGAGATATTAACATTAAATGCCTATTTAAAATTTTCCATTTTATTTGCTGCTATAAATACCTTTTTATTCAAATTCCGCCATTTATAATCCTCATATATGAAAATAATTAAAAGACGCGTATTTAAAAATAAATTCATATATTAATTTCCTTAAAATTTAAAAATTATTAAATAAAGCTTTTAAATAGTATCCATTCCATATAGATTGAAGTATAAAATTTTATCTTAAATTTAAAAAACGTTTTTTAAACACTTATAACTACAATTAATATAGATTAAAGGAAATAAAATAAATTAAAGTAGTACATCCGTCGATGCTTAATTTTGGTGAGTTAATGGCAAGTTCAAAGATATTAAAGGGAAGTTTCCTCATAATGATAAGCTACATATTCTTCAGAATAGGTGGCTTAATTTACAGGTTTTTAATGAGTAGATTACTCGGCCCTGATGGTTACGGTCTTGTAGTACTGACATTACCCTTTCAGGGAATTTTTCAGATTTTATCAGCCGCTGGAATCCCCCCTGCAGTCGCAAAATTCGTGGCACAGCATAAAGCAGTAGGCGAAGATGAAATGGCACGGCAGGTGATTTTTACATCCTTAAAAATCATGTCCATTTTAGGTATCTTCTTTGCTCTTGTAATCTTCTTTTCTGCAGACTGGATAGCTCTTAACTGGTTCCATAAACCTGCTGTTGCATATCCTCTTCAAGCTGTTGCACTTATAACTCCATTTAGTGTCATAGTAGGTGCTTTTAGGGGATCTTTCCAGGGATTATACCGAATGGAATTTATAGTAGTCACAAGAGCCGCTGAACAAATTTTCACCATCATATTCGCCGTGGTACTTGTATCATTAGGTTTTTATGCTGCAGGCGCAGTTCTTGGTACTGGATTAGGATTTTTAGCATCTGCAATAACTGCAGTTATAATATTTAGGAAATATCTATGGAAATATTTCCCAGAACCTGCTCCTGAAAATAAATTAAGCTTAAAAGAAGAATTAGGCCTTGCAAGAATAATTTTAACGTTTTCAATACCTGTTGCAATAACAGGACTCTCAGAACTAGCCATATATGATGTTAGTACATTTATGATAGGTAGATATATGACTGCTAAAGATGCAGGGTACTATGGAGTAGCAGATCCCATAGCAAGATTACCTTTAATCATTTCACTTTCTGTAGCTGCTGCAATACTCCCCGCAGCATCTGAAGCAGCCAGTTTAAAGGACAAAAAGCTCCTTGAGACCTACGTTACTCAATCATATCGTTATGTTATTTTAACTGTTCTACCAATTTGTGTTGGCGTTTCCATATTTGCTCAACCTATTTTAAGCCTGATATTTGGGTCAAATTACATCTATGGTGCAGGTGCCCTGAGCATTCTTGTTATAGGTATGACATTTTATACTTTGTTTATGGTTTCATCCAGTATTTCTCAGGGAATTGGACATCCAAGAATTCCCATGGTTATTCTCCTTATAGGAACTGTAATAAACATTACATTGAATTATTTTATGGTTCAATATTATGGACTTATAGGTGCTGCAGTAGCTACAACTATCGCTGCCTTCATTATAATGATTGCGATTGTGTGGAGAACCTTCCATATAACTGAAATTAAGCCACCTTATCTAGATTTTGCGAGAATTGGTATAGCTTCTGTTGTAATGGGATTAATTATTTTTATAATACCCAAAGATGTTTATGGCTTAATTACAGCCATAATTATATCCCCCGTTGCGTATATAATTGCCTTAACACTCTTTGGAGGATTTAAAAAGGATGATGTACGCATAATGAGGAAGTACATGGTAAAATTAGGTCCGTTATCTAAAGTACTGGAAAAAGTAGTTAAATTTATAGAAAGGTTTGCAAAATAAATAAATAGTAATAAACTTCAAATGAATCTTGAAGATGATCAACATGGCAGACTTAGAAAAAAAGCCAAAATATAAACTAGATATGGAAATTGAAATTGGAGATAAATTAGTTTCTTTAAATAATAAAAAATCCAGACTCCTTCAATGTATAGACCAATGTGGTTCTATAGTGAAAGCCTCAAATGAAACTGGAATTCCTTACCGGACTGCGCTTAAAAATATTGAAATCATGGAAAATGAGTTAGGTTCGCCAATCGTGGTAACTAAAAGAGGTGGAAAAGGCGGAGGGGGAAGCAGTAAGCTCACTCTCTCTGGAGAGGAACTTTTACACAAATTCATGAAAATGAATAGAATCCTCAAAAAACACGTTGAAGTAAACGAAATAGAAGGAACAATCTCCAGTATCGACCAAGAAGAAAAAGTAATGTATGTTACTTTAAATAAAGAAGAAATAATCCTCTCAGCTTTAAAAGGCTTTAAAGTAGGAGATACTGTCCTAATTTTAATAAGTCCCATAGATATATTTGTAACATTAACCCCTCAAGAATCCAGTGTTAGGAACATGCTTGAAGGTAATATAACTGAAATGAGATTTAAAAATGATATGGTACGCCTTAACGTTGATATAGATAATATTCCCATTAGGGTAGATATAACCGAATTATCAAGAAAAAAACTTGATTTAAGCTTAGGTGAAAATATATTTATCGGATTTAAGGCTGTTTCAGCAGATATAATTAAAATATAATTAATCCAGAATAAATAATATAAAATAGGATTTGTAGAAATGAGAATAGAAGTAGACAAAGAAAAATGCACTGGCTGCGGGATATGTAAAGAAGCATGCCCCAAAGGAGCTAAAATATGGAATGTAGAAAAAGAAGCAATGGCCACAAACTTACAATTTTGTCATGTATGCACAATATGTGCTTCAAAATGTCCTGAAGGAGCTATTCATGTAATAAGAGAGGATAATGATGAAAAGAAGCAAGAAAATGAAAAGAAAGACATCTGAAACCAATATTGAAATATCCCTGGATATTGATGGTAAAGGAAAATCCCATATAGATACTGGAATTGACTTTTTTAACCATATGCTAAATTCATTTGCACGACACGGGTTCTTTGACCTTCAAGTTAAAGCAAATGGAGATTTAAGTGTTGATGACCACCACACAGTAGAAGATGTGGGAATACTTCTTGGAGAAACATTTAAAAGTGCAATAGGCGATAAAAAAGGAATAAAAAGGATGTCACATGCCATAATCCCTATGGATGATGCTTTAGCAACAGTTGCAGTAGATATAAGCGGTAGAAGTTACAGTGTATTAAATTTCAAGTTTAAAAAGGCCAAAGTTGGCGATTTAAGCACTGAAAATGTGGAACACTTCTTTGAATCATTTGCAAACTACGCTAGAATTAATATAAATGCTAAAGTAGAAGGAGAAAATGACCACCACAAAATAGAAGCCCTATTTAAAGCATTTGCCCGAGCTTTAAATGATGCCTCAAAGATAGAGCATGATATAATTCCCAGTACCAAAGGCGTTTTATAATAAATGTAAGCAATATAAGAATTTGGCTAAAATTCATTTATTTTATCAGCCATTTCTTTATTTAATGCATCAATTTCAGTTTTTAACCCATTAAATTTCCCATATTCATCATTTATGGCAAATAAATCCTTTTCCATCCCATTCAACTCATATAAATCTATTTCAATATCCAATTCATAATAATCAGCTATCATTACATCTATAAGATGCATCATATCACTGATTCTGTCAAATTTATATAAAACAGTTTTAATTTCCTCTTTAATTAATGGTAATCGTGATTTAAGTCCCTTAAGTGAATTTAATAATTCTTCCTGATTTTTTGAGGTTTCTAAAATTTCAATGTAGCTTTTTTGTATTTCAACAACCTCTTCTTGGATATTTTCAAGCTTGAGTTTATTAGAACTTGTAAATAACATCATCTGAGTGTAATCATCATATAATTCTTGAAAATCATGTTGATTCAGCTTAATTCCTCCCATATAAATTTAAATTTAATTTAAAGTGTATTTCAATTAAATTTTCCTTTATTTCTGGTTTTTCCAATGCTGATTTAGTTGAAATAAATCATACCTCTCTATAATACCTTAAATCTGTATATTCAAGTTTTGAGAGTATTTGTAATAAAAAATACAGTGACAATTCATGCCTAATTTAATGTTTAAGTTCCAATTGAGATCATCAGTATCCATGAATTATGAATATACATCCTAATCGTGGTTTTCTTACCTAAATTATGATAATAGGTCATACATAATATCATTTTCGGTTATTCAAAAAAAAACAGTGATTTTAAGGCAATATTATAAAATATTTCAAAAAAAGAAAAAATAAGCCAAAAATTCAAACCGATACTAACATAAGAGTGCGTATATTTCTAAATAATAAAAAATAAAGATTAATTTAAAAATAAAACCTATTCTCGAACGCTTCTAACAGCATTATGTATGAATCCTTCTAAAGCATCTCCCAAATCAACTCCAAGTTGATGTAAATGGCGTTTATTAATATTATACATAAAAACAAATGCCTGGATACTTAGACCCAACGCCATATGATCTACCTCCTTATTTGGAATATTCTTTTTGAGAAATTCTGCAAAATTATCCATAAACTCGGTCATTGCAGGTTCAGCTTCATCAGTTCTATTATATGTGCCTAACTGGATTACTTCATAATTTTCATCTGTGATCCTTTCCATAAACACGATAACTTGTCTTAAAAAATCCTCAGGATCCTCAGCTTTAACATTGAATACTACTTCTGTATCCCTCATCAAATTGTTAAAACTCTGAATATAAACCATTTCAAAAAGGTTTTTTTGGTTTTAAATTTTCTAAACAGGGTTAACTCACTGTAACCTGCTTTTTCTGCAATTTCTTTAATGGTTGCTCCTTTATACCCGTATTCAGCGAATACTATTAAGGCAGCGTCCATAATTTTTTGTCCGCTTTCATCTGTCATGGTACATATTTGTTACTTTCACATTATAAAAATCTTTCTCAGTCATTACTACTTATTTGATGCTGTTTTGTTTTTTTTGAATTAAATAGGAAGTATTTATTACATTAACTAAATATTAAACCATATTTATAAAAAAGAATATATCAATTGTTTAGATGGTTTTAAGGAGAATACGCTGAAATTACCACTGTTTTTTATAGAAATAATTAAAAATCCTTCCAAAATCAGTTCCAGAAACTTTCTTACCATTGTATAATTCATATATATTTTCTCTACCATCTAGGAGGAATTTAGATTTAATACCATATTCAATAGATAGATTTGCTTCAACGAATGCCGCTAATTTATCACATGCTTTAATAAGTTCCCCGTCAAGTGGTGAAAATTCATTTTTATTATATTTCTTGCTTAAATCCTTAAATAGAACCCCTTTTTGAGGTTTACCCTTCTTTCTAATTTTATTTTCAAATTCATCCTCAAGGAAATATTTCATTTCATCATGCCAGGGTTTAGGAAGTATGGGCAGTATTTCTTCTTTCATACGTTCATTTTCATAATCTTTAATCAGTTCTTCAAGGTCTGCCGCCCTTTTAATTGGAGAAATGATGTCTTTAGTTAAAACTTCAGGTAAATCATGGAATAAACCCGCAAAGAAGTTATTATAAATTCTTTTATTACATGGAACCGTTTCCATTTCAATGGTGCTTAAATAAGCCATAATGGCCACTATCAGCATGTGCCCTAAAACTGATGTTTCTGGAATTCGCGGCGAATGAGCCCATCTTTTTTGAAATCTAAGCTGACCGCAGAGATCTATAAATCCAAATGATTTCTTTCCAAGCAATATTTTTTGAACACCAATAAGGTCATAATGATCCTCTATCTGGTTTTCTATACTTTCCTTTGTCTTTTCAATGCCATAGACAAATGGTGCGGAATTATATATAATTTTAAATTCCCAGTTTGTAGCCAAATAATGTGCAGCCCGAAGAATTCTGCGTTCCAAAGTATTCTCGTTGCTTGAAATATGTTCTTCGAATTTCAGGCGGAATTCTTTATTTCCAAAAGCATCTAAATCATCGTTAAGCTCTTTTAAAACATGCTCATTTAATTCTTCTCTTCTTTCTGCCATCATACGGTGGAATACTGGTGGTTTAATATCGGTTAAAACTAATCTGTAAAGAAAATCAAAAATAAAGCCCTCTATAAGATTTATCCATTTTATATGTCCTTCAACTTTTTTATCCTCTTCAATTTTGGCGAGTACATATGCTATAGTCATTTTATGGGCTTGTTTGTCCAGTTCTGTTAATTCAACTGGCCTTATATGGTCATTCCATCGCTGCATGCTTGCAGCTTCAAAAAATCTTTCGATTAGTTTTTCTATCATAAATTCACCATATCTATGACTTATTTAAAGATCAAATATTTAATTCTATTTATATTTATTAGAAATAAGAATTAATAAAAACTGCAGCATTAACTGATGGTAATAATAAACTCAATTATAACTTAAAATATTATTATTAAGTTTAAGGATTCAAAATCATTGCATAAAAATAAAAAAATAACCATTATTTATCGTTTAATTTCAATTTGGACATATCCAGACCCATGACATGTAGAGCATGTTTCAGTTACCTTTTGAATAATTGGAATTTTCCATGATTTATTATGCTGTGGATCAAAATAATCTGTATAACCTGTTATTTTATCACGTGTTATTGTGCCTTTACCTCCACACATCGGACATTTTATATTTTCAACAACATTTGAAGGAGTATGACTTGATGGATTTGTATATCCTGATTTAGCTGCTTTTGAACTATTTGAACTAGTAGAACTACCTTGATCATTATTAGAACTACCTTGATCATGATCTGTGCTGTTAGAACTACTTTGATTATCAGAGCTATAATTTACCGAATTATTTGTTGTAATTAATGCTGGAGTTCCAGACAGCTGCATAAATGCATATGTTCCTGCCGCTACAATAATGATTATTATTACTGCTATTCCTACTATCAATCCTTTATTTGTTCTCATTAACTCACCTTGTCATTATTTAATCCTCTAAAATTATCCTTAAATTTTATCTTGCTATCAAATAGATGTTTAAATGCTTTCTTTATTCTAATCCCCTAAAATACATAATAAGATAATATCAGTATTATAACGTGTTTTTAATCCATTTGTGAATTCTTCATATCATATTCATTATTTCATATGAAATCATACTCTAAAATAGATAATAACTAGTATATAAATGAATACTAATTAAGATACAATATCATAACAGAATAATTTATGAATCATATTTTCTCATGGCTAATAAAAATTTATTAGTAGTTTCATAATTAGAATAAATCTAATTTACCTAATAACAAAAAATGAAAAAAGAAGGTTATTTTTTTTAAATACTGATTTGTGTGGATCTAATCACCAGATTTCTCCAGAATCTTCCAGGTGATGCTCCAACATTCCTCTCGTAAATCCACTGGAAATTCCACTTCCATTTAGGCTTAATAATTGAATTAACCAGGCTAATAGTTCTTTTAAAACGGTTTTTATTTGTAATAAAAGAAGATATCTGTATTATAGAACCACGTGGAAGTTTACCCAGATTTAAAATTCGGGATTTATAACCTCTTAAATCGCCTCGGAAGATTTTTGTAGTTATTTGTCCATCAGGAGCAATGATTTTTACAAAGTAAAGATAGTGCACCTTCCATTTTTTGAAGTTTTTAACCTTGACTAAATCTAAAAGAAGAGGGATATTAGCTAATTTTAAATTCACTGTTTCATCGTCGATTTTGACTTGAACATTTGTATCCCACGGATTTGTAAATAAAAGCACAGATGTAGCCACACCATTAATTGTAGTCCTTGGAGAACCAATAATACCATTATCAGTGCTGAATAAAGCTTTTATTCCAGTTGGAGCTGTAATCTGAGGGATTGATCCATCAGAAGCATGGTTAAGAGAAGCAGTTATTAAAGCAAAACCACCTGAATATATTCCATTTGGAGCAGATGCTTTTAAAATCAGCCATGGATCATACTTAACAGGCCCCGTACCATATATCTTGCTTGAAGGATTGCTATTTGAACCCCACCAGTTATAAGTTGCGTCAACAGTCTCATCAGAATAATTAACCAACGCCCAAGCTGTATTATAAGCAATTCTGTTGCTATTAACCGCATTTCCAGAAGGATTGGTAAATAAAGATGAGAAAACTATTCCGTCCCCATTATTAAATATGTTACAGTCGGTGATGTGGTTATCCGATGATGGAAACATATTTCCAAAACTATCAACATATTCATCTACAAGAATCCCAATTTGGCTACCACTTATTTTATTATTGGCTATTTCACTAAAAGATGCTCCCCTTAGATATATTCCATATAAAGCATTATTTAGTAGGGTGTTTCCAGTGACAAAGATAGCTTCAGTTTTATCTAGATATACGCCAATATTACAATTAGTGATGGTGTTGCCCCTATAAGACATATGTTCATCATTACTTAAGATTCCATACCTACTGCAGTCAGATATGATATTATCTGCCATTAATGAATGCACATTACCCATTAAACTGATTCCAGTACCCTCTCCATGGATTTTGTTTCCAATTATTTGGTTACCTGTTGAATCCCACACTCTTATTCCTGTGCTATAACCAGAGATAGTGTTGTCTTTTACAGTGTTATAATTTGTATCTAAAGGCCCAACAGCAATACCTGGATTCGCTGCAGCGCTGGTTAATGTATTTCCAGACACTTCATTATAGGTCGCCCCACAAATTCCGATCGATGCATCTTTTAGGGTGTTTCCAGTGATTTGATTTCCCGTTCTCCCCATCCAAACATCTATTCCGCCTGTGGTGACTATTACTCCATCATTTGGTACTAAAGCCCCAATAACAGTGTTACCCTTAACCTTACAATTATCTGAATCTATGAAAACATGACTATTAGGCCTCCCATAGGAATCATATTCATTACTTGTAATTCCAGTTAAAGTAAATCCAGTTATAGATGATCCTGCACCTGATGAAGCTATTTCAAACACTGGTTTTGTGTTATCGGATGGTGTGACCGTTACACTACCTTTAGCAGCGATATTCAAGTTTGGTTTATTCACCACAACATTTTCGGTGTAAGTGTATGGAGAGCCTGCCTGATCATATACAAAAATGTTATCTCCGTCAGTAGCAGCATCTACTGCATCATTTATAGTTTGTCCAGGCAATACATTTATATCAACAGCTGAAACGGCACCACATAACACTAAAGCGGTGATAAATGCAAACGCTAGCATTACGATTTGTTTTTTCACATTTTTTCACTCCTTTTAATTTATAAGCTGAATTTTAACTATTTTAAAACAGCTATGACTTTAAAAGTTCCTTTAGCACAGCGTGACTCTAAATATACACTTTTAGCTCCAATAGCATTTAGTTCAAATTTACCATCTGGCAATGTTCCATTGAATAGAACAAAATCCCTGAAAACTTGGGGACTTTCATCTATCATATTGCCTAAAAGAGGTTGATCAGTTGTTACATTTTGATCTGCAGGTAGTGCTTTCTCATTTGTTGAAATATATATAGTTCCGTTAAGATTAGGAAGCGCACTAACATTATAATACTCTATAATCACTTTTTGGGTGTTATCTGGTAATGAAAATGCTTTAACTTCACGTGACAAAGTTTCTCCATTTGTTGAAATGACTTTTACACCGTTAGATGCTACAAGGCCATTCGGTGAAACATTAGAGTCAGCAGTGAACGTAATTACTCCCACTACTTGCTCTTTAACGCCACTGCTGCTTGTTTGATTGTTTGACTGTGAAGTACATCCAAAAGAAAAAGTTAAAAGAAGAATAAGTCCTATAATCATTATTATGTTCTTTGTATTCATTTTTTATTTCTCCGTTAATTAAAAAAATTTGAAAAGAAGCTTTAAAGCCACTATATAACTAATTAGTATCTTTATTCCGCTTCTTTTAACTAAATAATTAATTTTAAGTAGAAGTAGTGCTCACATAGCCTTGCCAATGCATAGGATTAACTCTGTTTTGCACATTTGGTTTATATACATATTTATAGAATCCTACATCGTTCCAATGTGTATTAAACCAATATCTAGTTACACCATTATCTTCAATATTTGGACTGGTCATTTTAAGCAAATTAGAGTTTTTAAATTTGTATATATCTTCCCAACTACTGCTAACACGTGTATATCTCCCTGTAGCTGCATTATATACGTATTCATATGATTTTACGTATACGTGGCGAGTACTGTATTTGTAAACATTATATTTTGTCATGTCACCGCCTTGCCCGCCAGGATGGTATACTTTAAATGTGTCTATCAATTTCGGGTGTGCTGCTGCAACTGGTTCGGCCATCTGCAGACCCAAAAAAACCATGGATAACAGCACACTTACTAAAAACAGATTTTTTTTCATTTAATTCCCCTTTTCACATCTTTATTAAGTAATTACATGTTTAACCAGTCCTATGTAGGTACTAACGTATATATAAAGTTTTATAAAATAAATGGGAAGAAATGACAACATTTTATTAAAATAAAAAAAAGAAAATCTAAAAGCTGAATTTAAAAAAAAATTATTTAAAAAGAAATATAAAAAATCAAACTTTAATCAAATACATAGAGTAGAATTTTTTATAAAACTTTCCAGAACATCGTCAAAGTCCACAAAATCACTTCCTTTATATTTTGAAAGGCTTCTCATGTATACAAATGAAAAAATAGTAATTGCAAATGTTTGATAATTAATTTCATCGTTTTTAAGATTTTTTTTCATAAATTCACTTATTAAAGTGATGAATTCAAATTTAAAGGACTCATATTCTTCGTTTATATCACTATTCATTAAATAAATGATCTGAAAGTTATCTTCAATTATTTTAGCAATATCTGTAATTAAAGCCCTTGTAAAATCTTTAGGATCTTTAAATTTGTTCTCCATGTTAACAAAAATTATTTCTAATTCATCTTTGAGTTTTTCCATATTTTGAGTTAAAACCTTGTTATAAAGATTTTCTTTTGTTTTAAATTTTCTAAATAAAGTAAGTTCACTAAATCCTGCTTTTTCAGCAATAAATCTGGTTGTAGCACCAGTATATCCTTTTTTAGCAAATACTACTAAAGCGGATTCTATAATTTTCTGTTCAGTATTTCTAGCCATTATAATCACGATAAAATCAATTTTGGTTCAATTAATGAATGTCCATTTTTTTAAATTAAATAAAAATCCAAATCATGTTTATTGGTTAAGTTATTAACTTCAACCTTATATACTTAATTGATAAAAAAGGCTGCTGCAATTAATACATCATTATTAAACAAATTAAAATCCTCTTTTTTAATGAATGTTATTAAACTACTAAACTATAAATAATAAATATATTGCATAACTTATACGCAAAATTAAAATAACTTATTACCTAAAATCTGTTTAAATACAGAGTTTATAGATATTAAGTACAATAATGAGCAAAATAATCCTAATTTAAAAAAAAATATATGGTAAGCAGTCCGAAGACCGCTATTTAATAATTTATTGTGGTTTAGCCATTAAGTCGACTTTTGAAACTATTTTACCGTCTCCACCGTGAGGTGTTCTTACAACAGTATCATTAGCTTTTTCGATTTCTCTTGCTTCTGTAGCTAATTTAGCAGCAGCACCGAGCATTTCGTGAGCTGATGCAACAATTGGTATGTATTTTTCAGCATCTCTAACCATGAAACATCCTTCAACGTCTATGTCAGCTACTTTGGTTGCCATTTCGTATGCAGCCATTGCCTTTGCTTTTGCGTATGGGCTTGCAAATCCTGCAGCTTCTACCGCCTTGTCTCGGGAGATTACAACTTTTGGTAATTCTAAAGCGTTTCCAGCCTCAACAGCATCTACAGCTGCGTCGATGGTGTTTTGAACTACTCTGTATGCTCCAGTTAATGCTAATACTTTAATTACATCAGCGTTAAATGATGCCATTTCAGTTGGGTCCAGGAATTCTCTTCTTGCACCGATCATTGGGTCTGCTTTAACGATTATGTAACCTAAGCCTTGTTCATCCATCTCGTCTTTGGATCTTAGTCCTGGAGCATCACCAATAATGATTGCAGGGACATCCGCAGCAGCTAATAATTCTCTTGCTTTAGCAGGGCCTGGTGCACCAGGGTTTGGGCTTATAAATATAACAAAATCTCTGTCCATTTCTAACATTAATGGTACAGCTTTTTCAATTTCTTCTGGGTTCATCTTAGCTCCAGAGCCGATTACACAAGTGTCTATGTTCGGTCTGTCTGCCCTCTCATCGAGTAATAAGTCAATTACTGGAGAGGTACCTATGTTACCACATTTAATAATTCCTATTTTTACAACCATTATATCACCGGCTGTAGCTATTTTTTTAATATAATAAGTATTTTTTGATTTAATCTTGAGGGACAATGTTTTTATATGGGTTATTAATCACGCTGCAAAAAGAGAGATGAATAAATAACAATTTGAAAGGCATTTATAAACTTAAAAAGAAGTGGTAACTCATTTAAAGCTTTTTAAACCATATATTGGCCAATACTATTAATAAAAAGATATAATAAAATATTTATATTAAATAGAAAAGAAATGAAATCTAAAGATAATTCAATTATTCTCAAGATGAATTTACGCATAAAGGAAAGGTTCATAAAATGGATTTAAAACCAACAATATGGATAAGTACCATTGATCATTTAGAGCTCTATAATGAAATTATAAAGAGTGGTACTTTTAAAAATAAGTTTTTTTACAATTATCCTGCGCCTGAAGATTTTCCAAAAACAAATAAACTACCATTAACTTACTTTTCCAGTGGGGAAGTCATTTTCAAAGGAAATGAATTATTATACCGCTCAATTGAAGTTGAAAAGAATTCTTTTAAGAAATATGTCATGGGTAGCCAATACAATCTTATAAAACTATCCTTTATCTTGAAACCCTCGAATATTAAGTCCATTGAGCAGTATAGTTACAAAAATCCATCCAATAAAAGAAAATGGAATTGGATAAGAGTTATCTGTGATGAAGATATGATGGATGGAGATTTTCTAATTAGTGTGGACGGTAAATCCAATACTAAAAAGCTATTTGAAATGTTAAACCAATTTAAGGAAAACCAAACAGTTTCAGTGTCTTTAAATGATTTATCAGACAGTGCAATTCCCATGTTGGGTTATATTGGTCTGTTTTTGCTCCTTATTTCTTCTGTTTTAGATCTAATCGTTACTGCGACATACGGAACTATAAATGGGAATATTGGAGGACCAATAGTCGCGGGTCTATTATTACTGGCAATGATATTGATTTTTACTTCAATGATATGGTATCTGACTAAAATTAATGAAAATTCAAAGATCCAGTATCACTGGCAATTATTTTTAGGGATTTTATTTATTTATATAATGCTTAATGCAGTAAAAAATCTTTTTTACTCGTAAAAACTGTTGTAATGATGTGAATCAAAGATCAGTTTTTATTTATCTGATTAACTTAAAATAAATGCTGTTAAAACATATTAAGCACGTAATTGGAGCACTACATATATCAATTATCTAAATTTAGATCGGGCATTCCAAATTTTTCTAAAGCTTTTTATACCGCCTTTTTCACCTTTTAAAGCTTCAAAATTATTTATAAGATCTATCACATTCAAAACAGCTTTTTTACCGTCATTAACCAGCCATTTTCCATTTGGATCCTTTAATTCATGGATATATTTATGTATTTCATCTATTTCAGCTACTTGAATGCCAATTTGGCTTGCAAGGTCCACACTTGCATGTTGCCTGTGAAATCCAGCTAATTTAATAGATGGAACACCAAGAACACCCGCTTCTATAGTTAAACCCATCCCTGCACCATATATCATGCTCGATGATGCATTCATAATGCTTAATAATTCCACAAATCCATCTAAAACCTTTAATTTTGGAGATTTGATCAAGCTTCTTATGTAAGTTGCATCAAAGCGGAATGGTACAATTAAAACAGTTCTATCCAGTTTTTCAACATTTTTTATTATCTGGGGAATGCCTTTTCCCTGTACATCCCCTCCAAAAACAAGTAATATGAAATCTTCAATATTGTGCTCAGATTTAACGGTTTCAGGGTCTTTTAATTGCATTTGATTTACATAAGAGGCCATTGGATATCCTCCAATGACTTTAGAGTTAAATATTCCATAATTTTGAGCTAAAAAATTTTTATAATGATCGGAGGGCACAGTTAGCAGATTTGAAAATGCTATCATCTCTATAGGATTGTAGAAATCCTGTTCTATATGTAAATCCGGAATTCTAAGAAATTTTGAGGCAATAATTCCCTTTCTAACATCTCCTGCATTTCCACAGGTTAAAAGAAGGTCTATTTTTTTGCCTTTTAAAGCTCTTATCGTGCTTATAACATCCTCAAAAACAAGGCTGGCGATTTTGGCCTTTGACCTTTTTTCTGCCCCTTTACCTCTGCTTTCACCTATATGATGCATTTCAGTGCAATATTTCGTAAGTAACGTGTCTGCACCCGTTCCATGAGTTAATCCAATTATCTCGGCATCAATTTTTTCAAGTATGGGTACAAATGCCTTTGCAGGGGCAATTTCAGCTATAACCGCTAATTTCATTATTAAATCCCCAATATCATGACCATTTTATTTTCCTGCATTTAAAGTGAAATTTGATGCAAATTGTGGGCATGCTGCAGTGTGTGTGTGCATATAACTTGCAAGAGTGTTATTTTTCATTAAACCATCCTGTGCACCTTCAATTCCTTTTCCCCTGAGTATATTAAATGCAAATTCTGGTTTTTGCCCATTTAACAATACTTTTGAATAGTGGAACTCATGCCCTCTAAAAATATCACCTTTCTGGGTTATCACATTGTCTTTTTGAGCTTCTGCAATTACATAACTTAATCCCTGGACTTTTTTAGTCATTGTTGACTCGTAATTAAAAATTCCACACATCTTTTTGCCATTTATAGCATTTGTAAGGTACATAAGTCCTCCGCACTCCCCATAAACTGGGTTTTCATCCTTATGAAATTTAAGAACTGATTTTCGCATTGATTCATTAGATTCAAGCTCTTTTGCAAATATTTCAGGGTATCCGCCGCCAAAGTAAATACCATCAACATCAGGAACTTCTTCATCGTGAAGGGGGCTAAATGGAATTATTTCAGCATTATTAGCTTTTAGTGCTTCTAAATTTTCAGTATAATAAAAATTGAACACTTCATCCATAGCTACGCCTATTTTAACTTTTTTATGGTTTTCCTGATGCCATGTGTCTTCTCTTCCTTCAGGAAGTTTTCCAGCATTCTTCATTATCTCCATGAATGCATCTAAATCTATATTCTCCCTAACAACTTCTCCCCATTTTTCTATATAATTAAGTAAATTTTCACGCTCAACAGCAGGTACTAACCCTAAATGACGTTGTTCAACCTTTATTGCGTCATCCCGCTGTATTCCACCTATTACATCCGTTTTTGCAAGGGTTTCAACAGCTTCTTTGGTCTTAAGGTAGTGTTTTTTATTTTTTACTTGATTTAAAATCACACCTTCAATTTTTATAGTTGGATCAAGGGTTTTAAACCCAATTACAATTGCTGCCGCACTTTTAACTAAACTTCGGGCATTTATAATAAGTATAACTGGTGCATCAATGGCTTTAGCAATGGATGCTGTGTTTCCCACATCTTCAATAGGACTTATTCCTTCATAAAGTCCTCTAACACCTTCAATTATTCCAAAATCAGCTTTTGATGTTTTTAAACCTCTTTCAAAGGATGTTCTTATTTGTTCATCAGACATAAAGAATGAATCAAGGTTTCTTGAATTGTTTTCTGTTGCAAGGGTGTGATATGATGTGTCTATATAGTCGGGACCTGCTTTAAATGGTTGAATTTGATGCTCCTCTGATAATGCTTTCATTATGCCTGTTGAAATTGTGGTTTTTCCAACTGCACTTCCTGTTCCTGCTAGGACTATTCTCATATAATGTAGTAAGTTAGAATGTTATTTAAAAATTTAGCTTAAAAAACGATTTGGAAAATATTGCTTAATTTCAAAATGAAATATTTTAGTTTGATTTATTTAAAGTGTCTAGTATGTTTTTGTAGAGATTCTAAAATTTTTGTTTCATCATGATAGGAGTAGACATCGCTTTTTTTCTAATTAGTTTTCTGGAAGTGATAGCCACATTGCTTTTCTAACTTCTTTAGCAGCACCCAAAGCAGTAGCATATACCAAATATTTATTCCAGACCTTAATTGATTCTGGAGAATATTCATTCATTAAACTAAAATCTTCAATATATCTTCTAAAACTCTGCCATCTTTCATAATATTCTTTTCCATAAGGTGTCCATTGGCCAGCGATCTTTTTAGGCAATAAAAATGATACAGCAGATACCAACCATAAAATCAGGGCACATAAAATAAACGTTCCTGAAAATGATTTAAAATTGACAGCATATGAAATCAAACTCAAAGCCGTTATTATCCCTAAAACTCCAAAAATTTTTAAATATTTATCCCCTTTACTATAAAACGCCTCCTTAAAGTTATTTCCTTCCAATAAAGTATCTTTGACTTCTTCTCTCCAAGCTTCATATTTATACCTGAAGGGCCCTAAATTATCAATATGTTTCAGGCTTTCTGAAATCAAATCCATTGATATAATCCCGTCCTCTTCATATTCTTTAAGAAAATTTAAGACCTGTACTTCAAATTCCCAGAGAGTATCAGGATCATAATCCGGATTAATTTCCAGTAATATGGAATCTGAATAGCAAACCTTATTAGAATGCCAATTTTTTAAAAATAAATACTTTCTATCAATTAAATCCAATATCGTTGCCCTAAACCCATCTGAATTAGGAAAACCAAATCTTAGATCTCCAGCACGAACTGCATTTACTATTGCTGGAGGATCATCAGTCGGTAAATCCATTTCATATTTAGCATTATAATCAATTTTTGGTTCTCTACCATATTTTAAATAAATAAAAAGTGGTGTAAAAAACCCTAGTAAAATTAAACCCACTGATAAGCAGTAAGGTAAGAAAATATCCATATTCATTTTACCACTTAAAATTCAACTTTAGGGACTTCTTTTGCTGATTCTTCAATTTCAAAGAACTCTGATTCTGTAAAACTAAATTGTCTTGCCAATATGTTACTTGGAAACATCTGACATTTGTTGTTGTAAATTAAAACCGTGTCATTGTAAAATTGTCTGGAATAAGCTATTTTATCCTCAGTCTCTTCTAACTGACTCTGTAGCTCCAAAAAATTTTCGTTAGCCTGTAATTCAGGGTAATTTTCCGCCACAGCAAAAAGACTTTTCAAAGTATCAGTTAGCATATTATTCGCATCCGCATTTTCTTGAACTGTTTTTGCATTCATAAGACTGGCTCTTGCTTTAGTTACCTCTTCAAATACAGTTTTTTCGTGTTTAGCATAGCCTTTAACAGTTTCTATCAAGTTAGGTATCAAGTCTGCTCTTCGATTCAGTTGAACATTAATCTGAGACCATGCATTTTTAACCCTGTTACGTGAACCAATCAAGCTGTTGTAAATAGCAACTGTAAAAACAGCTAAAATGACTAAAAAAACTATTATAACTCCTAGTATTATATAAACTGACATTTTTTAACACCATTTATTATGAAGATCTTTTATTATTTATATATTTTGAAAATAAGTTTGTAAAATTAAATGAACAGAAATTCAAGAAGAAAATTTATAATCAAGAGAAGTTTAGAAAGTTATGATATTTAGTGAAAGTTATGATAACTTAATATTAACTCGTATATAAGCATTTTCAATTTATCATAATAATAACATTTATATACACAAATAATATAGAAATTAGTGTAATTCATAACAGTAAATAATAAAGGAGGAAATAAATGAAAAAGAATATTGTATTAATTGCAGGAATAGTGTTTATGTTCGTTATTGGCCTTCAATTAGTTGAACCAGTATCAGCAGCAAAACTTAAAGTTGTAGATCAAGGCACTACTACTTTAAACGATCCAAGTGGCAATACAATCACATTTACATGGAAAACATATCAAAGAGGAACAAAATATGTTGCAGTTATTGGATACATGTATTCTCCACAGACAGACACAGGAGTTACAATGTATATGTATCTTAAAAAAGTCAGTAAGAAAAAAGTAAAGCTATATGGAAAAATGATTGCTAAACATTATGGTACAGGTGCTTCTTACTCAAAAAAAATACCTGCCACATATGAATACACAG
Organism: Methanobacterium sp.; assembly: GCA_016222945.1. Taxonomy (NCBI): domain Archaea; kingdom Methanobacteriati; phylum Methanobacteriota; class Methanobacteria; order Methanobacteriales; family Methanobacteriaceae; genus Methanobacterium; species Methanobacterium sp. Next base: position 178,363 of record JACRPY010000002.1, on the reverse strand, counting down.
AACTAACTGCTGCACAATGCTACTGGAACGAATTTAAACCTGGTATGATGTCTGGAATGCCAGGATAATATCGGTGAAAAGATTTAATCTTTTCTTTTTATTTTTTATTAAAAAACTATCTCATGATCAATTTACATATGGAATTTGCTTATTTTAGAATTTAAAGCTTTTATCTGTAATTTTATCATGATTTTTAATTATGGAAGGCATATAGAATAAATTATAATACTATTTTTGATAAAATATAATGTAATGAATGCCTTAGAAAAACTAAAAATTCTTGGGGAATCTGCAAAATATGATTTATGCAATTATGTAAGCCCCAATCTTGAAACTTACGCCTCAGGCAAAATACCTGGAGTCTACAACAGTACATCGCCAGATGGACATTGTATGCCCTTATTTAAGGTTTTGATGACTAATAAATGTTCAAATGATTGTAAATATTGTATGAATCACAGTAACCGGAAATTTGAACGTTATGAATATGAACCAGCAGAACTTTCAAGAGTATTCATGGATTATTACAATAAAAGGTATGTTGAAGGCTTATTTTTAAGTTCAGGAGTTTTTAAAGATATAGATTCTTCAATGGAAAAACAGGTAGAAGTTGCCAGAATCTTAAGGGATTATGGATATGATGGTTATATACATCTTAAAATTCTTCCAGGAACATCTTATGACCTTATTAAAAGAGCTATGAGTTTAGCAGACAGAGTAAGTGTAAATATTGAAGCTGCAACTCCTGATGGATTTGAAGAACTTACAACCACTAAGAATTTCAAAACAGATATCTTAAAACGGATGAAATGGATCAGTCGTTTGTCCAATGATAAAAATATGGCCCCGTCTGGCCAGACAACCCAATTTATTGTAGGTGCAGCGGATGAAAGTGATGAAGATATTCTAAAAAGAACAAATTGGCTTTTAGATAAGTTTAAAATAAAAAGAAGTTATTTTAGTGCTTTTACTCCTTTAGAAAATACTCCTCTTGAAAATTATGAATCTCCACATCCTAAAAGGACTTCCAGACTTTATCAAGCGGATTTTTTATTGAGTTATTATGGTTTTTCCTTTGATGAACTGGTATTTGATGAAAATGGGAATATTGAAACAGAGGTTGATCCAAAATACTCTTTTGCTATGAACAATATGGATTTGTTCCCTGTTGAAGTTAATGAAGCGTCTTATGATGAGCTTATTAGGGTTCCAGGGATTGGAATGGTTTCTGCAGAGAGGATTATAACTTTAAGGAAAAGAGGATTAAAAATTGGAAAATTAGAAGATCTTAAAAATCTGGGTGTTGCTGTAAAACGTGCTGAACCTTTTGTTAAGTTAAATAAGTCATATCAGTCTGTTTTAAGTTTTTAATTATAAAGTTCTTGTTATAAATTATAAGATTTAAGTTATTAGTTATAAGTGACCAAGGAATAACATATAATTTATTATTTATTTAATGAAAAATTTAATAAATTGAAAATATAACTATAAATCATTTCAATTTTAAACTTTATCCTCAAATACCACCCATATTTCAGGATATTTCTCTTTTACAGCTTCTTCAATTAAAAGAGATGCTTCACTGCTTATACTAAACTCTGGCTCTGTTTTTCTTAAAAACCTCAAAACAGCAGCAGATTTAGCAGACCAAAGTGAAATACGTGGATTTTTCTTAACATCTGCCAAAATATCTTCCACTATTTTTTCGTTGAGTTGATGATTATCTTTAGATGCATCTTTATTTTCAGATTCTTTAACATATTTTTTGCTGATTAAAGCATCGAGCCCACGTCCCAGTGCTCCGCTTTTATTTTCTTTAGGCATTATTCGTCCTCCATATCCATCAATTCCTCTGCAAGCTCCATATATGCAATTGAACCTTTACATTCCTCATCATATATTAAACATGGGATTGCATGGCTTGGTGCTTCTGCAAGCTTAACGTTTCGAGGTATAGTTGTTTTAAATATATTTTCTTTCCCTTCAAAGTATTCAACAACATTACTGTAAACATCTCTGCCCAATCTTGTTCTAGAATCATACAATGTTAGAAGAATTCCTTTAATAGTTGATGGGCTGTCTAATCGGTTGCCTACAAGTTCCATTGCTTCAATAAGATCTGCTATTCCTTCAAGAGCATAAAATTCTGCTTGAATTGGTATTATAACGCTGTCTGCTGCAACTAATGAGTTTATTGTTAGAACCCCTAGTGATGGGGGCACATCAATAAATATATAATCGTAAGCGTCTTTCATTGATTCTAATTTTTCTTTTAATATAGAGTGAAATCCTATTTCGCCGCTTAACTCAATTTCTGCACCGCTTAATGATATGTTACTTGGAACGATATTCAATCCCTCAATACCTGTTGGGATTACAGCATCTTCAATGGAGTTTTTTCCAGTTAAAGTTGTGTATATAGTGTTTTCAAGCTCATTTTTTTCAATTCCAAAGCTTGTTGTAGCATTACCCTGTGGATCAATATCTACAAGTAAAATATTTCTTTTATTTAAAGCTAAAGCTGTTGAAAGATTTACTGCTGATGTGGTTTTACCGCATCCGCCTTTTTGATTCAATATTGCAATCACTTCACCCATTTAATTGTCCTCCAAAATTTTACTTCTAAATTCTAAGTTATAACTTATAATATTTAAGTTTCTGTTTTTATTTATTATAAATTGTCAAATTTAAAATAAAAAAAATCTTAAATGAAAAGTAACCTAGCAATTAAAAAAAGAGAAAAATAGTTATTAAAATTAGAAATTAACCCTTTTAGATATAATTACCGGTAATGGTAATGATCTAAATGGCATTCCTCCAATTTCATCTTGAACTTTAGCTATCAACTCATTTTTATCCATTAACACTTTCTCATTGGTTTCACGGATATTTACAGTGAATTGATCACTTTCAAGTTCTTTATCCCCAATAACAATAGTATAAGGTACCCATTCTTTTCCAGAGTTCCTTATCTTTTTTCCCACTGTTTCATGACGGTCATCCATGTCAACCCTAATGTTATTTTCCTTTAATACCTTGGCTAATTCCATTGATTTTTCTATATGTCTTTCTGCAATAGGAATAACTCTTACCTGGGTTGGTGAAAGCCACACAGGTAACATTATAGGTTTTTTCGGGTTTTCTTTAAGTTCAATGGCTGTTTTTTCAAGTAAACTGCCTATAACACGTTCTATACTTCCTGTTGGGCTGCAGTGAATAATTATTGGATATTCTTCTTTTTCATTTTCGTTAATATATGTTATATTAAACCTTTCAGCACTTTCAACATCTATTTGGATTGTAGGGTTTTCTATAGGTCTTCCCAAATAGTCAATGGCTGCAAAGTCCATTTTAGCAATCCAGTAATGCTTACGTCTTGGTAGAATTTCAAGCAGTACAGGTTTTCCCATTTTTTCTGCTGCTTCATATATCCATTCCTTATTTTCTTCATAAAAGTCAGCTGTTGCCCTGAAAATAGCTTCATAGTTTACATTAAGGTCCTCTCCAGTCTGCATGCACATGTCAATTTGCCTGTCGAATTCTTCCATTGATTGAGGAATATCTGCACATACTGAGTGGAAATCAGGCATTGTAAATCCTCGAAGTCTTTTAAGTCCCACTACTTCTCCTCTTTTTTCTAATCTAAAACTATATGTTGAAAGTTCATATACTCCAACAGGAAGGTTTTTCCAGGTTAAAAAAGAATCGGAAAGTAATCTAAAAGCTCCAAAACAGCAAGCAAATCTTAACATTAGTTCTTTTTTAGTACCCATCCTGTACTGTCTTTCCCCAAACTTATCGGCATGTGTCCTTATTGCATCATCTGCAAGGTCATACATTATTGGAGTTTCAACAGGCATTGCCCCATATTCAGTTACAAGATTGTAAACGTAATCAGAGAGAAGATCTCTAATTAATCTTCCTTTAGGATACCATCTGAGGTGTCCAATATCCGCAGAAGGTTCATAATCCGCAAGACTTTTTTCACGCATTAGTCTTACGTGTGGTGGTTCTTCTCCAGTGGATTCTAATTTACCAAGCTCATAATCAGTGAGCTTCTTGAGGTCTCCACTTTCGAATTTAAAGGTTTCAATGTCTAAAAGTTCTCCTTCATTTAAAATATACCATTTTGAAGGTTCTTCCTCTGTTTTTTCTTCTTCTTTTGGTTTTGCTGTGATTGTTCTTGATAATTCTGATAAGGGATGGCCTTTGCATGAAATTTCAAATGATTTATACCATCCGAATGGAATTCTTGAAACTTCAACGCCTTCATCTCCTAATTGAGATTCCATTTCTTTTAATATCTTTTTTGCAGCGTCGGGAGAACTTAAAGATGAGCTTAAATGAGCATAGGGATATATAATCACATTATCTGGTTTTACTTGCCTAGAAACGTTCATTATTTCCGATACAGCATTTTCAACAATTTCAGTTGAGTTTTGTTCATCTTCCTTTTCAACTGCTGTAAAAACGACTAAAGCATTTTCAAATTGGCCGCTTTTCTTCTCGTCTTCGATTTTTTCTGCTATTTTTGTTTTTGATTTGGTTTTATACCTTAGATAATCAGAATGAATCAAAAGTATCCGCATTTTATCACCTGTGAATTTAAAATAGTTATAAGGTAAGTATGTAATTCTATATAACTGATTTAAAATATTCTAGAATATTATATTATGTAGTGTTGTGGATTAATAAATTACTCATAAATTTTTAAATCTTGCAGTATTTAAGTTTTTATTAGATAAATTATTAAAATATTAAAACATGATTTAGAGTCCATTTAACTGATTTTATAAATATAACAATGTGTTTAAACAAAAATAATGGTTATTAATCCTATTGCTATTATTACTGCAAATATTATTCCAATTAACTGTCCAAATTTCCTTGTTCCAAAGAACAACGCTATTAAAAACTTTATAATTGTATTGGATATACTGGCCAATGTTATTGCAGTTACAGCAGTTTCAGGAGAGATTGTATCCCTTGCAAGAAATGCCATGCTTATTGTAATTGCATCTACATCAGCGACCCCTGAGATTATACTGGCTATATAAATTCCTGCGCTTCCAAAATAAATGTCTGCAGCTTTAGAAGCAAAAAGAATCACTATAAAAAGTAAACCAAATATTAATGCCGGTTTAAGTGAAAAAGGATTTTCTAATTTAATATCAGTATCAATATTCCATACTTTTGTTGCTTTCCAAGCTATAAAACCCAATATAATACCTAATATGCCCATACTAATCATTGGATATATCAAAAGACCTATTAAACTTGGATTTATGACAGATACTTCAAAAAGAACCCTTAAAAACATCATGGAACTTGCGATCACTGTTGCAAACACTGCTGCCCTCATGACAAGGTTATTCTCTTTAACTCTGGCTGCCATTGCTGTTGTGACTGCAGTACTTGATACCAGGCCTCCGATAATTCCTGTTACACTTAATCCTCTTTCAGCACCGATGAATTTCATTAATATGTATCCTGCAAAGCTTATTCCTGAAATAAAGACTACCATAAGCCATATTTGATAGGGATTAAAAACTCCTAGTGGACCCATAGCCTGGTCTGGAAGTAGGGGAAGAATTACAAATGCAACTATAAGAAATTTTAAGGTGTTAACCATTTCTTTTTCGCTTATTTTCCTTGCAAAAGTATGTAAATGAGGTTTAATTGCAAGTAACGTTGTTATTATGATTGCTATGATTGGAGCTATTTTTATTCCATCATCTATATAACAAAGAGCACCTAAACAAAATGTTATAATGGCTGCGACCTCTGTAGTTATCCCAATATCGCCATTATCTTTTGTACTTACTATATAGCTCAAACCAACAATTATAATTAAACCTATAAAAGCTATTATCAAAAAATTGGAATAAAATATCGACATGAATGCAGATAAAGTACCTAATACTGCAATTAGCATGAAAGTCCGTATTCCTGCAAATTCCTTAATTTTAGATTGTGTTCTCTCTCTTTCAATTCCAATTAATGCCCCAATTGCAAAAGAAATTAAGAATTTTAAAATTAAGTCAATATACATAAATAGTAATCTATTGTTTAAATTATAAATAATTTAAGGGTTATTTTAAAACATTAATGTAATTAAAAAATGATTATAAGATAATATAACTGCCAAAACTACATTTAAATATGTTATAATAATTCATATGTCCAATAAAATAACTATATTATTCATATAATAAAACACGACCATACATAACCCCGGAACAATGCCACAAACTCCACAACCAATACACATTCTAATAAACCTCAGACAAAGTATATAGTATTTTAGATATAAAATAGTTACACTTATAATTATTTGTTAAAAAACACAATTTGTAATACATAAAATAGACAAATATTATCAAAATGTTAAAATAAAGCTAATATCCTCTAATAGCTCATTTTAAAAAAATAATAGTTTAAAATAATAATTTTTTATAATGGTGGTTTTATGAGAAGTGATACTATAAAAAAAGGATTGCAAAGAGCCCCCCACAGATCTCTGCTTAGAGCATGTGGAGTAACAGACGAAGAAATGGATAAACCTTTTATAGGTATTGCAAACAGTTTTACAGACATAGTACCAGGCCATATTCACCTTAAGGAAGTAGCCGAATCGGTTAAATTAGGAATAAGTGAAGCCGGTGGTGTTCCTTTTGAATTTAACACAATGGCCATCTGTGATGGTATTGCAATGAATCATGAGGGAATGCGCTATTCTTTAGCCTCACGTGAGATAATTGCAGATACCGTTGAAAGTATGGCCATGGCTCACCAGTTTGATGCACTCGTACTAATCCCTACATGCGATAAAGTAGTTCCAGGAATGCTTATGGCTGCTGCAAGGCTGGATATACCTTCAATTTTTGTTACGGGAGGTCCAATGCAGCCAGGTGAATTTAAAGGGAAATCTGTAGATTTAATAGATGTTTATGAAGGTGTTGGCGCTGTATCTTCTGGTAAAATGACCATGGAAGAGCTAGATGAGCTGGAACGATGCGCCTGCCCTGGTGCAGGATCATGCGCCGGTCTTTTCACTGCAAACACCATGGCATGTGTAACAGAAACTCTTGGAATGAGCTTACCTTACTGTGCAACAGCTCATGCAGTGGATTCTAAAAAAATGAGTTTAGCAAGACAATCTGGCGCTCAAATAATAGAATTACTTAATAAAAATATAACCCCCTCTCAAATAATGACTCAAGAAGCATTTGAAAATGCCATAGTAGTTGATTTGGCTCTTGGAGGTTCAACAAACACTACATTGCATATTCCGGCAATAGCAAGCGAACTTGAAGATAAAGGTGTTTCTATAACACTGGACACCTTTGATAAGTTTAGTAAAAACATTCCCCATATAACTAAGTTAAGTCCGGCTGGAAGTCATACTATGTTAGATTTAGACCGTGCAGGAGGTTTACCTGCGGTTTTAAATGTAATCAGAGAAAAAATAAACTTAGATATCATAACATGTACTGGAAACCCAGTTAAAGATAATATTAAAGATGCAAAAGTCCTTGATAATGAAGTTATACGGCCATTAGATAACCCGATACACGCTGAAGGTGGAATTGCAATATTAAAAGGTAATTTAGCTCCAAAAGGCGCTGTTGTTAAAGTAGGGGCTGTTGATGAGGACATGATGACACATACAGGTCCTGTGAAAGTATTTGATGGCGAGGAAGAATGTGTAACAGCAATTTTCAACAATAAAATTAAAGAGGGAGATGTAGTAGTTATAAGGTACGAAGGACCTAAAGGCGGGCCAGGCATGCCTGAAATGCTTAATCCGACTTCAGCTATAACTGGAATGGGAATAAAATCTGTTGCCCTTATAACAGATGGAAGATTTTCAGGTGGGACAAGAGGACCATGTATAGGGCATGTATCTCCTGAAGCCATAGTAAAAGGACCTATAGCAGCTTTAAAGAATGGAGACATAATAAAAATTGATATGTACAATCGAAAGCTTGATGTTGAACTTGATGAAATGGAAATTAAAAAACGGCTTGAAACTTTATCCATGCCCGATAAGAAGGTTAAAGGATGGCTTTCAAGATATCAGAATATGGTAGGTTCTGCAGATACTGGAGCCATATTAAGATGATGTAAAATTTTATTTAAGTAATTAAAGAATTGATTAGGTGAAAATGTGGAAATTGATCTTAAAGAAATAGCTACGTATGCCATAATTATACTTGTAGGAGTAATTGTAGCTCAAAATATGAATGTTGTTGTCTCCGGAAGTATGGAACCTGTTCTTTATAGAGGAGACATTGTTATAATTGATAAAAATCCCAGTAATCTCCAGGTAGGAGATATTATAGTCTATAATGCTAATTGGTTTAAAGACCCAGTAATTCACAGGATTATTAAAATAGAAAACTCATCTAACGGACCCGCATACACCATAAAAGGAGATAACAATCCTGCGCCCGATCCGGCCCTCGTATATCAAAAGCAGATAATTTCTAAGGTTGTAACAATAGATGGACATCCCATAGTCATCCCTAAAATCGGGTATATCACCCTATGGATTAGAGGATTATGATTAAATGATTTAAAACTAGCTTAAAGTTTATATTGGCAATTTAGTTTTTATTGCCAATTCCATTTATTTTTAAAATTTCAATAAACTTAAAAATATTTTTTAAGAAAAAAATTAGATAAAACAAATATAACACTTCAATTGATTAATTAGACATTATAACGATTACATGGTGAATTTATGTATAGAATGCTAGAAAAAGAAGCAATAAAATCATTAGAAGATGCAGTTAAATCTCTGGGATGTGAAATTCCTGGAGAAATTAAGGTAGAAGAACCACCAAACTCAAATTTAGGTGATCTTGCATCAGCAGTGTCATTTCAACTTGCAAAGCAGCTTAAAAAACCCTCAATAGAAATAGCCAAAGACATTTTAGATGTTATAGAAACCCCTGAAGTTTTTAAATCAGTTGAAATGAAAGGACCATACATTAACTTCTTTATAAACTATGATACTTTCTCAAAAATGGTTTTAGAAAGTATTAATGATGATTATGGGCAGCTTGAAGAAAAAAATGAAAAAATAATTCTTGAGCACACATCAGCAAATCCTAATGGTCCCTTACATATTGGACATATACGTAACTCAATAATAGGAGATTCATTGGCACGTTTATTAAAATCTGCAGGTTATAATGTTGAAACTCAGTATTATGTTAATGATATGGGTCGTCAAATTGCCATAATCGTGTGGGGCCTTCTAAATTTTGATTATAAAATCAAAGAAGAGGAAAAAGTTGATCATGAAATTGGAAAAATATATTTCCAGATTAATGAAAAATTAAGGGCCGATAAAAGCCTTAAAGATGAAGTTAGCGCTCTTTTAAAAAGATATGAAAGTAGTAGAGATGATGAACTTGCAGATAAGTTTGAATTTGTTGTAAGTAATTGTTTAGAAGGTATAAATGAGACTACAACCCGTTTAAACATTTCCCATGATAAGTATGTGTGGGAAAGTAAATTTGTAAAAGAAGGCACAGTTTCAAAGATTTTAGAGGATTTAAAAGGTCACACTAAACAAAATGAAGTTCTTTACTTACCACTTGAAGATTATGGAATAGAAAAAGAACTTATACTCACTAGGTCTGATGGAACTTCCCTTTATTCAACAAGAGACCTTGCATATCATCTTGAAAAATCAGAAAATTGTGATAAAATAATAGATGTGCTTGGATCTGACCATAAGCTTGCTATAGACCAATTAAGCGTTGCATTAAAATTATTAGATGGAAAAACTCCTGAAGTTATATTTTATGAGTTTATAACACTTCCTGAAGGTTCAATGTCTACAAGAAGAGGTGTTTTCATCTCTGTAGATGATTTAATGGATGAAGCAATAGAAAGAGCACTTAATGAAATTAATAAGAGAAGAAAGGACTTAAGTGATGAAGAAGCGCGCATTATTGCAAATGAAATAGGAATTGGAGCTATAAGATATTTTATAGCTAAATTATCACCAGAAAAACATATAGTGTTTAAATGGGATGAAGCACTTAGTTTTGAAAGAGGATGCGCTTCTATTCAGTATGCTCACGCCCGTGCATGTAAATTACTGGAAAAAGCCAGTTTTGATGCCTATAAAATAGATAATAAAGATTGTTCTTTAGAACATCAATTTGAAATAGAGCTCATTAAAACTCTTTCAAAGTTCACGTCAGTTATTGAAGAATCTGCAAGAATTAACAGGGTGCATCCTGTTGCACAGTATGCCATGGATTTAGCAGGTGCTTTCAACAGATTTTACAAATCAGTTCCAGTTATTGGTGATGAAAATGAAGTTATTAGGTTGCTTTTAGTGGATAAATCAAGGATAACCATTAGAAACTGTCTTGAGCTTTTGGGAATAAGCGCCCCTAATTCAATGTAACCATTAAACTCTTAAAATTTATTTTAAAATATTAAGATTAAATAAAAAAATAGATGGATTTTAACAAGTAAAATCTGTTTATTCTTTTAAACAATTTGATGAATAGTTTATAAATTCATCAACAGCTTTTTTATGGTCAACAAAAGTGCGTCCCTGTTTTTTATCAAAAACTACAAAGTATAAAAAAGAAAGAATGTTAAAAGCAAATACTTTGGCGTCTACTTTATGATCAGGGAACATTTTTTCAATATATTGAGCAAGACGTGTTATAAATACTTCAATAGTTTTTTCAGATATTCTACGCCTTTCATTTACAAAAATACTAACATATTCGTAATTATTCTCAATCAAATTCAAAACACTGGAAATTAGGGCTTTAAAACAGTCTTTCGGACTTTCAAATTTTTCATCTGTAAACACTGAATTAATATCTTCCAATATCAGTTCCTGGTTTTTAATTAAAACCATGTTAAATAAATTTTCTTTGGTTTCAAACTTTCTAAATAAAGTCATTTCACTAAAACCAGATTTTTCAGCAATTACTCTTGTTTTAGCTCCAACATAACCTTCTTCTGCAAAAACAGTTAAGGCTGTATCCATAATTTTTTGTTTAGTCTTATCAGTCATATAATCAACTTATTTAAGCATTGAATCTTTAAAATTAATCCATAAATTAAATATTAATCTCAATTTTCAGTAAATATGATAAGTATTGATATATAAACATATTGATATTAAAGTTTTAGGATTTAATTAAAATGCCAAATAACTCCACTAATATTAAAAAACAAAACAATTCAAAGAGAGCTATTTATGTTTGGATATGTGGAATACTCTTTTCTGTACTTTTTACATTATTAATATGGATATTGGGGCCTAATCTTAACCATTTCACTTCAATATTTCTCCCGTTTCAGGGAGGTTTTGATTATTACTGGAAACTTCCAGCAAGAAACTTCCAGACAATGTTTATAGTATGGTCCTTTTATTTAACGAACCAGTTTTTAGTTTGGGGATTGATATATTGGGCTCAAAAAAACCTAAAAGAACAAAAAATCAGCCCTTCATACAATCTAACTAAATATAATATAATGATAATTGCTGTGATGGTTATTTTTATTTTTCTGCACCTTATACAAACTCATATTTGGTTTGATGGCCTGGCACAGGACACCCCTATTATTAGCAGCATGGGATCTGTTATTATAATGTTATCCATGATTTTAATACTTCAAAATCCTTTTTCAGGACTATTTCTAGGAAAAAAAGCCGGTAAACCCTACACAGAACGTGTTGTTAGTTTTTTCAGACGTAACCATATGTATATATTCGCCTGGGCTCTTGTGTACACTTTTTGGTTCCATCCAATGGCTACTGACCCTCAATTATTATCAGGATTCTTTTATATGTTCCTTTTATTTACACAGATGAGCTTGGCCTATACAAAAGTGCATCTTGACCAAAGATAGATAGTAACATTACAAAGCTGGGTAGCTATACATGCCGTGATTGTAGCTTTCTTCAACACTAAATATCTTGGAAGCGCTGATATGTGGCCCATGTTCTTTACAGGGTTCACTTTTATGTTTGTATTCACCTACATGTACGCATTAAACATTAAAAAATATATTCGCCTGATAATAACCGTTCTTTACTTTGCTTTCATTGTTTGGTTATATATTCCAATACCTTATGGTCTTGGAAGAGATCCTTCCTTCCTATTACGGGTGGATTTCCTGTGGATTCCAATTATTCTCTATGGACTATCAGCATTGTTTGCCGGAATAGTCTTTTTATGGGTTAGAAGAAATAAAAAAATTAATTTAAACTAATTGATTGAAATGGCCAAAAAAACATTTTTTATTGATATTGATATCTCTCCAGAATTCCATGATGATATTTTAAAATTTATTTATGAAAACTATTTAAAAGCAAAACCAGAATACTTTAAGGATGTTAAAATAACAAAAAATGATTTAAATCAGCTTTATTTCGCCGTGGAAAATCCTAAAGAAAACTTTGAGGTTAAATCCGTCATTAAATCTGGAAATCCCCTTGAAATTACATTAATTTATGATGAAAACACTCCAAATAACTTTTTAGAATCAGTTGTGGATGATATTTTCTTTATGGCCCATTTATTTGAAGAAAATGTACATAGCTCCACCATCTATTTTTCATGGGTTGAAGGAGAAAAAATAATACCGGAACAACCTCCTACAAAGCGAAAAAGGGTTGTAAACCAGCTTTTTGGTAGCAGTATGCTTTTAATTTACATTTTATTCTTTGGAGTGAATATAATTCTCTTCTTATTCATGGGATTGTATGCAGTGATATTTATTTTGCTTATACAGCTACTTATCGTCCTATTTGCAGATAAAATCCTTGAAATACGTAGTAATTGGCATATATCGCCACAAAATCCTTATGTTCATATATTGGAGTATCAATTACCCTTCGGTGAGTTTAAAGAATTTCAAGAAAAATTCGGTAAAAAAACAGTTATTCAAATGAAAAAAGAGATATACAACAAAACATTAGGCATAGGGGCTACTCCAACATGTGAATCCGGAGATGATGTCCTGGAAAAGTATGGATTTCACTGTAATCCTTACAGCAACATTTATAAAGTAATAAACGTCTATGATATCGTTAAAAAAGCTGCTGATAGTTTTAATTTACCTGTTCCAAAAATTGTGGTTACAAACACCATGACACCCAATGCAGCTGCCACAGGCCCAAGCCCTAAAAGAGGTTTAGTGCTTATTACAACGGGTTTACTTGTTCAACTTGATGAAAAAGAGGTTTTAAGCGTTATTGGTCATGAAATGGGTCATCTTCAAGGAAGAGACCCTCTAATATTATTTGGCATTATTTCAGGAGAATTTTTACTTAGATTTACTCTTCTTCTGCCAATTGTGCTTATTTCTCCAATTATATACGTAATTATTGCTATGGCCCTTATTTTCTTTGTTGCTAAGTTCTTTGAAGCCAGAGCAGACCTTTTATCGGCCATGAAAATAGGCCAACCAGATGTACTTGCCAATGCCCTTAGAAAAATAGCTTTTAAACGGCTTCAATTAGAAAAGGTTTCAGCTTCTAAGATTCCAAGATGGTTAGCATGGGATCCCCACCCTCCTATTTATTTCAGGATTAACCGACTGGATAACATGGAAACACCTGTAACTATTGAAAGTCCTTTTATTCAGTCTGTAAAAGATGTTTTAGATGGTTTTATTTCAACTTTCTTTTTTAAAAAGAGTTGAAAACATTTAATCCATAAAAAAAGATTATTTAAGAGTTAACATCGTATTAAGAAATTAAAAGGTATAGTACTGCTTTTTGGGCGTGCAGCCTGTTTTCGGCTTGATCCCATATACTTGATTTAGGAGAATTAATCATATCTGCAGTTATTTCCTGACCGCGAATTGCAGGCAGGCAGTGTAAAATCATTGCATCGTTATCTGCATGTTTCATGAGATTTTTATTAACCTGATAATCTGAAAAATCGTTTATTCTCTTTGAAGCTTCTTCTTCATCCCCCATACTTATCCAAACATCAGTATATACAACATCCACACCCTGAACTCCTTTTTCAATATCATTTATTATTTTAAGTTCAGCACCGGTCTTTTTGGCATATTTTTTTGCCTTTTTAAATATTTCGACGTCAGGTTCATATCCTGGAGGGCATACCACATTCATATCCATGCCTACAAATGCTGATGCCAATAATAATGAATTACAAACATTGTTTCCATCTCCAACAAATGCTAATTTCATATCAAAGCTTTTTTTCCTTTCATATATGGTTAAAAGGTCTGCAAATGCCTGACAGGGGTGTTCTAGGTTTGTAAGCCCATTAATAACTGGTGCATTGGAATTTTGTGAAAATTTCAAAACATCTTCATGTTCTATGGCCCTAATCATAACTCCATCAACATATCGGCTCATTGCTTTGGCTGTATCTTCTACTATTTCGCCACGTCCAAGTTGAAGGTCATCTTTCGATAAATACAGTGCTGTCCCGCCAAGCTGGTACATTCCAACTTCAAAAGATATTCTTGTCCTTGTTGATGCCTTTTCAAATATCATGGCCAGTGTTTTTTTAGCTAAAGGTTCTCCAGGGATTTCTCCTCTTTTAAATTTCCCGGCAAGAACCAGTATTTCATGTACATGATCCTTTGCATCTTCCATTGATAAGAGATGTTTCATTAATTCCACTCCAAATTTAATAAAATTCTTTGAATGTCTGTTAATTATTGAAGAAAATGTTTATTGAAATCATACTATATCTATTTTTCTGTAACCATGAAAAAAGCTATTCCTCACCAAATTCTGATTTAATAACTCTTTTTACACTCTCTAATTCTTCTTCAGTCTTTTTTAATTCATCATGAGTAACCATAGCCATCTCATTATATCTGATCCATTTATTGCGAAGTTTTTCACATTTTAATTTAGTATCATGGAAATAATTAATAAGCCCCATCTTTATTTCTTCTCTTCTAGTTTGCTGAAACCTAAGCAAAACAATTTCTTTGTCTGTTATTCCTTCATTAAGCTTATGAATACGTTTTTCGGATTTCTTAAGCTTTTCTTCCGTTTCTTTAAGTTCATCTTCAATTTTTTCATTTTTAGGGTGTTCAAGAGCTTTTTTTCGGAGTTTATTCAATTCATTTTCCATTTCTTTAGTATATTTAATACAAATAAGTCGCTTTTGCCCTATTTTATCTATTTCAAGCTCAGTATCTAATATTTTTTTTTCAAAACTTTCAATTTCTTCTTTATTCTTTAATTCATCTATGTATATCTCTAATGACATAAAATCTCATGCCCCATAGTGAAGATTTAACATCCTCATTTTTAATAAATGGAATTTTAAGAATTAAGGAAGTTATAGCTCTTATTTTCCAATTTCTTTCATGTGCATTATTCTTTTTAGTATAAGTTCTGCTGTTCCCACATCTCTTCTATGATAAACATCGCCTTTAACATATTTTGTAGCGTTTTCACATAGCTTTTCAGCTTCTTCTATACTATCTGCAATACTAACAAGGCCTAAAGCCCTGGATGAAGACGAGTATATCTTACCTTCCTTTTCATTAACTGCTGCGTAGTAAACCCGCGCTCCAGCTTCCCCTATTTTTTTTTCATCAACATCAATTACCTGATTTGGAACCGCTTTTCCTGGATATCCCTCTGGTACTATATATTTGCAAACAGTAGCTTTATTTTCAAATTTAGCGCCATGGAGGTTCCCATCAACAATTTCTTCACAAATATTAACGAAATTAGTTTTAAGTAAAGGTAAAACATTCATTGCTTCTGGATCTCCAAATCTCGCGTTATATTCAATGAGTTTTGGACCGTCATTACCTAACATGAACTGTCCATATAAAAATCCTTTGTATGGTCCTACCTCTTTATTAATAGCCTTAACAGTATCTTCCATCATCTTAACAGATCCATCATAATCTTTTTTATTTAAAAATGGTAACAGACCATCCTTATCAGAGTAAGATCCCATTCCTCCAGTTATTGGCCCTTCATCCCCTTCAAATGCATAGGGATGATCCTGAGCTGCAGGCATAGGTGCAACATTTTTACCATCTACAAATGCCTGAACTGTGAATTCTTCCCCAATTGCCTTTTCTTCAATAACAACACTGGCATAACCGCCCATTTTAGTATCAACAACTTCTTTAGCATATGATTTAGCCTCTGAAGCATCTTCTAATTGCTCTCCAACAATTTTAACTCCTTTTCCACCGGTTAATCCTACAGGTTTTATTACAATGTCCTCTCCAAATTCATCAATAAAATCACTAATATCTTTATAGTTATCAAAAACCCTGTAAGTTAGGGAACCGCCTATTTTGTAATTTTCAAAGAGATTTCTCATGAAAACTTTGTCAGTTTCTATTTTAGCAGCTTCTTTTGTAGGTCCCACACAGCCTATGCCTTCAGATTGTAATGCATCAACAATACCTTTTTCAAGAGGTGCTTCTGGTCCAATTACAGCCATATCCACATTATTTCGAGTTGCAAACTTCTTTACAGTTTCTATATCATTTTCACTAGAAATCTGATATTTTGATATTCTGGCAATTCCTGGATTTTTATTGCTCATAATTGAATATATATCTGCATTTCCTTCTATTGCCTTACAAATTGCGTGTTCCCTTGCCCCTGTACCTACTACAAGAATTTTCATGTGAATCCTCCTTACTCTTACTATTTATGAACTTTAATATTAGAATATGATTTTTTCAGTTATTTGTTTTTATCTTAACTATATATCTTAAATAGAACCCAACATATAGATATGTAAATATATTCAAATAAATTTATTCTCTAAAATAAATAAGTATTTAGAGTGTTATTTAATGAAAATAATAAAAAAAATTAAGGTGTTTTTATGAAAGGTGGCGAAGCGCTAATTAAATCTCTCACAGATCAAGGTGTAGATGTTGTATTTGGATATCCTGGAGGAGTTTTACTCCCTTTATATGATGTACTTTATGATTCTGACCTTAGACATATTTTGGTAAGACACGAACAGTGTGCTGCACACGCAGCTGACGGATATGCAAGAGCATCTGGAAAAGTAGGTGTATGTATCGGTACGTCTGGCCCTGGAGCCACAAATTTAGTTACAGGGATTGCAACAGCATATATGGACTCATCACCAATTGTAGCAATTGCTGGACAGGTTCCAACAGGACTTATTGGTAATGATGCTTTCCAGGAAGTAGACACTATCGGAATGACCATGCCCATTACAAAACATAACTTCCAGCCAATGACTCCTCAAGAAATTCCAGAGGTACTTAAATCTGCATTTTACATAGCTGGAACAGGAAGACCAGGTCCAGTAGTTGTAGATTTACCCAAAGATGTTCAAGAACAGGAATTAGACTCAAAAATGGATGTTAGGATTAATTTACCAGGTTACAAACCCACAAAGAAAGGTCATCCTCTCCAAATAAAAAGGGCTGCTAACTTAATTGCAAACTCCGAAAAACCTGTTATACTTGCAGGAGGAGGAGTAATATTATCAAATTCATCAGAAGAGCTTTTAAAGTTATCAGAAATCATTGATGCACCAGTTGTTACCTCACTTTTAGGTAAAGGATCATTCCCTGAAGATCATCCATTTTCATTGGGAATGCTGGGAATGCACGGTACAAAAACATCTAACTTAGCAGTAGATGAATGTGATTGTTTGATTGCTGTTGGTTGCAGATTTTCAGATAGAACCACAGGAAGTGTTGCAGAATTCGCTAGAAACGCCAAGATCATTCATATAGATATCGATCCTGCAGAAATAGGGAAAAATATCGGTGTTGACATCCCTATAGTAGGAGACGCGAAAATAACGCTATCCAGCCTTGTTAAAGCTATTACTCAACTTAGAACTGGCGGGAAAACAAATGAATGGACAAGATACATACAAAATTTTAAAAGTTCATGTATTCCACGTATGTCCTTTGAAGAAATTCCATTAAAGCCTCAGCAAGTTATAAAAGAAATAATGCAGGCAGTTGATTCAGAAACTATCATGACCACTGATGTTGGTCTAAATCAGATGTGGATGGCCCATTACTTCAAAACAAGGCATCCTAGGACATTTTTATCCTCAGGAGGACTTGGAACTATGGGATTCGGTTTCCCAGCAGCAATGGGAGCAAAGGTTGCAAAACCTGAAAGTGACGTTGTAGCCGTTTGTGGAGATGGAGGATTCCTTATGGTTTCACAAGACCTTGCAACCATTAAAGAATATGATATTCCTGTAGTTATTTGTATTTTAGACAACAGATACCTGGGAATGGTTGCACAATGGCAAAAACTGTTCTACGAGAAGAGACTGTCACATACACACCTGGGAGGAGTTCCTGACTTTGTTAAACTTGCAGAAGCATTCGGAGTAAATGCATATCGTGTAGAAAAGCCTGGTGAAGTTCAAGAAACCTTGAGAAATGCTATTAATTCAGGAGAACCAACACTTATCGATATTACGATTGATCCAGAAGAAATATTACCTATGGTTCCCCCAGGATGTGGATTAACCGAAATGGTAGGAGAATACAAAGTAGAAAATGATGGTCATGGAGAAACCACCTACCACAAAGAAGCAGATGAGAGAGCAGGTGATTAAAATGGAAGACCAGAAAACCCATATAATAAGCGCTCTTGTTTTACACAAGCCTGGTGTCCTCCAAAGAGTCGCAGGACTCTTCACAAGAAGAGGGTTTAACATTGAAAGCATCACGGTAGGTACTTCAGAACAAGAAGGCATTGCCAGAATGACAATCATTTCAAAAGGAGACAGTAAGGTATTAGAACAGATAACAAAACAGTTAAACAAGATAATTGATGTTATCAAAGTAAGAGACCTTGAAGTAGAAAACACAGTAAAAAGAGAGCTTTGCCTGATTAAAGTTCATTCTCCTACAGAAAAAATCAGATCTGAAGTAATTCAATACGCAAACATTTTTAGGGGAAGAATAGTTGATGTAAGCCCTGAAACATTGACAATAGAGATTACAGGAGCATCAGATAAAATAGATGCACTTATAGACCTGGTTAAAACATTTGGAATAAAAGAAATTGCAAGAACAGGACCTACAGCAATGTCAAGAGGCGTTAAAACTATTTAACTTCTCTTTTCATTATTTATTTAAATTTTAGTACAATCTAATAAAAGTCATATTTGGAGGTTGAAGGAAAAATGTGTTTTTCCTGAACCTATTGGAAATCTTCGATTTCCAATGCCCGAACACAAGTGTTCGACGGCCCAAAAATCAAAGATTTTGGAGGTTGAGAAAAAACCGATAGGTTTTTTCGAACCCCAAATATGAATATTTGGAGGCATTAAATGAACATACATTATGAAAAAGACGTAAATTTAGACGTTTTAAAAGATAAAACAATTGCAGTTATAGGTTATGGAAGCCAAGGAATGGCACAAGCCCGGAACATGTCAGAAAGTGGTTTAAACGTTGTTGTTGGACTAAGAAAATGCGGTTCGTCATGGAATATAGCAAAAAATGACGGACTAGAAGTTTTAACTGTTGAAGAAGCCGCTGCAAAAGCAGATATAATCCATATATTAATACCTGACGAAATTCAAGCAGAAGTTTACAAAAATTCAATTAAAGAACACCTAAAAGAAGGCAACACCCTCTCCTTTTCACACGGGTACAACATACACTACGGTTACATAAACCCTCCTAAAAACGTTAACGTTGCAATGGTAGCTCCAAAAGCACCAGGTGCAACTGTAAGGCGGCAATATGAAGATGGATTTGGAGTTCCAGGGCTCGTAGCTGTTGAACAGGACTTCACTGGAAATGCAAAAGAAGTTGTACTTGCAATGGCCAAAGGATCAGGCCTTACCAGAGCAGGAGTACTTGAAACAACATTTAAAGAAGAAACCGAAACCGATCTATTCGGAGAACAAGCAGTTCTTTGTGGTGGAGCAACAGAACTTATAAAAGCAGGATTCCAGACCCTTGTTGAAGCTGGTTACCAGCCAGAAATAGCATACTTTGAAACCTGCCACGAATTAAAGCTCATTGTTGACCTTATATACGAAAAAGGTTTTGCTGGCATGTGGCATGACGTAAGTAACACTGCAGAATTCGGCGGACTTACAAGAAGAGACCGAATTATAACCGACGAATCAAGGAAAGCCATGAAAGAAATCTTAACAGAAATCCAGAAAGGTGAATTCACCAAAGAATGGGCCCTTGAAAATCAGGCTAAAGCTCCTATGCTCAACAGAATGAGAGACATGGAAGATGACCTACAAATTGAAAAAGTGGGTAAAAAGCTTAGAAAACTCTGCGGGTTACAAAAATAAATTTTTTAAACCTAAAGGCTGCAAAAATAAATTTAAATTCTTTTTTTAAATTTTTTTAATTATTTTAAAACTTATTAAAGGTGAATTCATGGTATTTGTAGGAATGGATCATGGTACCACAGGAGTTTCTTTCACCATCCTTGATGATGAAATAACCCATTTTAAAATCTCAAGGGAAGATTGCTCATCTGGAAAAATCTCTGCAATTAAAGAACTATCAAAAAGAGTTGATTTTAATTCAATTGACCTCATGGCAATAACTTATGCTATGGGAGACAGTTTAACTGCTGTAACACCCATAGAAAAAGTTAAAAATCGAGGAATTATCTCAATTGATGGTGCAGGGAAAGTAACTGGCGGCGGAACTACAGTTTACGATGAAATCAAAGATTCGGGCATTCCTACCGTGGTAATACCGGGAATTCATAAAAAAACCCCTTGTCTTGATGAAAGATTTAAAGCAGCTTATTCTCACCATGCAAGCTCTGAAAAAGTGAGTATTTGTTATAATGCCCTGTTAGAAACAGGATTTCAAAATATGATAGTGTCAGATATAAGTTCCAACACTGTAACCATGTTAATTGAAGATGGTGAAATTAAAGGAGCTATGGATGCATGTATTGGAGCAATGGGAATTGTTCACGGGCCACTCGACCTTGAAATGATAAGAGATATTGATGACGGGCTTAAAACTGCTAATGAATGCTTTTCAAATGCGGGTGCTGTAAAAATTGCCGATATTAACACCAATGTAAGCCAAGCCAAAGATGAAATTATAAAAAAATATTTAGAAAATGATAAAAATGCCAAGCTTGCCTTAGATACCATGATCATGACCATAGTCATGGAAATTTATGGATTAGCAGGAATAGCCAAAAATAAAGTTGATGGTGTGGTCTTAACTGGTTCTACTGGTTCAATGCAAGAGCCAATTGATGTATTTGGTGCCATAAAAAAATATATTGGATGTATTTCTCCAGTAACTATGCTTGGAGAAAGATCAGGGTCTCTTGGAAGTGCCCAAATAGCCAAAGCTGTTTTTGAAGGTAAAAAAGATATTTTAGGCATTCCAGTAGTTAAATAAATGAAAATTTTGTATTTTTTAAATTCAATTATTCAATCAAGCCAATCCTTCATCAAATTCAAATTAGAAGTACAATCAAGAGATATTGGAGTTACAGTAGGACAATTACAAGTTCTAAGTGTATGTACATCTGTTCCCTCTTCGTCTAACTCAACCGGGTCTCCATCAATCCAGTAATATTCTCTTCCCCGGGGATCAAGCCTTTTTTGGATATGGATTGAATACATTCTCTTTCCAAGCCTTGTTAAGTTGATTTTATGACTTTCGGGGTGAGATGGAATATTGACATTTAAAAAATCAACTCCATCAGGAAGACCTTTTTTTATAATCCTCTTTGAAAGTTTTCTGGTGATTTTCTGGGCAAAATCCAAATCAATATCAACATGCCCATCATGGAACTTAATATCATCTCTTGTAACTTGAAGAGAAACAGAAAGAGCATGAACACCATTAGCAGCAGCCTCCATTGCAGCCCCTATAGTACCTGAAGTTGTAAGTTCCGCCATTCCCAAATTTTCACCAACATTAATCCCTGAAATAAGTAAATCTGGTTTTTCATCCATTATTTCATATATTCCAATTATTACTGCATCAGTTGGAGTTCCTGAAACTGAATGAGCATTAGTTCCATCCATTAAAGTTGATTTATTAACTCTTATTGGCTCAAAAAGAGTTAATGCATGGCCTATTCCGCTTTGTTGGGTTGCTGGAGCCACAACATTAATTTTTCCCAGTCCTTCTACAGCATTTTTTGCTGCTACAATCCCTGATGAATTTACTCCATCATCGTTAGTTATCAAAATTCGCATAGAGCATATTTATATCTTAACCTTCAAAAGGTTTACTAGAAAATATTATTAAAGATAAATATTAACCCATATCGTTAAAAGTAAATACTACCTATTAAATAATGACAATAAGAGAAATATAATCATTATTCAAGCTTGGGGCATTAAATTATAATATCTTCCAATAGAAAAGGTGAGGACATTGGAAAAAAAGAGATTGGTAGATTTCGTTGCAAAAATAATGGAAAATAATGGATTTAAAGTCCAAAAAAACTATAAAACATCCAAATACCTTGTAGATGTGTATGGAGTACTTCCTACAGTTTTAGGAGATATCGAGGTTATAGTAGCCTGTAAAAACTACGAAGAACGATGGAAAGTCGGTATGGATGTACTTAAAGAGATGGAAATGGTAGCAAAAAGTCTTCAAGCTTCTAAAGTAGTGGTTATAACCACTTCTGAATTTTCTTATAACGCCATAAGCTATGCAGAAAATAGAAGTATTAAACTCATAGACAAAGACGGACTAATGCGAATTGCAAAGAAATACTCCAAAAAAGACATGGAAACAGGCGGATCACCCTACATAACTGATAATGATGAAGATGAAGATGATGGAAACGAACCATATGTGCTTCCTTCTAAATCTTCAGGTAATTCATTTTCGCCCCGAGGCAAAAGAGTATCACTCAGCGGGAGAAGAAGAGGAGATATATCAAACAAGCTCAAAGAATGGGGTAAATTATTCCTTACAAATACTATAGGGCTTATAATAATTGTTTTATCATTATCTACCATATTAACTTACCTTGTTGCTCCTAATAAAGCTTTATTAGGCGTTTTAAGGATTTTATTCGCTGCTGTTTTATCCTATGGAATTGTATTAGCCGTAGAAAGGGATTTAACCGCCACTTTAATAAGAGGAAGCACTGTATTCTTCGTTTCACTGATTATATACATTGCTTTAATTATTTTCGCCTGATTTTCTTTTTAAAAAAGCCCCTAAATCTTGATTTTAGGGCAATAAAATTTTTAAAAGTATTGCTATCGCTATATGATTAGTAAAATTTAAATTGGATTATTTAGAAAAATTGTAAAAAATTTAACTTTAAATTAAAAAGAAAAGTTATTTCTTGTTTTAATAAGTAAAAATAAGTATTTTAATAGTTAATGGGCCGGAGGAGATTCGAACTCCTGATCACCTCGTTGTAAGCGAGGTATCATACCCCTAGACCACCGGCCCAAGTGAGTATTTTTCACTATTGACTTGCAGCCTATATAAACTTTTCTGATTACACCTAAAACTAATTGAATTTAAACTAAACAGATTTTTATATAATACCACTAAATATTTCAAAATAGCTTAATATTAAAGTTTAATGGTTTGATTTCATATTTGAATTTAATAAAATATTTCTATAATTAAGCAAAAGAGGGAGTTCTATGGCTTTTAATGAAAATGGAAGAATATGGTTTAACGGAAAATTCGTTGATTGGAAAGATGCAAACATTCATGTCCTATCTCACGTTGTTCACTACGGTTCAAGTGTATTTGAAGGAATAAGATGTTATAATACCAAGAATGGGCCAGCTATTTTCCGTTTAAAGGAGCATGTTGAAAGATTATTTGATTCTGGGAAGATTTATCGGATGGAAATTCCATATACTGTTGATGAAATATGTGATGCCATTAAAGAAACTGTTAAAATTAATAATTTAAAAGATTGTTACATAAGACCTGTTGTTTTTAGAGGATACAACGAATTAGGTGTTTATCCCTTGAACTGTCCCCTGGAAGTGGTTATTGCTGCATGGGAATGGGGAAAGTATTTGGGAGAAGATGCAATTGAAAATGGAGTAGATGTTGGTGTCTCCACATGGAGGCGAATGGCGCCAAATACGCTTCCTAATATGGCCAAGGCAGGGGCCAACTATATGAATTCTCAACTGGCAAAGATGGAATCTTTACTCAATGGATTTAATGAAGCAATAATGATGGATTACGGAGGGAGTGTTAGTGAAGGTAGCGGTGAAAACATATTTTTAGTTAAAGATGATGTTTTGTACACTCCCCATTCATCCCTATCCATACTTTCTGGAATAACAAGGGATTCTGTAACTAAATTAGCAAAAAATGAAGGAATAGAAGTAAAAGAAGAAGCAATACCGCGAGAAATGCTATATCTTGCAGATGAAATCTTTATGACAGGTACAGCTGCTGAAATCACTCCAGTTAGATCTGTTGATAAAATAACTGTGGGGAATGGTAAAAGAGGCCCTGTAACAGAGAAATTACAGAAAAAATTCTTCAATATTGTTGAAGGAGAAGAAGAAGATAATTTTGCGTGGTTAACTTTTATAGATTAAATAAAATTTTTTAATTAAAGTAAAATAAAGGATAATTTGATAAAATGGACATTATACAAGCATTAATATTAGGTATTGTTCAGGGATTAACTGAATTTTTACCTGTAAGCAGCTCTGCTCATCTGGTATTTGTGCCTGAAATCATGGGCATTCAATCCAGCCTTGCATTCGACACTATACTCCACGTTGGAACATTAGTGGCCGTAGTTGGATATTTCTGGAACGATATATTGCACATGTTAAAATCGTTCTTCTTTAGTCTGATGGACATTCCCAAAGGCCAGTTCATGAAAGGTATTAGGGAAGATAAGTTCAAAAAACTGGCCTGGTTTGTAATAATCGGTACAATACCTGCAGGTTTAGCTGGTGTTCTGCTTAAAGACTTTTTTGAAGGGTTATTTAACAATATACCTGCTGTAGGTCTCTTTTTAATTATAACTGGTTTCTTGCTTTGGGGATCAGAAAGAGTATCAAAAAGTGTCACTAAAAAAACAAGTCTGGAGAATATGAGCCTTAAAAGTTCTATTATAATCGGTGTTTTCCAGGCTCTGGCAATTGCTCCCGGTATTTCAAGATCTGGTGCTACAATTTCTGCCGGACTATTTTTAGGCCTTGAAAGAGAATTAGCAGCTCGTTACAGCTTTTTACTTTCAATACCTGCAATTTTAGGAGCAGCTCTCGTTCAGGCAAAAGATATAACCTCTCTGGATATGACTACAACCGTGGCAATTGCCGGTTTTATAGCAGCAGCTATAACTGGTTATCTGGCCATTAAAATACTGTTAAAATTAATAAAAGAGAGAAATCTTATGATATTTGCCTATTACTGCTGGATAGTAGGTACAGTGGCTTTAATTCTCTCATTAGTGGTTTTTAAATAACCAATTTTTTCTTTTTTTAGTAATTATTTTTTTTCAGCTTCATCATAAAATATAAATAGCTCATCAATACTTGTTTTTAAAGCTACGGCAATATCATGAGCTAATTTGAGTGAAGGGTTATATTTTCCTTTTTCAAGGAAAACAATCGTTTCTCTTCTTACCCCTACTTTTTCTGCAAGCTCTGCCTGTGTTAAATTATATTTTGCCCTGAATTCCTTTATTCTTGTTTTCATTGAAATCCCATTTTTTAGTCTATGTCACCTTTACGGCTTAAAATAGTGTTAGCTACAAGCATAGTGGATATCATGACGAAAATAGTAAGTCCCATTAACTCTATAGGGTCATGAATTCTCTGGGCCCAGTACATGGATATTACAAGGAAACATATGAATACTAGAGTTATATACCATGACCATGTTACAGCCAGAGTCCCTATTTTCCTTAGACGCTCATCCCTGGCTGTTTTCTCCATTCCCATATAAGCAAAGAAGCTGGAAACATAGACTATAATTCCTAATAGTAGTCCAATGGCTGTAAAATCGTTCATCGTCTTTGTAGCCATTAAATATAGCGAATCAACTATTAATATAGCTGATCCAATCCATATGCCTATTTTATACATGTCATAATTCCTGCCAAGTTTATTGTTTTCCTTTTTTTCTCCATTTTTAGCTTTATCATAAACAGGAGATAAAAAGAACATGAAAAATGCAAAAAACGCATAATACACTGGATCTCCTAAAACATATCCTAATAATCCCAAAATACCCAGCAATCCCCAGAAAAAGTTGAATTTAACTTCCATTTTTATCACTTCCTTTATTTATTTTACTTAAAAGTTATTTATTTACAACATAATGTTATAAATTTCTAACTCGATGTTGTATAATTCTAACATAATCCTATTTAAAACTTTCGATTTTCAATTAAAAGTTAAAATATTAAAACAGAATATGCACCAAAATAAAATTCATACCAGGAGATATAATGATTTGTGAGTATATAAACCCACCATGTGCTCCAGAAAACCTCTAAAATAGCTGCAACAGCTAAAAGTAATATAATTTTTAAAATTAGAGGCAAAACTTCATGTAAAATTCTCTTTTTAAAAATATTAACGTCAGCCTGTTTTATTAGGTGTATAACAGATCCATAAAACTTAATGAATGCATCTATTGCTAAAAGAGAAGCTAAAATTTCAAGCAAAAGGTGAAATGATCCTAAAAGTATTAGAATAGCCTTTAAAATTCCATATTTTCCAATAAGTACCACTGTAAGAGAACCAGTAAATGCAAATAAACCAATTAATACTGAAGAAATTATCGCAACACCTGTAAAAATACATAAAATAATTGTTTTAAGATTATTTAAGAAAATATTAAATGAAACAGCACCTAAATAATAAACAAACTGATTAATAAAATAATTAAACGAAATAAATACAGGTAAGTTTATTTTAAGCTCTATATTCCCCAGAAAAAAGCCATAATAAAAAAAAGATGCCGTATAAGATGGTAAAATTATAGTAAAAATTAAGCCTGCAATGTAAAATAAAATAAAAACTAAAAAAGAGTATTTAGATGGTAAAAACCCTATAAAGAATTTTTTTACATTTTTAATCAATTTTTTTTGATTTATCATGACTAAAAACAAATTTTAAAATATTTTTTTACATAAATCCTCAATATTTAATCTTATATCATCAATAGATTCGCCTTTTAACATTGAAACCATCATAGCTCCGCCAGCACCTACACCCTCCTTTACAGAGCCATTTAAATAGCTTTTAAGTCCAGGAACCTGTGATTTTTCAAATTCAGGGTCAACTGCAAAAATAGAGATATCTCCAATTTGCCTGGTAATATGATTAATATCTGATGTTTCATCCTCTGCAACAAAAATTGTTGTTGAAATACATAATTTAGAAAAATCAAATTCATTTTGAACTCCTTTAATAACAGAACACACTGCAGTCATCTGTGTACCTCCAGCAAGTGTGACTGGAACTTCAGATCCAATTACAATTCCTGCAACAGCGGGGATCATTGGATCTCCTACAATTTCAACTGCACGCAAAGCATCCTCTACAACATCGCCTTCTTTATATCCTGCAGCTTGCAAACCTTCTAATACTACTTCATGCTTTAAATCATGGGGATTCTCAGGCATGCTTCCGCTCACCTTCATCCGGGCATCATATCCCAGTGCAGTTAAAACTCCTAATGCTGTAGTTGTTCCTGCAGGTGTGCTTTCTCCAATTACAAGATGATCTGTGAGTTTTGATAAAGTTTTACCCAGTAAAATACCATTTTCAAATATTTTTCTTGCATCAGGAACCGCATTTCCCAATCTTATATCTTCACCAGGTTTTTCATTTAATTTAATATATGGAACATCTGGTTTTATTGCAGCACCAGCATCTGCAACCATTATAGGAATATCTGCAATATTTAAGGATGCTTTTGTTATTACAGCCGGTGTTGGTGCTGGTGCATCTCCCACCACTGTTTGCGGGATTTCTGCCAAGCATCTTGGTTCTCCATGAATCACAAGCTCAAGATCTGCAGCAGGAGTATAGTCCGTAAGTTCTGGTGTAACACCTGCACCAGTGATTCCTGGAATATTGGAAGTTTTAGTGCTTGCAATCACGCATAAAAATAAAGGATTAGTATTTTGAAGTTCATTAAGGATTTTTGATGAGCCGTAACATTTTATATTTTTATTCATTATCACACCTGCTTTTTGCATATAGCATGATTTGATATAATCATAGAAAAACGTTGCTATACTTCAATAATTAAAAATAAAGTATCCAGTTAAAACAAATTTTTCAAAATAAGAAATAAAAAAAAATAAAAAATGGGGTGTGAGGAAAATTGGTTTATCCCTCATTTTGTCTTCTTTTACCTGCTAACAAGAACCATAACAGTCCACCGACTATTAAAAGCAGAATTATTATCCACCAATAGGATAACAACCAATTCCCACCTGTTTCGGGCGCTGTTCCATACGAATACGGAGTAGCACCAGCCGTAGTAGGTGCGGGAGTTGCTGCCTGTAGTCCATTTCCTGCAATTCCTGCAGTTCCAGTTGTTCTCACTGCTCTAACTGTAACAGGTACTGCTTGCGCGTTAACTGTTATAGATTGAATGTTGCTGTTTAATGTCGGATCGTAGGTTGCTGTGTTTACAACAGGGTTAATGTTGAAACTACCAGGGTTAAGGAACCTCACATTGGCATAGAGCCAAGGATCAGTGTTCGCTTTTACATCACCAAGATTCCAAGTAATTGTTCGAGTAGCTGCGTTGTAGGAGTAAGTATTGTCACCACTAAGATTCACCAATTCCATTCCAACCGGTAAAACATAGGTAAACACAACTTTTTGTGCTGTATCAGGTCCTTTGTTCCCTAACTTGAAAGTAATGGTCACAATCTGACCCACAGTAGGATTAGTGTTACTAACTGTAGTTAAAACATAAACACTTGACTGAGGCACTTTAAGCGCTCCCATTCCATTTGCAGCAGCATATTTATCATCTGCAGCAAATGCAGCTTCTATGTTATAAGTTCCACCTACAAGATTAATAGTATAAGGCAAAATAGCCACACCATCACTATCTGTAGTACCAAAACCAGGAACACTAACATCGTTTACTTTAAAAGTAACTTTTCTACCAACAACAGGCACATTACCATGAACCGTGTCCACTAAAGTAGCTTTCAAGTCCACAGTCTCACCTTTATTACCAGTAACATCACTAACTGACAAACTAGTTGAAATAGGGTTTACTGTTAAAACTTTGCCGTCATTTGACCCTGCATACTTAGTATTATCAGTTAAGAATATACCTACTAAAGTATGTGTTCCTACATCCTGAGTTATGGTATAAGGCAATGTAGCCACACCATTAATATCAGTAGTTGCAGTATCAACATCGACACCATCTATTTTAAACAGAACAGTCTGACCAGAAACAGGCGCATTACCATGGCCCGGAGCTGTATCCCTTAATGTAGCACTCAATGTAGTAGGGTAATCCTTATAGCCATATGCTGGATTAACAACCAAACTAGTCGGAATCAAATTCACAATTAAATCATTAGCACCGTTAGATGTGATATACATATCATCACCAGCAAACGAGGCTGTTATGTAACCTGAATATGTTCCTGCGTTTTGAGCAATAGTATATGACCAAGTAGCCACACCATCCGGATTTCCATCTGAACCTGTAACGTCAGACCCAACTAAAACACCGTTTACGTAGAAATTAACTGTCCTACCATTAACAGGCGCATTACCATGACCTGGAGCAATATCTCTTAAAGTAGCTGTTAAAGTAGTAGGGTACTCCTTATAGCCAGAAGCTGGATCAACTGTTAAACTAGTCGGAACCTTGTTCACTGTTAAAGTACCATCAGGGCTGGTTGATGAAACTGCATACTGAGGATCGAATGGAAATGTCACGTCCGCGTGGATATTGTAAATTCTTGATAACAAAGTTGGAGTAATAGTATTGCCTATTTGACCGTTAACATCTGTGAGACCCATCCACCAATACGGAGTATCCAGTATTTGGACTGCAACCCACGCATTTTGAATAGGTGCAAGAGTGTCCTGTCTCACTACAGTCGCGATTATAGTAACAGGATCTCCAACGTAAATAGTAGGACTATTTACAGTTATAGTAGTTGGAATAAGAGGGTTAATCACGATATTTGCAGGTCCTACTGTCTGAGTTGGTTGATTAGAATCAGCTACCAAAACATGAGAAGTTCCCACAGCATCTGATGTGAATGTAGTTGTTGCCTGGTTGTTGTTAGAAACTGCTGTAGTTGTACTGAGTGTTCCTAAAGGTGTGCCCTGGAAACTGAAAGTTACAGGGATACCGTTCGGTACACTATATGAAAATTGAGCTGTAACTGTTGATTGTTGACCAACATAAATAGGACTTGGTGATGCAGTTATACTGAGTGTTGTCCACGGACTAACATTCACATTACCATCTACACGTGAAGAAGGGTTTGAATTTGAACCCCACCAGTTGTACTGTGCTTCAACAGAGAGTATAAGTCCTGTTTTCCTGATATCGTATTGGCCGTTGTTTAGAATATAGTTGTAGTGTATATTTACTGATGATAAAATAGATACGTCAGCAAAAACTCCACCTACTTGGCCAGAACTCCCGTAACTACCGGAACTTCCAGGATTTCTTCCTGTTCCACCCAGACCAGGGTTACCTCTGGTTCCAGAATTATTATTAGTTAGAATACTTCCAGTTAAGTCTAAATTGGCTGTATTAGAAGCAGTACCTCCATTATGGATACCTCCTCCGTTACCACCGTTACCACCGTTACCACCGTTACCAGCATAATTACCAGTGATAGTACTAGAAATTACAGTTACAGTCCCTTTGTTGTTGTCGATACCTCCTCCGAGGCCACCGTTACCACCGTTACCACCGTTACCAGCGACGTTATAATTAGTAGTAATGGAATATCCGTTACCACCGTTACCACCGTTACCAGCGTAGTTATTTGAAAGGATACAGTTGTTTTCTATTTTCAGTGTTCCTGTGTTATAAATAGCTCCACCGTTACCACCGTTACCACCGTTTCGACCATAACGGTTACCAATACCAGAAGCACCGTTACCACCGTTACCACCGTTACCTGCTCGAGAATTTGTAATAGCACAGTTATTAATTGTTAAAGCACCATTGTTAACAATAGCTCCACCGTTATCACCGTCACTTCCAGGGTTTCCTGTAGTTCCCGCAGCTCCATTTGGTGCCTTTCCGTTTGTAATAGTTAAATCTGATATGGTTACTGTATAAGTTGGATTGATTGTGAATACTCTAGCATTATTTCCAGCATTAATTGTGGTTAGACCTTGACCCGCACCTCTAATATTCACGTTTTTACTAATGGTGATGTCATAATCTTTGTGTGTGGGATCTGTGTAAGTGCTAAAAGTTTCTGGGGCAAGAATTACAGTGTCAGTACTTGTAGCACTTGCACGATCAATTCCCCAACTAATAGTTTTATAGGGATTATCTATGGTTCCAATCCCTGTAGCATCGTTTCCATTTGTGTCATTAACATAAATATCAGCAGCACTTGCCGCTCCAAGAATAGTAAGTGTGAATAGAATAGTCAATGTAATCATTAGTAGTTTTTTTGTTAATTTTTTTTGCGTATTTTCACCTCCTTTATGCCCGTTAAAAAATAATCGTTTTAGTAAAAAATGAGTTTTTACTAACAATGTTTATTTTCAAACAATGATAAAAACATTTCTATATGTTTTGTGACCTTTTTCACTTAAACCGTGTGAATCCCAATTAGTTTAGGAGTGATGACACTAATTTATACAAATTTTATCCTATATTTTAACAAAACAGCACGATGTATGACTTATTTAAATATATATGCCACTAACCAATTAATTATAAAATAAATACTTTAAAATTTAAGCTATTATCATCATAAACTCTATAAAAATATGTGAATTAAGTATAAACATATATATCATCCATATATAAACATCAAACCATCTAATCCCTCTTAAATATTAAATAAATTTTTAGATTCTCGTGAAAAATAAAGTGTTTATGTAATTAAAATATAATGATTACATTGACAAGAACTATTAATCGAGTGATAAAATTGATCTGTATCGGAATAGAAGGAACAGCAGAAAAAACAGGCGTGGGAATCGTTGATTCAGAAGGAAAAATATTAGCTTCATGTGGAAAACAATTAATCCCAGAAAGCGGAGGAATCCACCCTCGAGAAGCCGCAGAACATCATGCAGCATCAATCGTTCCCCTCATAAAAGAAGCATTACAAGAATCTAAATTAAATATTGAGGATATAGAATTAGTTGCTTTTTCCAGAGGCCCTGGACTTGGACCTGCACTTAGAACCACTGCAACAGCTGCAAGATCCCTTGCAATATCACTAAACGTTCCAATTATTGGAGTTAACCACTGTATAGGGCATGTTGAAATAGGAAGACTTACAACAGGAGCTGAAGACCCATTATCATTATATGTAAGCGGTGGAAACACCCAGGTAATAGCATATGAAGCTGAAAGATACAGAGTATTCGGAGAAACCCTGGATATAGCTATGGGGAATTGCCTTGACCAGTTTGCACGTGAAGTGGGGCTTGGACATCCTGGCGGCCCCAAAGTTGAAGAAATGGCCAAAAAAGCAAATAAATATATAAATTTTCCCTATGCAGTTAAAGGTATGGATCTCTCCTTTTCAGGAGTTTTAACTGCAGCTTTAAGAAAATATGAATC
Organism: Methanobacterium sp.; assembly: GCA_016222945.1. Taxonomy (NCBI): domain Archaea; kingdom Methanobacteriati; phylum Methanobacteriota; class Methanobacteria; order Methanobacteriales; family Methanobacteriaceae; genus Methanobacterium; species Methanobacterium sp. Next base: position 145,636 of record JACRPY010000002.1, on the reverse strand, counting down.
AGGAGCAGCATTAGCAGATGTTTGTTACAGTTTACAGGAAACAACCTTTTCCATGTTAGTTGAAGTTACAGAACGTGCCCTGGCCCATACAAAAAAGCAGGAAGTCATGCTTTGCGGCGGAGTTGCTGCAAACAGCCGATTGAGGGAAATGATCAGTATAATGGCAGAAGAACACTATGCACAGTTTTACATGCCTCCAGTTAAATACTGCGGCGATAATGGAGCTATGATTGCCTGGATGGGTCAATTAATGTATAAGCATGGATTAAAACAGAAAATAAAGGATACTACAGTTATTCAAAAGTATAGAACAGACCAGGTTGACGTTCCCTGGATGCATAAATCAAAAAAACATTTAACTTTACCTGCTGATATCATAGAAAAAGGAGCAGAAGCTAACCTATATGAAGGCAAATGGCTAAATCATGATGCTTTTATCAAGGAAAGAATTCCAAAAAGCTACAGAATTCCAGAAATTGACCATCGCCTGAGGAAAGAAAGAACCAAAAAAGAGGCCAAGCTTTTAAGTGAAGCAAAAAGATGTGATGTCAAAACACCGCTGATTTATGACATAAATAAAAAAGAAAAATCTCTGACTTTAGAAAAAATAGATGGAAAAACCATAAAAAACGTTTTTGAAGATGCATCACTGGATGAAATCCAGGAAATCTCTCTAAAAATCGGTTCAGATATAGCTAAACTGCACAACTGCAGTATAATTCACGGCGACCTTACAACATCTAATTTAATTTTAAAAGACGGTAGAATTGTATTTATAGATTTCGGGCTTGGGAAAAATTCAGATTTAATTGAAGATAAAGGTGTAGACATTTTAGTATTTAAAAAAGCAATTTCAGGGATACATTACAAAATTGCAGACACTTGTTTTGTTGAGATCTTAAAAGGGTATGAGAATGCAAATGATTACAGCAAAATAGTTAAAAAAATTGAAGAAATCGAAGGTAGAAGTCGTTATACCTGAACATTTTAGCATGATCTTTTTAAAACGTGATTAAAATACATTATTTTAATAATTTTCTTCCTTATCTAAAGCTTCAAAGATAAACCGCGGCCTATTACCGTATTCTTTTATATATTCTTCAATTTTTTCATCACTAACCGCACCAGGATGACTTCTAATGATTTTCATCATTTCTTCAGAGGTATAGGATATTAAAACCACGTCAAATAATTTTTTAAGTAAAAAAACCAAAATTTTAGATATAAAACCAAAATCCGTTAAAATATCATAGCGGACTCCCCTAAACTTCAGTACCCACGATGTTTGAGAAACAACATTAACATTTTTCAAATCTTTACGGTGTTTAAGATATTCATACAACACTCTAAAATAGAAGGGGAATGTACTGGGTCCATTTTCTTCAGTCCAAAGTCCCAGACCTACTTTATCCTTATCAATGTATTCTGAATCAAGGAATGGATCTGCAAAAAGAATCAAATCATACTTTGAAGCCATCTGATAAACTTCTTCTCGGGATTTAGCCTGCATATCCTTTTTCAGAGTATCCCAAAATATCCGGAACACCTTAGAAGGTTTAGTATCTGTATCTATAAATAAATAAGCATCATAAATATCAAGATCAAGTAAAGAAAGTGCCTGGTATATATTAGCCGATTTGCCAGTGCCTGGCGCACCCAAAACAAGTACAAAACGTCCTTTAGATGTTTTTAAAGTTTTCAATACATTGTATAGTTTATAAAAGGATGCAGTCTTTATAAAGCTTCCATTATCTTTTGCTGAGAGAACCTTGTGCTTAGCCATTGATATTATATGGGTGTAGTTAGTATTGATATTTTTTTTGATATTTTTTCATTTAATCCAAAGAGATAAGTGAATAAAGATATAAAAATATTCTTATTAAGATAAGTTAATGTCGAAGTGGTATAAAGTGGTCAGAGTCATTAAGTTTATAACTGGTAACGAACAGAAAGTAAAAGAAGCCAAAGGAATTTTTGAAAAATTTGGCATTGAACTTGAGCATATAGATCTTGGATATCCTGAAATACAGGGAGATCTGGAAGATGTAGCCAAATACGGCGCAAAATATGCTGCAAGTAAATTAAAAGGGCCTGTAATAGTAGAAGATGCTGGTCTTTTTATTAAAGCCTTAAATTGGTTTCCAGGGACGTATTCGTCCTATGTGCAGGAAACTCTAACTAATAAAGGCATTTTAAAGCTCATGAATGATGTTGAAGACAGGTACGCCGAGTTCAGGTCGGTTGTTGGGTATTGTACGCCCAAATCCGAGCCCGAGATTTTTTTAGGCACTGTCAGTGGACATATTGCATACAAAGAGCATGGAAATCATGGATTTGCCTATGACCCGCTTTTTATTCCAAAAGGATATGATAAAACCTTTGGAGAGCTTGAAACAAGTAAAAAAAATGAATTTTCTCATAGGTATAGATCACTTGAGAAATTTGCATTATGGTTAAATGAAATGCAACGTGATTAAACCTACAAAACAGAGTTTTGTGCATCAAAACCAATGATTTTGATAGCCTACAAAGTTTCGGTTTGTGGCATCAGAATTCATAGAATTTTGATAGCCTACAAAGTTTCGGTTTGTGGCATCAGAATTCATAGAATTTTGAAAGCCTGCAAAAACTACATTTTATGGCCAAGAACATGTTTTCTACGGTTTTGTGGCCAAAATGCTTTGAAAATTCTAATTAAACTAACAGATTAAAATTAGGGGTGATTAATAATGACAGTAAAGCCTGAATGGATTGAATATTCAAATGAAGAAATTGAAGAATTAATTTTAAAATTTAGAAAAGAAGGTAACTCTACAAGTAAAATTGGAATAATTTTAAGAGACCAATACGGAATTCCAGATGTAAAACTCATAACTGGAAAGAAAATAACCAAAATACTTGAAGACCACGGACAAGAACTGGAATACCCAGAAGACCTAATGAACCTCATAAGAAGAGCAGTAAACATAAGGGACCACCTAACTGAAAACCCAAAAGACCTGCACACCAGAAGAGGTTTAAGAATCATCGAATCCAAAATAAGAAGATTGGTAAGATACTACGTAAACGAAGGAGTACTTCCTGAAGGATGGAGATATGACCCAAGAAGCGCAGCACTCCTTGTCAAATAGGGCAGATGAAGCCTGTTCTCTTTTAAAAGAGCATATAGATAAGGATCATATTGTGAGAGTCATCTCTCACAATGATGCTGACGGATTATCCGCTGCTGGAGTAATGTGCAATGCAATCTCCAAACAAGGCGGAAAATTCCATGTTACAATAGTTCCCAGACTTAAAGAGGAAAATATAAAAAAGCTCAGGGAAGAAAGATACAAACTATTTGTTTTTTGTGATATGGGAAGTGCTTATGTAGATTTAATAAGCAAACTCAAAGGAAATTCCATAATATGCGATCATCACCAAATACCTGGAGAAGATGGTGAAAAATATGAAAATTTAGTCCATGTTAACCCCCATCTCTTTGGTATGGATGGTACTCGCGATGTAAGCGCGTCAGGAGTATCTTATCTATCAGTAAGGGGAATGGAAAACGTGGAACTTTCAGGGCTTGCCCTGGTAGGTGCATTTGGAGATATGCAGTGCAGTGACGAAATCCAGAGTATAAACAAGATTATACTTGATGAAGGAATTAAAGCTAACGTTATTGAGGAAAGAGAAGACCTTAAAATAAGCTACAAGAAAGAAGAACCAGTTTATAAGTCATTAGCATATACATTTAACCCTGCCTTAAAAGGTATTTCAGGAGACCCTGACGGTGCTAAATCATTCTTACAAGAGCATGGATTGTCTTATGGCATTAAATTTGAAGATTTAGCTCCAGAAGAAAAAGATCTTTTAAAAGACGAGCTTATTAAAATAAACACTAAAATATTTGATAAAATTTACAGTGTTCCCAGAGAAGCTCCCCCATTAAAGGAAATAGAAGATTATTCCAGAATCCTTGATGCCTGCGGAAAAAATAAGAAGTATGGTACAGGTTTAAGCATTTGTATAGGTGAACGAGAACCTTCACTAAAAGAAGGAATTGAATTAGCCAAAAAATACAGAGACAGCCTGGTAAAAGGAATAGACTGGATTAATAAAGAAGGTTCTATCCATTTAAACCATATACAATATATTTACACAGATGATAAAGCTAAAAAGAAGTTGATGGGCACAATATCAAGTATTGGACTTGAACTTGAAATATTAGACCCTAATAAACCAGTTATTGCAATATCTAAGATGCATGACATCATAAAAATATCTGGAAGAACCACCATGCCTATGATTAAAAAAGGAGTAAACCTCGGATATGCTCTCGGAGAAGCTGCAAAAAGCTTTAATGGAGCTGGAGGCGGCCATACCATAGCTGCAGGAGCAGTAGTGCCCTTTAAAGACATGGATAACTTCACAGATATTGTTGATGAAATCGTTGGAAACCAAATCAGCCAATAAAACCATTAAAAGGGTATTTTAATTTATATTTTTAGTTTAAAATCAAAAAAGATAATTTGAATCTCAAGTTGAATTAAATAAAAATAGATAGCTAAATTCAGTGATTTTTATGTATCTTACACCACAAGAAGAAAAAATGGAAGCAGGAGAATACGGACCTGCAGTCCAAAAAAGTATGGAAATTTTAGTGGCTTTAGGCAATATTTACAACGCAGAAAAGCTGGTTAACATTACATCTGCCCAAATATCTGGTGTTTCCTATAAAACTATTGGAGATGCCGGATTAGAATATTTAGAAGACATGGCAAAAGATGCTAAGATAATAGTTCCATCCACCCTGAATCCTGCTGGTGTTGACCTTGAAAGGAGAGACCTTGGATTTAGTGATGAATTCACAAAAAAACAGTTGAAGATAATTGAAGCTTACAGAAAAATGGATATCACCACCACCTGTACATGCACCCCTTATCTTGTTGGAAACGTCCCAATGAAGGGTGATCATGTTGCATGGTCTGAATCATCTGCTGTAGCCTATGTTAACTCAGTCATTGGTGCTAAAACAAACCGTGAAGGTGGACCTGGAGCGCTTTCAGCTGCAATCTGTGGAAAAACCGCTGAATATGGTTTTCATCTTGATGAAAATCGAAAAGCCAACTTAATTGTTGAAGTTGAAACTGAAATTAAAGGAGCTGACTACGGTGCTCTTGGCTATCTCGTGGGAAAAGCGGTTGGTGATGGTGTACCTTACTTTAAATTTAAAAATACATCATCTACAAACGATCTTAAAAGCATGGGGGCTGCATTAGCTTCATCAGGTGCTGTAGCATTGTATCATGTTGAAAATTTAACACCAGAATATAAAGAAGCTCTCCAGGGATTAGAAACCAGTGATTTAGAAAAAATAAGTGTTGATAGAGCAGAAATCAATGAAACAAGAGAAAAACTATCAACAACAAGTGAAAAACCCGATTTAATCTGTTTAGGATGCCCACATGCATCAATTGATGAAATAAAAAACATTGCAAGTAAGGTAGCTGGAAAACAGCTTAAAAATGAATTATGGGTTTGCACATCTATTGGAGTTAAAGCTGCAGCTGACAGAATGGGTTATACCAATATAATTGAGAAAGCTGGTGGAAAACTGGTTTGCGATACCTGTATGGTGGTTGCACCAATCGAAGAACTTGGATTTAAAGTTATTGGAGTTGATTCAGCTAAAGCTGCCAATTATGTGCCCAGCATGTGCGGATTAGATGTTGTTTTTGATGACTTCGAGAATATGATTGATGAGGAATGATCTTAATTTTTTTTCTTTATAACTCTTTTTTATATTTTAATTTACCACCACACTCACAGGTGTCTGAAAAATCATTTGGTGATTCATCTGGCTGTAATTGGTAGTAACTGTTACATTTTCCACATATAAGATAACCTTCACTCTGTTGAGGAGTATAGCCTTCAATATTTCTAATTCTCTCAGGAATAGCTTTATACTCAGTCACATCAGTCTTAATCAACTTAAAAAAAGTTTTATACGCCCTAACCACATCTTTTTCTTCAATCTTTTGCCTACTATCATTCACCGCGCTACAACCAGCAAGAGTCAAAATAAAAAGATCCTCTGTAGACCTATAAGTAGAAAGCGACCCCACTCTTTCGCCTAAATCAGGATAATCCAAAACAAAATACATTACTTCAAACATTATATCCATTAATTTTTTGTATAATTCTTTAGTGTTTTTGTCTTCCCATTTGATTTTTTTAAGTGCTTGAAAATATTCTGGAGTAGGTTCAGGTAGCTCATTGAGATTCACACTATCAAAATCATCTAAAGCAAATATAATTCGTTCATCAAGCCGACTAAAGTAAATATTTAAAAAATCATCCCAATTTGTGGCTCTATTTATAAACATGCAATAGTAAACTCAATAAAACTATAAATAGAAAGAAACTGTTTGGCAGTTACCAAAGAACGGCCAATAATAATGGCAAAAAATCCACCAAACATTAAATTATCCCTGGCAAGTTTCAATATCCGCACTTGAAGCAACTCATCCAAATCAAAAACCCTTTCCCTCGAAACATCATTCTCCAAATTAACAGCATCAATCAATTCAATATAAAGCCCCGATTCTTTCATATCCTTAATTTCTACTAAAACCTCATCCAAACCTTCAACATCACAACCCTCAAGATAACTAAAAAGTCTATTAATATCCTTAATTCCTCTTTCCCGTTCTTTTTCGTCAGCCATTTGTTCAATTTTTTCTAAGAGTCCCATAATACCTCCTAATAATTAAATTGCTCATATTCATCATACATCTCTAAATCTATAAGCTATCACAGTAAATATAACGCCGTAAACAAGTAAAAATGCTGAAAATAGTATATCTCCTGTAAAATTATTGATTAACGCCATTAAAGGAGGTATCACTGAAAAGCCCATAATCAATTTAATAAAATTATTTTCAAGCTCTATTGTCCATTTTTCTTTAAATGCCTTTCTAACTACATAAAAACTCGGTATTAAACTAAATACAATTAAAATCATTATAATTTTTATGAAAAATACATATGGCAAAAAATCTTGACGAATGATACTTAAAGCCGAATTTGGGAAATAAAAAAACTTGATTGTCTGTCCAATTACTAATAAATAAAATACAATGATTAAAAGAATTTCCTTACCCTTCATTTTTCAAAAAACCCCACATAATTATTTTTACCCTTCTTTTTGTAATTTAAACCTTCATAATCATCATGTCTTAACTTAAGAGGAAATTGATTCAAATCCAAATCATTCTCCCTAATAAATACAATTCCATAATCAATAAGCTCCTGCACAACCCTTTTAATATCATTATCGTATTTTTTCCCCAAAATACGCCTATAAGTTGTATTATTCCAAGCAAGGAATAAATAGAAACTAGGCACTGCTATTATAAATCCAAATAAAAGAGTGTTAAAAAGACTTAAATTGAATAATATTATGGCTGCTGTGGATACTCCTAATACTGAAAATATCCAAATATCCAAAGAGTAAGAACATAATCTTTTATTTTTAACATCATCCTTTAAATCATCTTTAAAAAAAGCATCCAAAGTTTTTCGGGTTTGTTTATATAACTCAGGATTATTTTTAACGAAATAATTTCGTTTATTCGTAAATAACAGTTCAAAAACGGTTTTAAAAGGATATGGACCAACTCCCACTGGTACGGGACATCTACGATTTTCTAACATCATTATATAGAAACACAAACCTCCAACCATTTTATCTATTTGAATATTCTCTGACATGATTCTCTTCCCATCATAATTAGTACTTCATGGTTTACGTTCTTTATCATTATGTTTATCCATTAATGACTTAAAGCTTAAAATAATGTACCATATATATAATAACATAGCTGAGATGAAGCCTGTAGCAATTATAGCAGCACTACAAGCTAAAACAGCTGCCGCAAGATACTCTGTTTTAGAATCAGCTGCATTGAAAAGTTTCTTTCCTTCATTAATAAAAGGCTTCATTACCTTTTTTAGCAGGCCATATAATATTGGGGGCACTAACAAGTCATCTGGGAATGATCCCACTTCTAAAAAAAGTTTTAAAAATTCTGATGCATAATCTGTTTCATCTCCTGTATTATATTGAGCTGAAACATTTTCTCTAACAGTTAAAATATCTTGTCCAACTCTACTTGAAGGTTGCTGTTCTGGTGGGTTTTGATCATCAGGCTTTTGAGGTGGAGTTGGCGGAGTATCTGGAGTAGGAGGTACAATATTATCTGGGAAGTTGTAAGGATATTTATTCAAATTATCAGGAATATTAGCTGGATTCAGGGAATTAACCCCGTAATTCGCCCCATTATTACCGGGATTAGGATCATACATTCCTGAAGAAGCTCCTGCAGACCAAAACCTAACCACACCAGTAGAAGTTGAACTAATACTCTTTGTAACTGGTAAATCACCATTAACACTAACCACATTCACAAAATAACCAGAATCAACCGCTTGTAAAACTAATTCTAATGCTGCACTGCCACCAACCTGTAAATTACCTATACTCCAAACACCAAGACTTGAATCATATGTTCCTTGTCCTTGACTGCTCAGTAACTTCAAACCAAAAGGTATTTTATAATTTACTTTTACATTCGCCGTATTGGGACCATTATTCACAGCTTGTAAGGTTAATTTTACTGTATCCCCTGGATTTAAACTACTTGCATTACCTGTGATTGTTATGCCCAGATCAGCACTTAAAACATTCGAATCCACATTTTTAACGGTTAAATCATAAACCACAGGCAAATAAGTACCACTAAACCTCTCAAGAACAACCTCCACATCCAAATATCTTCCACTTGGAGTTAACCTTAAATTAGCCCCATTAATCACATCTTCCCAAGCCGACCAGCTTGATTTATCATTAGAACTTCTTGCACGCACTGTTATTTTTGTGCCTTGTGGCTCGTAACCATTCCAGCCGATAGTGCCCCAATAAGCGTTTTCAATCCCTGAATCGTGGATTACATTCCAGGTACCTCTATCATAACTGTTTAAATATGGAGAAGTCATTGTACCTGATACTGCATGGGCAGTGGAAGGCAAAAGTTTAGAAAGGTCCACACCATTAATTTCAGGGTCAACACGATGAATATAATTATCAGCAGAATCTATAACCCATATTTTACCATTACTATCCCTACTCAGCCCAGAAAATGTTAATCCTTGTTGAATATTAGCTATTACATCCCCATTATGAGAATATCTGGTTAATCTACCTGTTTTTCCATAAAACCAGTGGTCATAATATTCAGCAAGCCAAACATCGCCATCAGAACCTATTAAAATAGACCCCCAATGCATATAAGAAAGTGTTTTAGTCCAATCAATATTTCCAGAAGTTGTGTTCAACCGGGAAAACCTGTTATTGGGCCAAAACGCAGGATAATAACCATAAATATAAAGATGCTCATCATTATCTAAAGCAAGAGTATAAATAACATATCCCACATCTTTAACCGCCACAGACCCAGTAACTGTATCTAAACGCAGTAAATTGTTACCACCAGACCATATCACCCCATTATTATCCATTACAGCATATGATGACGCGTGATTATAGGATGAAATATCCACCGTCCTTAATATCTGGCCATTTGAACCATTAATATAATAAAAAGTCTTGTTTTCATTATGCCCTGCCCAGATATTACCATCTGCATCTAAAATCAGAGAACTTATACCCATCCCATAATTAGCATAACCTCCCTTGTAATCACCAGGTTTATACACTCCTTCCTTGCCTGGTATTAAAATCACTTCATACAAAACACATTCATCTTGACCCCAGTTTAAAATCTCATTATCAGTTATAATACCATTATTATCCAAATCCCTGGATGTTTCGATTTTTCCATTATTATTACGGTCAATGTAACCCTTATTTTCATATAAACCAATTTTAACAAGAGAACCTGTCACCCTATTAGAAACCCAGCAGCAGCCTTGACCATCAACAACAATCCTTGAAGGAGACGCCCCTGCACCAGGATTTGTCCTATACCGAGCCACTTCCTGACCTGTACGCACATCAACCTTAGATACTGTACCCTGATTACTGTTAGGAACCCAAATATAATTTCCAGCAGAATTAGATGAATTATATAACTGTAATTTACCCTCAGAACCATTCACATTATTATAAACTCCTTTATTAAAATCATCTGTAGAATTATAAGTTCCAGGGTCTGCAGCACTTACATTACCCACTAAAAGCAGTGCAAAAAACAATACTATAAACAATGCAAGCCATTTATTTGGCCTGATTTTATCATTATTTTTATTAAGATAAGCTGCAAAGAAAATAAACAAAATAGCAATGCCTGAAAAATTCAAAGGCACCCCTGTATCCTGCATAGGCACAGAACTACCCTTCTTTCTATTTGGTGGTGGAATATTACCACGCTGTGCTGAATAATCCCATTTACTACCATACCTACTCCTCTTCGAGGTTTTCTTATAACCAGAAACCACATTAACAGGTGCACCTATATTTGAAGTTGGAAAATTCAAACTCAATGAAGCAACAGCACCAGAAGCAAGAGATCCCACATACCACAATCCACTACTATAAAAACCCTGAGAAGTATTGGAAGTAGCACCTCCAGGAAGAGAAGTTTGCACACCCACATTAAAAGCATGATCAGGACCATTATTTCTCACAAATAAGGTTGGCTTACCATTCACTGTGCCGCTTACAAGCTCTATATTAGAAACAGGAACATAAAAACCAGCACTTGATGAAGAAGAAGGAGTAGGGTCATATTCTTCATGTGTTTCACTGGCATTATAAACAATATTCCTGCTTGTAAGATCTGAAGTCACAACACCCTTAACTTCTAAAACAGCCATTTCACCAGGATTTAATGTACCTACAATCCACACATTATTAACAAGAGAGCCATGTGATGGGTTTTCTGGTGTAAATCCAGTTGGTATTTGAGGATAAATCCGAAGATTAGTGGCAGGGTCCAAACCAGTATTAGTTACCACTGTAATGAATCTAACTGTATCTCCCAGTTTTGGTGTGGGATTATCTATAGTGTTTGTCAAAGTGACATCAGCACTTAAAGTCCTAACACTTAAATCATAAAGCACAGGAGAAACACTACCTTTAAACCTTTCAAATTCAACATTCACCTCTAAAAACCTGCCCCGTGGTGTTAAACCAAGAAGAACACCATTAGTCACATCTTCCCATGCTGACCAATTTGTTTTATCATTAGAGCTTCTCGCTCTTACAGTTATTCTAGTACCCTGCGGTTCAAAACTATTCCAAGATATTGCCCCCCAAAGCACATTATTAACCTCAGAATCATGAATTACTCGCCAGGTACCTTTATTACTGGTGATGGTGTTAGAAAGCACCCCAGTCATATCACTGTAACCGTAATGAGTACCTCCAACGAGTCTTTTAGATAATTCAATTCCGTTTACGATATCCTCTGAATTAACTTTTTCAGGGTTAATACGGTGAATGTATTCATCGCCATTATCCACCACCCATAATTTACCCTGGTTATCGGCAGAAACTCCTGTAGGGGTATTTCCAACAGGTATTGTTGCTTTAATATCACCATTATTAGAATAACGAGTTACAGTACCCTGTACATTGTTAGCAGACCAAATATCGCCATCATCAGTAACTGTAATTCCCTGAGCATAAGCTGCAGTTTTAGTCCACTCAATTATGCCTGTAAGAATATTTATTCTAGTAATTCTATAATAATTTAATCCTGAAACAAATAAATGGTTATTTCTATCCAATGCTAATCCATAAGCTGTGTGCGGAACATTAATTCTTGTAAATGAATCATTTGAAGTGTCTAATCTTAAAACATTATTTCCTGTATTTCCAGAAGACCATAAAATCCCATTTTGATCAATAACAGCACCATAAGGACTGTGATTTACTGATGAAACATTTACTGTCCTTATTATTTGGCCAGTTGAACCGTTGATGTAATAATATTTTTGTGTTCCATAAGTTCCAATCCATATATTATTTTGAGAGTCAATAGCCAATCCTCTTGGCCCTGGATTATAATAATCGTTAGCATAAGTCCCTTTATAACTTCCAGGAGTATAATTACCCTCACTACCTGGAATCAAAATAACTTCCCACAGTACACATTCATCCTGTCCCCATGGGAGTATTTCAATAATATCTGCACCAGTTACAGGATCCTTTGTGTTCATAATAACACCATCACCATTTAAATCGCGAGAAGTTTCAATAATACCGTTATTATTACGATCAAGATATCCTCCATTTTCAAAGAGCCCTATTTTAACTGCACTACCAATATTACGATTACCAACCCAACAACTACCCTCTAAATCAACAGTAGTTCTAGAAGGATTAGCATAAGTATAAGGCCCAGTACGATACCGAGCTATTTCTAATCCAGTTATAGTGTTAACTTTTGATACTGTACCTTCGTTACTGTTTGGAACCCAAATAAACGGATAATTAGACGAAGAAGAATTATTAGAAAGCTGTAACTGATTATCAGAAACATTCAAACCAGTTAAATTACCTTTCTTAAAATCATCATCTGTTGTATAGTTATAAGTGGTATTTGCTGCTGACGCTGCACTGCAAATTACAAGCAGAAAAACAGATAGAAAAATTGTAAATACCAATTTATATTTCATTTTAAAAAATCTCCATGTAACCTAATATTAAATTAAAATCATACCTCAACCATTTAAAAACTTTCTATTCGATTCAAATAGAAAATAATATATACAATAATAAGTAAAGATAATAAGTCAAATTCATAATAATATAATCATAAGATCCAATACTACTTTCTAATTTGAAAATTAATGAAATAACTAATCATTATTTTTATATCATCAAGTTCAATATATTCACATGCAAAAGTGGATAACCCATCCCCTGATTAAGGATCAAAAAATAGAATCACGACTTTACCAGCAAGTTCTCGCTGCTGATGTGCTTAAAAAAGGAAATAGCATGATAGTAGCACCAACAGCACTTGGAAAGACCATAGTAGCTGTTTTAGTTGCAGCAGAGCGGATCAAAAATTTTAAAGGTTCAAAAGTCTTAATTCTTGCACCAAGCAAACCTCTTGTTGTTCAACACGAAGAAAGTTTCAGAGAATTTCTAAATGTGCCTGCAACATCACTTACTGGTGATATTAAGCCAAAAGACAGAATAAAAAGATGGGATGATCATCAAATTATATGTGCAACTCCACAAACAATAGAATCCGATTTAATATCCTCCCGGTACACTTTAGAGGATGTATCACTCCTTGTTTTTGATGAATGCCACAGAGGTGTTGGTTCTTATTCCTATGTTTACTTAGCAGGTAAATATCAAAGAGAAAGTAAAAATCCATTAGTTCTTGGACTTACAGCATCTCCAGGCTCTGTTGAAGATAAAATAAATGAAGTATGTGAAAATCTTTTTATAAACGATGTGATCATAAAAAGTGAAGATGATAACGACGTTGTTCCCTACTTTAACCCTGTAGAAGTTAAATGGATTAAAATAGAGCTTAACGATGATCTTAAAGAAATAAAAAAGTCCATTGACATCACTTTAAAGGCGAAGCTGAACACCCTTAAAAAAATGGGTATCATAAAATCTATTAATATGAGTAAAAAGGATGTTTTGAAGGCAAAAGCAGTTGCTCAAAACAGAATTTCAAGAAGCAGCAACCCTCCAAAAAAGTGTTACCTGGCTGTTTCTGTTTTAACTGCGGTTATAAATATTATGCATTCATTGGAACTCCTGGAAACCCAGGGAATCATCACACTTGATAAATACTTTGAGCGTCTGCGTAAAAAAAGGACAAAGGCTGCAAAAAGTCTTCTTGTAGATGAAAATTTCAAAAAGGCAATTAGCCTTACAAAAATAGCTCGAAATAATGAAGTTGAACACCCTAAACTTCCAAAACTGGTAAAAATATTAAAAAAAGAATTAAAAAATAACGATGACTCTAAAATAATTGTTTTCACCCAGTTTAGAGACACTGTAGATAATATATTTGAAAAATGTATAGAAAATGACATTAAAGCTGTTAAATTTTTTGGCCAGGCTGCTAAAGAAGGTGAAAAGGGTTTAACTCAAAAAGAGCAGAAAAATGTAATTAAATCATTTAAAATGGGAGTTTACGATGTCTTGATCTCAACAAGTGTGGCTGAAGAAGGTATTGATATTCCTGCAGTGGACCTTGTAATCCTTTATGAGCCTGTTCCATCTGAAATACGGATGATACAACGTCGTGGAAGAACTGGAAGAAAAAATAAAGGTAAAATGTATATATTAATCACTAAAGGAACAAGAGACGAAGCTTATTACTGGTCAAGTATTAATAAAGAGCATAAAATGAAAAAACAGCTTTCAAAGAGGATTAAAAGGAATATTGCCCCTAATGAAATAGTAAAAATTGTTCCAAGAGAAGATGAAAACCAGGAAATCAGACCCCTAATTTATGCGGACTCCAGAGAAGGTAATTCCAAGGTTTTACGCGAATTAGACAAATTAAATGCAGAAATAGAAGTAAAAAGCCTTGCTGTAGCTGATTATCAGGTGAGTGATGAAGTAGCAATTGAGCGGAAAACTGCAAAAGATTTTATAGGCTCTATTATTGATAAAAGACTGTATCAGCAAGCCAAAGAATTGGTTGAAAATTTTAAAAAACCAGTGATAATTCTTGAAGGTGATGAGCTCTACTCCAGTTTTATCCATCCAAATGCAGTGAGAGGTGCTTTAGCTTCAATTGCAGTAGATTTTGGTATTCCTATTATTCCAACTCGATCTATGGAAGATACAGCTGCAATGATTGTAAGAATTGCAATTAGAGAGCAAATACATGAAAGACCTGAAATTAAAATTAGAACTGAGAAAAAACCATTGACATTATATGAACAGCAGCTTTATATCATAGAATCATTGCCTAATATCGGCCCAGTTACAGCAAGAAAGCTACTTGAAGAATTTGGAACTGTAGAGAATGTTATAAATGCCTCCAAATCCGAACTAAAAAGTGTAGATGGAATTGGTGATAAGATAGCTTTAAAAATAAGAGAAGTTTTAAGCTCTGGTTTTATAAAAATTGGAAATAAAGAAAGCATAAAGCTCACAGAAATGAATAAAAATGATGAACAATAGGTTCAAATAAAATTATAGAATAAATAAAGAAATTATATTGGAAATAAAACATTTGAATAAATTATAGAATAAATATAAATAAAATATAGATATTATATGGTAAATAACAGGTTTAAACTAAATTATAAATTAAATGAAGATATTATAGATGAGGAGTGGAAAAATTGCGTATTTTAATGGATGAAAGAGGTAAAAAATATATAGCCCGTGATGAAGAATTTCACACTAATTTTGGTTTTATAAAAAAAGAAGATATGGAACAGGGCAAACCTGGAGATGTATTAAAAACTCATTTAGGACATGAATTTAAAGTTTTAAAGGCTAATATTAATGATTATATTGATTTAATGGAGAGAAAATGTTCAATCATACTTCCAAAGGATATTGGGATTATAACAGCCTATACTGGCATGGGATCAGGTGATCGGGTTATTGATGCTGGAACAGGGGCAGGAGCAACTGCACTCCATTTTGGAAACATTGTAGGTGAAAAAGGTTCTGTTTACTCCTATGAAATAAGAGAAGATTTTACAGAGATTGCAAAGCGTAATGTGACAAATTTTGGCCTTGAAAACGTTTATATAAACTGTAAAGATATAACTGAAGGAATTAATGAGGATAACGTCGATGTAATATTCTTAGACCTTCCTAAACCATGGGATGTTGTAGAATATGCAAAAGAATCTCTTAAAACTGGTGGATACATTGCAGCTTACACTCCTTACATTGAACAGGTTCAAATACTGCATAAAGTGCTTAAAAAATTTGAATTTTCTAATTTAAATACTATTGAATGTATTTTACGTGAAATTGAAGTAAAAGCGAAAGGTACAAGACCTAAAACAAGAGCTGTGGGTCATACTGGATATTTAACATTTGCAAGGAATCTTTAATTATATTTATTTATCCAATTAAATCTTGTTTTTATTTAGTTTATTTCTGTTTGATATTTATGCTGGTTTATCTTTTATTTCCATAAACCCTCATATTTATCCTAAATAGAAAAAATAATTAAATATTAAACTATTTTACAATCAAACATTGTTTATATCATCTAAATATATAGTATCATGGCATAACTGCTTGATTAGCTTTTTTTCATGGCTTACAACCAATACCCCAATATTTTGCTCTTCAGCTATGTCCAAAATCGTGTTCCATATTTGGGCTTGAGTAATAGCATCCACCATTGTAGTTATTTCATCAGCTATTAAAAACTTAGTTTTAGGGCTTAAAGCCCTTGCCAGGGCAAATCTTTGAAGTTCTCCTCCAGAAAGTTCATTGGGCCACCGATTGAGCCAGTTCTTTTTTATTCCAAATGAATCTAAAATATCCTGCGGAACGTTATATCCTTCATTTAAAATGTCTTTCATTTTCCATTTGGGATTCACCGCTTTTTCTGGATGTTGAAATACAAGTTGCACCGAATTATATCCTTTTACTGCAATTTCACTGTTATCAATGCTTATATTCCCTTGATAGTTATTTTCATATCCAGATAATATCTTACACAGTGTTGATTTTCCACTCCCACTATCCCCAATCAATCCTATTATCTCACCTCTGTCTAAAGATATATTCACATCCTTCAAGATGTAATTATCTTTTTTATAGCCAAAATTTATATTTTCACCTTTAAGACACATTATTACACCTCACAACGCCTCCAATAATCTTTTTTAGTGGAGGAATATTTTTAGAACAAATATCGTCCTTTTTAGAGCATCTTTCATAGAAAACACAACCATCAACAACTTCATTCTGCATTGGTTGGTGACCATCAACTGCTTGAAATTTGTTTTGAGGAAGTGCATTCCAGAGGGCCTTAGTATAGGGATGTCTTAAATTTTCACCATTATTTTTAAAATCTTCAACATTAGCTACTTCTAAAACTGTGCCTGCATAAAATACTGCAATTTTATCAGATATTTTTAGTGCAGCTTCTATATCATGAGTTATAATGATAACAGCGCAGCCATTATTAGCCATGTCCTTAAAATAGTTTAATGTTTCATTTAAGGTTTTTTCATCCAGTCCAGGGGTTGGTTCATCTGCAATTATGAGCTTTGCAGAGCTTATTATAGCAGTAGAGACTAAAACTCTTCTAGCCATGCCTCCAGATAATTCATGTGGAAACATTCTATCAACTTCTGGTTTTAAATCATATCTTTGGAAAATTTTTCTTTGAAGATTTTTCATTAATTTCTCATTTTCTTCATCAACAGCCCCCATTACTTGATTAGAAACTCTCATTAAAGGATCTAAATAGTTTATAGACTGGGGAACCAACGCTATTTCTTTACCTCTAAGCTCTTCCTTTCTATTTTGAGTAAGTTCTAAGCCATTATATTCTATTTTACCACTAAGATTTGCATTTGAAGGTAAAATTCCTAAAATAGCATGGGCCAGAAGGCTTTTACCAGACCCACTTGAACCAACAATAGCTAAAACCTCACCATTGTATGCTTCTATACTCAAATTAGAAATCACATTTAATTCTGTTTGTCTAAGCCCTGAAACATATTGAATAAAAGAAAGTGAAACATCCTGCACCTTCAATAGGGCTTCACTCTTTTCTCTTTCTTCAGGAATTACCTTAACTTCATTGCCTAACTCTTCTTCAACAATTACACTAAATTCGTTGCTAAACTTTTCATCACTTATTTCAACTTTATTTTCCATGTTTTACACCACTTTTAACATTTTAATGAAATTTACCGAATTAATCAGCTCATTCATGAGCACTCTTTGGATCTATTAACTTTCCTAAATTATCTCCAATCAAATCAAACACAAGAACCACAATTAAGAGTGCTAATCCGGGGAAAAATGCAAGCCACCAGTATCCTGCAGATAAATATCTCATAGACTCTGATAATATTATACCAATTGCTGGCTCGTGTGGTGAAAGCCCAAAACCGAGGAATGTAACTGAAGCCTCATGTAAAATCGCATGTGGAAACATTAAAATAGTTCCCAACAGTATTTGAGGAATTAAATGTGGAAATATGTGTTTTGTAGCTATCCACCATTTGGACCTTCCAAGATTTCCAGAGACATGAATATAATCCTGAGTTTTGATTTGCTTAATTTCCGCTCTTATAACCCTCGTCAAGCTTGTCCAATGAGTTAACGCAACACCAAAAATAACACCCATTGCTCCCCCTCCTAATCCAATTGAAATAAGGATTATTAAAAGAAGATGGGGAATTGAAAGAAACAGATCAACTAGCCAGGATATAAAGGAGTCAGTTTTCTCTCCAACACTTGAAACTAATCCTAGAATTATAGCTAGTATAGTGCTAAATGTAGAGGCAATAGCTCCAATCATTATACTTAAACCTAAACCCTCCAAGGTTCTTATAAACATGTCCCTGCCCATCCAATCTGTTCCAAATGGATGTTCCAGGGAAGGAGGAAGGTTTTTATAGGCAAAATTGGTAGGTAATGATTCACCACCTAAAAATAAGCTTGAAATTACAATTGTAACTAACAAAAAGGAGGTGAGGCCTATTATTAAAATGGTTTTCTGTCTTAAATTCAGTCCTCTAAATAATCCCTTCTTTAACGCTACATTAGTATTCATGAAGCTGCCTCCTGCTGTCTAATCCTTGGATCAACAAATTCATATATAATATCAGCAATTGAGTTTCCAAAGAAGACAAATAATGTACTAACAATAACAATTCCTAAAAGTAGAGGTACATCTGATCTAAGTCCTGCTGCTACTGCAGCTTGTCCAATTCCAGGATATGAAAACACCTGTTCAACAAGGACTGCCCCACCAAACAATTCACTGAATCCTAAAAACTGCAATGTAATGGCTGGAAGAGCTACATTCCTAATTCCATGTCTTAATACTAAATTTAGTCCTTTTTCACCTCTTGCCTTAGCAAATAATACATAATCACTGGACAAAACTTCTGTTAGTTTTTCACGGGTAAACATTGCAATTTGTGCAACACCTAACAAACTTAAAGCTATGGCAGGAAGGATTAAATGCTGTAACCAATCAAAAAAGGTTACATTACCTGCTGTGACTCCTATTGGTACACTTAATCCAATAGGAAACCATCCTAAATACACTGAAAACACCATTAGTAGAATTAAAGCCAGCCAAAATGTGGGTGTCGCAGCTAAAGTGTAACAGTAAGTTTTTATTACTCTATCTATCCATGTTCCTCTTTTCATTCCAGCTATTATTCCTAAAATAAAGCCTAATATACCTGAAATTAGCCAGGATGCCATCATGAGAATTAAGGATGCAGTGAATCTTTCTTTAATTACGTCACTAACTGGGGTTCTATAAATTAAAGACATTCCAAAATTTCCTTTAACAATATTTCCAGCCCATTTCACGAATTTATCTTGTGGGGGCGTATTTACTCCCCAATATTCTTCAAGCTGAGCTTTCTTCTCGGGAGTTATAGACATTTCTCCAACATATGCCCTGACTGGATCAATTGGAGACTGTTCTATAAGCCAAAAACTAGCAAGACAAACTACGATTAAGAGAGTTATTAATTTAAAGGTCTTTTTTCCTGCAAAAACCCATAATTTTTTATTTTCCACATTATTTCCTCCATCTAGCAATTTTATTTAAAATAAATGGAGTATACACCAAAGAGCTTTAACTTCAGTGTTTTACTCATAAAATTTGTTTTTGTGTCTATAAACAAATTTAATTTCTATTTATATCGTTTCATTTCCTTTACGCTTCCATTCATATATATTACCAAAAATATCAGCGCCATGAGGCTGGATTTTAGGAGTTCCAATATCTAAATCTTCATCCATGATGTATAGATACTTAAGAGTGGCAATCCATAACCATGTAGCATCTCCTTTTTGAGAATAGCCTGTGGTTCCATCCCATGCAGCTAATTTCCAATCTTTATTAGCAGTATTTTGGTTAAAATTAGTCATAGCATTTCTTAAATGGGTATTTACTATAGAATTGTTGTAAAATATTGCATTATCATATTTGCTAAACTTGCCTTTACCTGAACGAATACCGTAGTATCTTAAATATACATCAGTAGGGTCCAATGATCCATAACCAAAAACCACCGGATTGGAATACACCAATGAATCAATTTGATTCCAGCTTTTACCTTCAACATTTATTTTT
The DNA here is from genome assembly GCA_016222945.1 of Methanobacterium sp. Lineage (NCBI taxonomy): Archaea > Methanobacteriati > Methanobacteriota > Methanobacteria > Methanobacteriales > Methanobacteriaceae > Methanobacterium > Methanobacterium sp. The sequence goes on along the minus strand of JACRPY010000002.1, from coordinate 125,327 downwards.
ATACCCAGCTTTTTTGCCTCTTCACTAAGCGAAACAGCTAATGCTTGCCTTTCCTGCCTATCAGACGGATATAAAATAGTAAATTCTGCTTTTATTCCATTTTTCTCTACTATACCATCGCCATCAGTGTCTTTCCAGCCACCACCAGTTAAAATTTTCTTGGCTTCTTCCATCTTTCCATCTTCAAAGACAGCTTCCTTATTTCCAAAAGGAAGTTTATCTACACCAGTAAATTCTTCATTTCCCTGTCCATTTAATGCTCCATTGATTAATACTTGCCTATCAATCCCAATATTTAGAGCTTTCCTAATTGCAGCATCTGAAGTCACATTATTTCCAATTGTATAGTTATTTTCAGTTTTTTTACCTGTATCTGGCTGCATTGGAAAATTAATTCCCCTTGCGTCAACAGAATCAAGAGATACTATCTTCATACCATCCACTGTCTGATTAGCAAAAGAAACAGGTATTTCAGCTATATCCACTTTTCCAGCCTTAGCTGCAGCAAAGGCTGTGTCTGAAGACATGAACAAGATAGTTATCTTTTTAAAATATGGTTTTTGACCATAATAATCTGGATTAATTTCGAATATTGCTTGCTGACCTTTATTCCACTGTACAAATTTGTATGGACCAGAACCTATTGGTTTTTGCCCATAAGTTGCGTTATTATAAGCATGTTCAGGAACAATACCTAATGATACAAGTTTATTGATAAATGTTGCTTGAGGATCCTTTAATTTAAATTCAACTGTAGTATTATCCACGACTTCCGCACGCTCAAGCATGGATAAATCTAATCCTCCGCTGCTGTTAGCTGCAGTATTAAATGTAAATGCCACATCTTTTGAAGTTAAAGGTACTCCATCATGGAATTTAACATCGTTTCTTATTTTAACTGTCCATTTCAATCCATTATCACTAACAGAATAATTTGTAGCCAAATCATTAACTAGCGAAACGTTATTATTTCTTTTAAAAAGAGTACTTTGAACTAGTGGCTCTTTTCCATTCGCCCATTTATTAATAGGATCAAAACCAGCTTCTGGTTCTCCACCATGTACTCCCACTGCAGCTACTAATTCATCTGCAGCTCTAGAAGTTGAACTAAAAGACATAGCAATAATAAAAATCCCTAAAATTACAGCTACTACTCCCATAATTAAATATTTTTGATTCTTAATTTAAATGCCTCCTGATACTTTTTAAGACAGATGTAAGTTAACTTTAAGCGGTATTGTTTTCTAATGGCATTTTTAATGTCCAAACGTTCCTTTTCTAATATTACTTTTTTTAAAAATACCATTATTGAGTAATACTTTTTAAAGTAAACTTACGATACTTTGAATTAAACTATTTTATTATAAATACTTTTCTGTAAAATAATATTACAAAACTAAACGCCTCATATAAAGTGAGTATTACTACAAATAACCATACAATCTCCTATTACTAAAATAAAGATAAAATAGGATACTATCAGGAAAATAAACATATATATCCATAAAATAAGTTTAAAAAATATATACAAGTGAATAATAATCATTCAGATATCAAGAGTTAATTTCTTAATAGAAATATTTAAACAATTGAATGTACAATGATAGCCTAAAAACAGGTTCTTTTAAAATAAATATTAATTATTCTTAATTTAAGTTGTGAAAACTCTAGTTAAACTCCATATTGAATTTAAAAGTAAAAATGCCAACAAATATAAATGAACTATGGATTCATAATTATATTTATATTAGATTTATATTAATTCAAGTTAAATTACTCTATTAAAGGTGGATTTATGGACTTCAATCAAAAAAATATTATTTCAATAAGGGATTTTGACAAAAAAGACATTGAATACATCTTAAAAATTGCTGAAGAGATGGAACCTATCGCCAGATCAAAGGAAACATCTGACATACTATCTGGAAAATTATTAGGAATGCTTTTCTATGAGCCATCTACACGAACTCGTCTTTCCTTTGAAGCAGCGATGAAACGACTTGGTGGCAGTACCATTGGTTTTGCTGAAGCAGGAACAAGTTCAGCAACCAAAGGAGAAAATCTAACCGACACCGTTCGAATCATAGGAGAATATTCTGATGCAGTAGTTATAAGGCATAATATGGAGGGAACAGCAAGATTTGTAGCCAATATAGTTGATGTTCCTGTAATAAACGCTGGTGATGGTGCTGGTCAACACCCAACCCAGACTTTACTTGATCTTTACACAATGAAACGTATTCTAGGAAAGATTGATAAATTACACATTGCCCTTGTAGGTGATTTAAAATATGGAAGGACTGTACATTCACTGGCCTATGCACTAGCCATGTTCAATGTTGATATGAGTTTTGTATCTCCAAATGAGCTTAAAATGCCGCGAGAAATACTCCACGACCTTAATAAAAGTGGAGTTGAAGTATATGAAACAGGAAACATTCACGATGTTTTAGATAAAACTGATGTTCTATACGTTACAAGAATTCAAAAAGAAAGATTTCCCGACCCAACAGAATATTCAAGGATTAAAGGAGCATACACTATTGATTCTAAACTCTTAGAGGGTAGTGATGCAATTGTTATGCATCCATTGCCACGTGTGGATGAAATATCACATGATGTGGATAACACCAAATATGGAAAATATTTCCAACAGGCCTTTTATGGTGTACCTGTAAGAATGGCTCTTTTAAAATCAATAATAAAATGAATTTTTACTTTTTTTTATTCATTTAGAGCTAAATTTGTATTTTTTGTATTTTTCATTGGTGGAATTGAACTTTTATAGACTATTTTTTTTAATTATTAAAAAATTAAAATAAAAAGAGTATGTTTTCAAGTGAAAAAATTGAAAAAATTTTATTTTAGATATAAAAAATATATAATTTTGTTGAAATATGTGACCAAAAAATAAGGTGTATTTCAAGTGTAAAATTTAAGCATTCCACATAGCATCTTCAAGAAGGCCAATTTCACATTGTAAATCAATTATGTTTGTTCTTCCTTTTCCACGGCCTCTTGAAATAGTTTTTGTTGAAATAAGCCCTAACATTTCCAGTTCATTTATAAAATCAAATATTCTTCTGTAGGAAACAGAATCTCCCTTGGAAAATTCTTTATAAACTTCATAAAGCCTGCCTGATGTTATTTCTTCCTTTCGCTTTGTAAGATAGAGTAATGACTCTAAAACTTTCTGCTGCTGGCTTGGTAACGTCATTATAATGTCTGTGACTTTATTATGCTCAATATAGTCCTTAGCTTCCCTTACATAATCTTCAAATACCACTTCAGAACTTTTTTCATCTGCAAGCTCTCCTGAAGTTCTTAAAAGATCAAGAGCATATCGTGCATCGCCTTCTTCTTTTGCAGCAAGAGCAGCACAAAGTGGAATTACATCATCATTCAAAACATTTTCCCTGAAAGATAATTCTGACCTTTCATTCAAGATATCAACAAGCTGTTGGGCATTGTATGGTGGAAAAACAATTTCACGGTCACGTAAACTACTTTTTACCCTTGGTTTTATGAATTTTTTAAATTCAACATAGTTACTTATTGATGCTATTGCAACATTATCTGTTCTTGTAAGGGTGTAAAGAATACCATCGCCATCATTTTTAAGTAATATATCAATTTCATCAAGAAGAATAATTAAAATAAGGTCCTTTCCAAATACATTTTTTTTAAACAAGTTTCTAAATGACTGGATCACTTCTGCTTTTGTCCAACCCCTGTATGGAACATTTTGACCTAATTGCTGGCATAAACGAGCTATAACTTGATATTCAGTTGTATAATCTGTGCATCTAATATATTCAACCCTTACATTCATGTTTTTATCTTTTGCAACTTGTAATAACTGTTTTTTTGCAAATTTTGCAACTGCTGTCTTTCCAGTCCCTGTTTTACCATAAATAGTCACGTCTGGAGGAGTAACATTATTTAAGGCTTCAATCCAGTATTTCGCAACGGATCTTATTTGTTCTTTCCTGTGAGGTAAGTTATCAGGCAAGAATCTATGATCCAAATATTTCTTGCATTTAAAAACTGTATTCTTTTCACCAAGCTCTTCAAAAATATTCATACGAACCACTCATTTATAATTAAAAGAAGCTTCTAAAAATAATCATTTAGGCTTCAAAGTTATTAAGGGAATACATCAATACACTTGAAACACTTGCAACCATGCTCCCATCTATTAAATTGTCACTCAAGCATATAAATGTTCAAAGAGAGAGGTGCATTTCAAGTGTATAATATTATTTATTTAATATTTTTTATTATTCATTAGATTGAGTAAGACAGTAATTTCCAGTGTAACTTGAGAAGTATAAAAATTTTATTTTGAGGATAGAGTCATTCATTTCCAGTGTAAGATGAGATTGAAAGGAAAATTTGAATATTTATAATACTATATTTTCTAATAATGTTATATAATTGGTTAAATAAGATAATTATCACGTTTAAACCTGAAATAATACATTTAAACATTTATTTTATAAAACAAACACATATAAACTGATAAAAATTTTAGAACAGTTCAATAAATCGTTTTTGATATAATATCTTTTTGTGGGTGGAAGATAAATTTCAACTGTAAAAATTTTAAGTGGCTTTTTTTGAGAAAGACGTGTATTTCAACTGTAAACATTGATTTTGAGGAATTATTTTTTAGTTAACACTAACTCTATATGGAATTATGTACAAATTTAGACATTGGTTTCAAGTGTAAATTGATCATATAATTTAAATAAAACATGAACAAACCCAAAACTTGTTTTAATATATTATAGTATCACGTTCAAATTTAACTATAGATACATGATACGCCAGAAGATTTTTCTATAGGAATAGTTCCTCTAAAGTTCAAATTTAACCAATAGATACATAATACATGAAATACCTTAAAAATTAAATATCACAGGTAAGGGCGTTTAATTTGACTATAATTACATAATACAAATAAATATAGTTTAAATTCTATCTTTATATTCTAACTCACTGAATATTATTTTAAATTCAGTTCCATGGTTTCTGCCAATCTCAATATTACCATCTATTTGGTTGATTAAATTAATTACTAACTGTAATCCCAGAGTTTTTGTTTTTCCAAGTTCAATATCATGAGGTATTCCAACACCATCATCAGAAATAGTTAAAAAATATTTATCGTCCACTAATTTAAATAAAATTTTAATTATTCCTTTTTTACCTTGTGGAAATGCATATTTAGCACTATTAGTAACTAATTCATTGATTATTAAGCCTAATGGTACTGCAGTGTCAATACCAATGTTAAGATCATCAATATCTAGCTCCAATCCAATCTTCCCTTTAATACCATAAGAATTGAAGATATCTGACACCAAATTTTTGATATACTCCTTAAAATTAATTTTAGAGAAACTATCTGACTGATAGAGCTTCTCATGAACCAAAGCCATACTCTTCACACGACCCTGGCTTTCCTTTAAAACATCTACCGTCTCATCAATATCTTCAAACTGTATTTGCAGGTTCAAAAGACTACTAATGATTTGCATGTTGTTTTTGACCCTATGATGTACCTCCTTTAAAAGTATCTCCTTCTCTTTTAAAGAACTTTTAATTTCTTCTCTATCTCTTATTTTCTGTAAAGCTAAAGAATAGAAGTTAGATAATCTTTTAATAGCATCTAGATCATGTTCAGTGTAATCTCGGCTACTATTAGCAATAGAAATCTGACCCATAATCTCATTTTTCAACATAACTGGAACCGAAAGGAATTTCTCAATTTTAAAATGCCCATCAACTTTACTATATGATGGGTAAGAAACAGCATCATTGGTAAAAAAGCCCCTTTTAATATTTAAACTATGACCCATCAAACCACCATATATATTATCTTTATCAAGTTTTAATATAGGTTTTTGAGGTCCTTTAAGAGGCATAGAAGGTATTACTGATAGAATAATTATTTCTTTACTAATGGGTTTGATCTCTCCTATAAGTCCAGATTTACTATCAGTTAGTTTTAATGATTGATTGAGAATTAAATTAGCAATTTCATCAATGGTACTTTTTGAGGAAACTAATTGTGGATAAATTTTATTTAGAGCCTCATTTACCTTTAACTCCCATTTAAGATAATCATTAGCTTTTTTTTGTTTGGTTGTGTCTAAAAGACTGGCTACACTCTTTTTAGTTCCAGGAATTAAAGCAACAAATAACATTATATCTTTTAATTCCCCATAACGATTAAAAAAGCGAAACTCATAGTTTTCGGGAACTACTTCTGGGTTAATCCTCCTTTGACGGTGATAATTTTCCATTTTCTCCAAATCATCTTCAAAAATAAATTTGGTCCACTTTATTTTACCTTCTATCTCATCCACACTATAACCTGAAAGTTTTTCAAATTCAGGATTAGCTAGAGAAATAGTGGTATCATCTTCAATAATTACAGTTGCTGCCCCACTATAATCAAAAATAGTTCTGTAATACGCTTCAGATTCCTTAAGAGCTTTTTCTGACTTTTTACGTTCAGTTATATCTCTTATGATAGATGTAAAGTAAATCTTTTCATTTGTTTCCCATTTAGTCAGTGACATTTCAAAGGGAAACTCATTACCATTATTTTTAAGCCCTGTAGTTTCAATAGTCCGTCCTACTAAACTGTGCTCGCCAGTAAACCTGAATTTTTTAAGAGTTTTCATGAAATTTTTCCTGAACCTTTCAGGCATTAATTTAGTGAGTTTAGAATTTTGTAATTCATCCTGAGTGTAGCCAAACATATTCAGCAAACTATCGTTGAAATACAAAATTTTACCTTGGGAGTCAGTGGTTATTATTCCATCAACAGCATATTCAGCCAAAGCACGGAAACGTAAAACATTTTTTTCCAATGCTTTTTGTGTTTTTTTAAGATCTGTGATATCTATGGCTGATGCTAACCATTTATCAGTTCCGGGAATGGCTGTCACAGTAACATACATTACCAGCAGATCTCCACTTTTTTTGATGAATACTGTTTCATATCCATGTGGTGCTGACTTTTGGTCTATCATCCTCTTTTGGTGATATTCCATCATTTTTTCTATATAATCAGGATGGACAAGTTCCATCCACTTCATCTTACCCTCAACCTCTTCACGGGAATAACCACTGAGACTCTCCCATTCAGAGTTAACCATGATGATAGTGCCATCATCTTTAAAATTCAAAATTGCAGTTCCACTATTCTCAAATATGGCTCTATATCTACTTTCAGATTTTTCATGCTGCTGAAGAAGTTTTTGTTTCTCTTTTAAGGAGGATTTAAGCTTGTTTTCTGCTTTTTTAGTTTCAGTCACATCTCTGAAGAAAACAGTCATTTTATCTTCTCCAGTGTTTATTGCATGGACTTCAAATATCCCCACGATTTTCTCCCCATCATACTCTACTTGATTGGTTTCATAAGTTTCTCCTATTGATGCAACTTTTTTATATGCCTCAAGTATATCTGTTCCTTTTAAGTTTGGAAAAGCTTCTTCAATTGTTTTTCCTATAAATTGGCTGTTGTCTACCTTTAAAATTAGATCAGCCGATTTATTAGCACCAGTGAAAATTAACTGGCCATCACTATTAAGAACATAGTGATGTGCTCCATAAGGGGCCACATCCATGACCTTTTTAAGTAAATCCTCAGCAATTTTGTGTTCAGTGATGTCCCTAAAAATCCCTTGTATGATTTGTTTATCTCCATATTCAACAAGACTTGCTGTTATATCCACTGGAACTTTCTTATTATCTTTAGTTAAAACTAAAGTATCAAAAACAGCTACATTTCTTTTTGAAATGTTTTTAAAGGCTTTTTGGATTTTTTCAAGTTCTTCGAGGGGATGTATATCATTAATGTTTAATTTAAGAATTTCATTTTTAGAATAACCAATTAATTCCTCAGATTTTTTATTACATTCAATCAAATTACCTTCTAGATCTGCCAACATAACTGCATCACTAGAAAAATCCATCATTGCCCTATATTTCTCTTCACTTTCCTTAAGTGACTCTTCTGACTTTTTTCGTTGAGTGATATCAGTGGCTATGTGGATAATTTTATCCAAATCACCATTTTCATCAAAAATAGGGGTGCATGAAACCAGAGCATGACCTCCAAATGCTTCCATTTCCATTTCAACTGATTCAGTCATGCCTTTTTTAGTAAGATTGTCCAGAGGACAGCAAAAAGGAGCTTCTTTAGAATCAGAACTATGAATAAGTTTAAAACATTGTCTCCCTATTATTTCATCCTCAGAAAGCCCTATATATTTATGAAACGATTTATTAGCAGCTAGAATAAAATGTGATGAATCTAAAATAAGTGCAGGGTGATTAATTGCCTGGAAAAAATCTTCCCAATTTATATTACTTACTTCCAAATAATAACATCTCCCAACCTTAAATGTCTTTTACCTTTGTTTTATAAAATTAAATTCATGTTACAGATTAGTATATTATTATTGTTCTTTATAAGATTATAAGTCCTAAGGAAAACTTTTTTAGTTCGAAATATGTTTGATGGGTTGAACAAGTTAGAACATTTACCTTTTTTACAGCTTAAACATATCATTCTAATACCTCGATTACAGGTTGAACAAGTTAGAACTTCTACTTTATTAACCAATATTTCAACAAATTTGATAAATGAAGAAGAACAAAAATTATGTGTGTACACTGGTTTAGGGTAAGAAAATGTATGCATCAACATCTTTAAATAGATTTAAATCTTTAATACTAATAGTTATAGTGGCTTTAATTCTTTTAATTATCATTCCTATTTCTTTATGGAATACTAACTTATTTTTATTCTATATGGATATTTTAGCACCATTAGTTGGTCTTTTTGCGTCATGGTTTCTAATTTACACTGCGTGGTGGTCTTATAAAACACGTGAAGATACTTTTAAGCCATGGTTAATACTTTCCATGGCTATGGTGTTTTATTCTATTGCTAGCTTTTTTTATTTCGTTTTCGAGGATTATTCGAGGATTATTTCTCCACTTTCCATTGCAGATATCTTTTATATAGGGGCCTATCCTTTATTAGTACTGGGAATACTTTTATTCATGAAAAAACCATTTAAAATCAAATACAAATCTTTATTAGATGCAGTTATTATCATGATATCTGCATTCTTTATAGTGTGGTTTTTATTTGTTTGGCCTACTGTGGGACCCAGCCAGCCAGATACTCTATCTGATATAATTGCCATATTTTATCTATTTTTAGATCTTATAGTACTATTTGCAGTACTAACACTATTATTTAATGAAAACCGGAAGATTTCTGAACTACCTCTAATTTTATTTACCTTAGGAATGTTTCTTCAGATATTAGGGGATATGATATATGCTTATCATGCGATAAATCCGATTTTAATCTATAAGTGGTTATTCACAGTCCTTTATGCTTCCAACTCAATATTTATCATAATAGCAGTCATATGTTTTTTAAAAGATATCAATGTAGATTTAAGATATTTAATAGATTCTTACCGAGAATCACGTGCCCAAAATGATTTGATTTCATATTTACCTTTGATACTTGTTATTTTTACATATGGTCTTTTAATTATCACCATTCCTGATAAGGCCTTAATCTGGGGGGTGGGAATTGTAGTGGTATTAGTAATTATCAGGCAGATTATCTCCTTAAATGAGATAAAAAAGGCTCAAAAAACTCTAAAAAGGAATAAAGAACTAATTTCTAAAAGAGAGGAGCAACTAACATTTATTACATCTAATATGATGGACCTAATCACAGAATCGGATGAAGATGGCATTTACAAATATGTGAGTCCTTCTTCCCTTCAACTTATAGGTCAGTCGCCTGAAAATTTATTGGGAAAATCATTATATGAATTTATTCATCCTGATGATTTAGAAGAAGTAACTAATAGTCTTAAAAAATCGGTTGAATCTCATCTGGGTGTAAGATTACAATATCGCTCTAAAAACAGTGAAGGTAAATATATATGGCTGGAAACAATTGGAAAACCTGTTTTTAAAGATAACAAGATTAAAAGATTTATTTACAGCAGCAGAGATATTAGTGAACAAAAAGAAGCTGAAGAATTTGTTAAGAGCTCGTTGATTGAAAAAGAAGCTCTCCTTAGAGAAATTCATCACAGGGTGAATAACAATTTGCAGATTATCATAAGCCTTTTGAATTTACAATCTAAAAATGTGGTGAATGATGAGGATTATGAGCTTTTTATTAATAGTCAGAATAGAGTGAGATCAATGGCCATGATCCATGAAAAACTTTATCAATCAGATAATCTAAGTTCAATAAACTTCTCTGATTATTTGAAAACTTTTTTGAATAGTTTAATATATAGTTATTCTAATTTGTCTCATATTGATTTAGAGTTAGATATTGAGGAAATAGAGCTTAATATTGAAACTTCAGTTCCATGTGGTCTTATCATAAATGAACTTGTTTCAAATTCCCTAAAACATGCATTTCCTCAAGGTAGAAAAGGTAAAATAATGGTGAAAATGTATCCTGATAACGATGAATATGTCTTAATTGTGAAGGATAATGGTGTAGGGCACATTAAAGAACATGACTTAGAAAACGGGACAACATTAGGTTTAAGTTTGGTTGATTCTTTGGTAGATCAATTAGATGGTAATATAGAGATTTTAGAAGAGGAAGGAACAGTTTATAAAATCACATTCCCTGAATTAAAATACGAGAAAAGGATATAATTTAAAGATATAGTTTAAATCAATATTTTTATTAGTTTTAACTTAATAAAACAGATTTTCTCTATTTATTCCCAAATATTACACTATAAATATTTTTATTAGTTTTAACTTAATAAAACAAATTTTCTCTATTTATTCCCAAATATTACACTATAAATAGAGTGATCAATGCACAATACTTCTTTTATAAGGAATAGATGTGTTTATTGGCACTATTTAATACAGTTTAGAGGTTATTTTACTTAGTTCTATTAATCATGCAACATAGCTTGAAATAGTTAATAGATTATATTGGATGAAGCATTATTTCTGTTATCTTGTATTAAAAGCATTTAACATCTTCAACTATGATTTCTTCATTTGTTCTGTATTTATGTTATTAGGCATTACTAAAATTGAGGATTATTTTTTTTGCTCTGTGCTAATGCTACTTGGATTCCATAATGCTCTTAGATTCATTTTTAAATCCTATTTAAATATTGATTCAGCTAAATCTCTTAATCTATATATTTTTTAATATAACATGATTAAAAAGTGTTTGATTAAATATTTTCCTAAAATTATCTGAAAATTCTAGATTTCTATTCTGTGATACACTTGAAATTGATGTCTCACCTTAAAAATTTAATTTGGTGAATATATTTTACACTTGAAATGCATGTCTCAATCTATTAATTGTGAACTTACACACAAACAAATTAAATATATTATACTTCAAATTTCACATCTTATTTTATAATTATTAAAACCAGTATTTTGTGCAAAAAACGTTTTAATACTGTTATTTCATTTAAATAAATTATTTTTAAGATTATTTTATTATTTAGAGCATTAAAATGTTCTTAACGTTATACGTACATACTGTCTGGTTGACTATTTTTTTCACTTTCGTCATAAACTCCAAATTCTTTCTGTATTTTCCATATTCCTTGTAGCTTGGCTCTGAAAATTTTTTTTACAGTGGAAATTAATCTGTCTTTGCTTAATCCGTCTTCATATATTTCATCTGTAATCACAAAACTTTGCAAAACATTGTCTGGATGCTGTAATTGGAAATCAACAAATTGATTATTTAAAAGAAACCTGAAATCCCACATAAAACTTTCTCTTTTTGTATTTTTAAGCATTTTTATCTTTGATTGGTGTTCTGGACTAATATTTGTAGCACATCCTATTACAACTAAGTCTTTTTTACCTTTTGGCTGAATAACATCCAGAGCGTGACCTTCAGGATAATTTATCATGAAATGGAAGTTTGTGTTATCATCTGAAACTTTCTGCCTGAAAAAACCCTCATCAGAGAGCCATTTTTGAACTTTATCTTCGATTTTTGACATTTTTAACACCTTGTTAACTTTATCAGTGTATTTTTTGAACTTTATCTACAATTAATGTTTACTTGTATTAGAATTAAATATTTTGAAACTAAAATTATTTTCATAGATTAAACAATATTTAGTACTGTAATTAGATTACACCAAATTCTTGCTATTGGTATATAATTCAAATAAAATATATTTGGCAACTAATTTAAATTCAAAGTGTTATTCAGGGGATTTCATGGAACTTCAAATAAATTTAATATCCATAATCATAATTGCAGTAATCATCGACGTTATATTTGGAGAATTTCCTGCAAAAATACATCCTGTTGTATGGATGGGGAAACTTATTGACATTTATAATGGTAATTTAATAAAATATAGAAATAAAATCTCAGGAATAATATTAACACTGGATTTGGTAATTATTTTTACACTTGCAACCTACGTCCTTACTTCTTTGTTAGCATTTAATAACTTAATTTATTTAATTGTTTCAGCATTGATTTTAACAACTACTTTTGCAATTAAAGTTCTTATAACTTCAGCTCAAGATATAAGAACTGAGTTGGATCATGATATTGGGGTTGCAAGGAAATCAATGTCTTATCTTGTAAGTAGAGATACTTCTAATCTTTCAAAGGAAGATTTAATCTCAGCTACAATTGAAACATTAACAGAAAACATCACAGACTCAGTGATTGCCCCAATATTCTATGCATTTATTTTTGGTGTTCCTGGAGCTGTTGCATACAGAGTTATAAATACGCTTGATGCTATGGTGGGCTATAAAAACCCTGAAAACATTAAAATAGGCTGGTTTCCTGCAAATGTGGATGATATATTAAATTATATCCCTGCAAGACTTACTGGTATTCTTGTTGTTATTGCAGCTTTTATTCTTAGGATGAACTGGAAGAATGCGTATAAAATAATGAGAAGAGATGCAAGAAAGCCTGATAGCCCGAATTCGGGTTACTCCATGGCTGCTGCAGCTGGTGCACTGGAAATTAGCCTTGAAAAAATAGGTTATTATAAAATTGGGGATGATTTAACTAATTTAACACCAGATAAAATTTCAGAAGCTCTATTACTTACAAAAACAACGATTTTGTTGTTTATTATATTGATAGCATTGTTATTCGGACTTTTTATAGTTCTTTTGATGCAGTTAGGATATAAAATTTAAAATTAACTTTAAAATGAGTTTAAATCCATAATTTTTTTATTTCAGCTTTCAATGGTTTAATCTGTGAATAATTCTATAATATCTTTTATATATTTTGTTTTTACAAGAATAGAAATTTTAGAACCTTCTTTCAAGACGTCGTCCTGCATTGGAATGTTTATATTCCCGTTTTCAAACACTGCAACTATTATATATTTTTTAGTAGGGCTAATTTCTCCTATTTTTTTACCAATAAATGATTTATTTTTCAATGTAAGATCTAATAATTCTGCATCTCCCCTTCCTAAAACCACTAAATCTGCTATCTTTGGTCTTAATATTATTTTTTCAAGATAACTCGCGGCTGTAAGTTCTGGACTTATAGCAAAATCAATACCTGCGCTTTTAAACGCTTTTTTATGGGTATAATCACTTACTCGGGCTATAATCTTTGGTACATTGAATCCTTTTACCAGAACACAGGTAAGTAAATTAACTTCGTCATTTCCTGTGGCTGCAACAAAAACATCTGCATCTTCTATATTTGCTTCCTTTAAAGTTTTAATATCAGTCCCATTACCACAAATAACTAAAGAATCTAATTCAGAAGCAGCCTTGGAGCATAATTCTGCATCACTTTCGATGAGAGTAACATCTTGACCATCAGAAATCAAAAAAGAGGCAAGATTTAGACCTACTCTTCCACTACCAAGTATCACTACATACATTTTTATGCTCCTTAAGTTTAGATGATTTAAAATTGTTTAAGATTTGATTTTTTTTATGTTTAAGATTTGATTTTTTTTAAATATTTTGAATTAATTAATAAGAGATAAATAATTTAAATTCTTGTTAACATACCATGGATATTGTTCTATTAAATTGAAAATATTTATAGTTATTTTTAGAATATGATGTTGAGGCAGAAAATGAAAATAGCCATATTTACCATAACAAAAGATGCTCAAGATGTCGCATTTAACCTAAAAAAGGTTTTAGATGAGGATTCAACAGTAATAAAAGTAGGTATATTCCATAAAAATGTTAAAGAGACATTAAAATATGTCTTTAGGGATTATGATTGTATAATTGGTATAATGGCAACTGGAATAATGGTAAGAAATATTTGTGGCCTTATTAGGGATAAAATAGAGGATCCTGCAGTTTTGGTTATGGATGATCAGGCAAAACATGTAATAAGCCTGCTTTCAGGACATTTTGGCGGTGCAAATGAGATTACATTAAAGATTGCTGAAATATCTGGTGCAGATCCGGTTATAACAACAGCTACAGATATTCATGGCAAAATAGGGATAGATTCTCTTGCAAGAAGATACCACTTAGAAATAGATGATCCTAAAAAAATAATGACTATAAATTCAGCTTTGGTTAACAATAAAACCCCTGATTTATATGTTCCCTCTAAATTTGAATTTATTTTTAATGATCCATTAATTAAAAATTCATATAACTTGCTTAAATTTGAAAATAAAGATTTAAAAGCCGTATTTGAAGATACAGAGATAGTTTTAAAACCAAAAAAACTGGTTGTAGGTATTGGAGCTCGAAAAGCTGTTTTACAATTAGATGTCAAATCAGCGGTTGAAAGTGCAATTAATGCCCTTAATTTATCTTTAGATAGGATAGACATGCTTGCAACTGCTGAAGTGAAAAAAAATGAGGTAGGAATAATTGAAACAGCAATGAAACTTGATATTCCCCTTGAAATCATTTCTTTAGATAAATTGAAAGATTTTAAGGACCCGCAGTGTGCAAAGTCTTTGTTTGTTGAGGGAAAATTTGGAATTCCTGGAGTTTGTGAGCCATCGGCTTTAATTGCTGCAGGGAACAATTCAAAGCTTATATTTAGAAAAACAGCGTTTAATGGAGTTACAATAGCTGTTGCAGTATCATCTAACTAATTAAAAACATCATTCATGGTTTTTTTAGATGGGTTTATTATAAGTTATAAATTATAAGTGAATTCAATTTTAAGAAAATTGGATACAAAAGGTTTTTATCTCATCATGTATAAAGATTAATAGTTAGTCTATTATATTTAGTCTATTTATAAAATTATTTTATTTAACACTATGGAGGTTATATTATGAATAAAGATGCAATTGATCGCGTTACTCAAATATTACGACATATCATGGAAGATACAAGTGTTCCAAGGAATATTAGAAGGGCAGCAGAAGAATCAAAGGATATTTTATCTAAAGATGATGATGATGCCACAGTTCGTGCAAGTACCGTAATTTCAATACTTGATGAAATTAGTAACGACCCAAACATCCCTATACATGCAAGAACTCTTGTTTGGAATGTTTTAAGTGAATTAGAGTCTATCAGAGACTAAATTCTATTTTTAATTAATTTAATTAGTTTTATCTATTTAATCAGATTTATTAGCAGATTTATATTCTATTTTGCTGCTACTTTTTTAAATTTTTTACATTATTTTAATATATTAAATAAAAAAATTAGAAGTTAAAATTAGAAGTTCAATTTTAATTTTAATTTTTTATAGTATTTTTTAAAAGAAAAATATTAGAGGAGTTGAGCTACAAACTGTATTTTAGCTATATCTTCAACGAATTCAGCAAGAAGAACTGCTTCATCAAGATTCACACCTGCTGCAACAACACCATGATTTTTAAGGAGTACAGCATCCTCATTTTTCATCATTTTAGCTGTATCTTCTGCAAGTTCAATGCTTCCAGGCTTTGAGTACTTCACAGATGGAATATATGGATTTTCAATTGGTCCAAATCCTTCAAGTCTTTTTAATCGCTTATCCGACATTGAAAAACCAGTTGCAAAGGGAGAATGATTATGAACAACACTATTAATATCGTTTCTTTCTTTATAGATTCCAAGATGCATGAACATTTCTAAAGATGGTTTTTTATCCCCTTCCAGGATGTTTCCATCCATATCTATGATAATTACATCTTCTTTTTGTATTCTTCCTTTGGAAATCCCGCTTCTTGTTATTGCTACTTTTGAAACGTTGTTATCATAAAATCTACAGCTTAAATTTCCTGATTTTCCAGGGCTAAGGCCTTTTTTATATATGTAATGTGAAACATTGATTAATTCTTTTATAATAACATTTTTATCCATTTAAATTCTCCTTTAGTATATATTAGGAACATAAAATCCAATTTTTACTTCATAACTCATACTGCCTTGTTTATATGGCAAATAGATATAAAAATTCAGTTAATATCAATTTAAGCAAAATTTAAAAGCTTAAACTGGCCTTTGTGAATTACAGGAACTTCTGCACATGTAGGCATAATGTTGTAGATCTTCTGAAACTCTGTTTGAGACTGGAATGTGCCTGAATTTATCATATGAACGCCTTTATGCCGTTTATAAGCGTTTATATGAACATGGCCTGTGTGAAAAACATCAGGCACATCTTTAATTACTAAATGATCTTCATATTCTGATGCAAGAGGGGTTCTTTCTCCATATATAGGGGCTAAATGTCTTTTTTCCAGTAATTCTTTCATTATAAGGTCTGATTGCTGGTGGGAGAATCCTTTAACAGACATAGCCATATCATCAAAGCTTCTACCATGATATATAAGAACATTAATCCCATCTAAACTTACAATTCCCGGATTACTTACAAATTCAGCATTTTTAAGTTCATAAAGTGATTTAGCATAATTCTGGGAAATTGCAGGCTGGGGTTCGGCCAATCTTGCTGCATCGTGGTTTCCAGGAGATATTATTATCTTAATATCTGTCCTGATTTCGCCAAGAAGCCGTGCAGCTTCATCATATTGCCCGTAAATATCTTTTATAGTGAGTTCTTTTTCTTGATGAGGGTATATACCTATTCCATCAACTAAATCCCCAGCAATAACAAGATATTTAACGTTTTGAGCTATTTCTTGATGTTTGGTATCGCCGAAGTCTCCGTTTATCCAGTTTATAAACCGGTTAAAAGCATCTCCAAGGAATGTGGAGCTGCCAATATGAACATCAGAAATGAAAACAGTAGAAAAATCCATTGGTTTTTCATCAATTCGCGGCACACCAGGATGCACCAGTTCAGATGCTATTACAAATGTTCCTTTTTTACTTCCAACAACACCAATAATTTCATCCTTTACAATTTTCTCTGCCTTTTCAAAGAGTTGGTGATTTTCATTATGCACAAGAATAGTAGTGCTTCCGGTTTCATCTTCTAGTTCTATGAATTTATGGTTATTTTTAGTGTTTTTAATGTCGTTTACTATTCCTATTACCTTAACAACATCATCAGTCTTTTTTATATCGCTAATTGATCTATGATCCTTTAATTCTCCTCTTCTATCTAAAAGCTCGTATAATTTTTGGTATCTGCTCTTGAAGTAAGTGGTGAAGTCTTTGAGTTCCCCGCTTGTATATGATTTTTTACTTGTATCCTGGATCACATGGAAGTCAAATGGTCTTCCTGTTGGAAACTTGCTTTGAGGAACTTTCAAAATTACATCCGTGCTGGATGTTAAATCCTTAGAAGTACTTTGATCAAGCTTTATATCCTCTAAATTATCTTTATTTAGATATTGATTCAGAATTTCTTCTGTTAAAATAAAAACATCTTCTTTAGAATATAATAGTTCGTCTATTAGGGATTCTGTGAATTCATGTGAATTTTCTTGGTTTTTAATGCGTTCATATGCTTTATCATTAATTAAGATGTTGGCATTACTGAACTTTAAAATGATATCATCGCTCATGGCTACTCCGTGCAAACCTTTTTTTATATAATAATATACATCATATAATATTAATCTAATTTTTAGACAATAAAATTAAATTGGTTAAGTAGAAAATAAAATTAGAATGAAAATTTAGGGATATTTAAGATATATTAATTAGGTGATAATTTGCCAAGAATCATAAAAATTATACTCTTCCTTTTACTCTTTGTGATGGTGTTTGAAGCAGGACTTTTAAGTTCATATACAATAGTGACTTCTGAACCCCCAGACATTGGAAAGCTTATAGACATGCAGATCAGTAAATTAAATGCCATATGGGATAGCATAAATCTTAAAACAGAAAATATAACAGTTAAAAGCTATAATGTCACAAATCCTGATGTTGTTGCCCCGGTTCTTATAAGTAAGACAGGTTTAAATGGAATCAATGTTGACACTCTCTCTGCAGTTGTAAGCAACAGTTTAAGCACTGATACTATGAATCTTACCATTTCAGCTACAGGATATAAGGAAAATCAAACAGGTGGAGTAAAGGCTAATAAAACTTCTTCATCGGGGCAGATAGTAATAAGACAAAGTGAAATATACTCTGTAACGGCTTTAGCAGTGGGAAAGAAGAAAACAAGGGGATTTGAAGTGGATGTTAACACTATTCAGATAACATCTCTCAAGAAATTATATAATCAATAACCCTATATTTTTTCTTTACTCCCCAAAAATCGTCAGATGGATTTAATTTACAGTTTTATGAAAAATTAATCAAAAATAATTTTCTTTTTATTATTTAGAACATGGTGATGCAATGATTAGTATTATAGGTATTGGACCTTCCCCTGAAGACATGAGCATAAGGGCATTAAACACTATTAAAGATTCAGAGGTTATTATCGGATATAAAGCATATATAAAGCAAATAGAACACTTAATAGATGGAAAAGAAGTGATTAAGAAGGGTATGGGTGATGAGATAGAACGGGCAGAGATTGCCATACAAAAATCACGGGAAGGAAAGAAAGTTGCCATAATAAGCTCAGGAGATCCTGGCGTATTTGGAATGGGGAACGTTATTTTCCAGCTTATTGATAAATACAGTGATATTGAAGTGAATGTTATTCCAGGGGTAACTGCAGCGACATTTGCAGCTTCCAAGCTGGGGGCACCCTTACATGATTTTGCAGTTATAAGTTTAAGTGATATTTTAACTCCATTATCTGAAATAAAAAGAAAAGTGGAATTTGCAGCTAAAGGCGACTTTGTTATAGCTATTTATAACCCATTAAGTAAAACAAGGAAGAAACCATTTGAAGAAGCCTACAAAATTTTACTTCGAAACAAAAAAAGATCAACCCCTGTTGGAATTGTAAAAAGCAGAGAAAGTGGTGTGGATGTTACTGTAACCACTCTTGGAAACATGAGGGATCATGAAATAAACATGTCAACAACTATAATCATTGGAAATTCCATGACATATATCCAGAATGGGCACATGGTGACGCCTCGTGGTTATGTGGTTAAATCAGACATACATCAGCTTTCAAGAGAGTTTTATGAATGTTTCTTAGATGGAGAGGTGGTTGAAGGGCCTAATTTGGGATGTGAATTCTACCCCTGCCACACTAAAGGCGAAAACTGCACATTCTGTTACTGTCCATTCTATCCCTGTGGAGATAGTACTACTGGGGGTAAATGGATAAAAGATAAGGGTGTATGGAGCTGCCAGGACTGTAGTTGGATACATCAAGACAATGTGGTTAAATGCATATTGCCCCAGTTCAGCAAAATAGTTAAGGAAGTAGATGACCTTAAAAAAAGAAAGAAAGAGCTTTTAAAATTAAGAAGGGAATGCATTCAAAGGACAGAATAAATTAGTCTCTAATTAGAATCCATTATATATTTTTTTTAAAGATTTAAGGATATATTTTAAAAATAAAATATATTATCACTTTCAGAATGTTTAAAAGCGATAATTTAAAAGACACAATATTAAATTTATTGGAGAAAATAGAGATTTATAATTCAATTTTAATGGTTCCATCAAAGACTAGAACTGCATCTCCTTCCATAAATGCTCCAAG
This sequence comes from Methanobacterium sp., assembly GCA_016222945.1. Taxonomy (NCBI): domain Archaea; kingdom Methanobacteriati; phylum Methanobacteriota; class Methanobacteria; order Methanobacteriales; family Methanobacteriaceae; genus Methanobacterium; species Methanobacterium sp. The sequence continues at coordinate 105,301 of JACRPY010000002.1, read as the reverse complement.
GATTCCCTTTTCTTCATAAATTTCAATGTTAAGGTCTCCACCAGGAAGATGGACTAAAACATTTTTATCCAGCTTAGAAAGTTTAAATCCAGCTAAAACAGAGGATGTAGCTCCAGTACCACATGCAAATGTGAAACCAGCACCTCTTTCCCATGTAATCATGTCTATTTCATTTTTATTTAATATTTTAACAAAATGCACATTAGTTTTTTGAGGGAAAGCTTCATGGGTTTCAATTGCAGGCCCAACCTCATTTAAAGGCACTCCTTTCAGATTATCAGTGAAAATCACTGCATGAGGATTTCCAACATTTACGGTGGTCATTCTATAAGGTTTTCCATTAACCATTAATTCATCATCTAAAAATTCATCATTTTCACTTATTATGGGAATTTCAGATGCTTTAAATGTTGCAAGACCCATATCAACTTTAGATGATGCTACTTCTCCATTTTTGATGGTTAAATCAACTACTTTAATGCCACCCAGGGTTTCAACGATGATTTTTTCTTTTTTTATGATTCCTTTGTCGTATACGTACTTGGAGAAGCATCTTATTCCGTTTCCACACATTTCAGCTTCAGAACCATCAGAATTAAAGATTCTAAAACGTATATCACATTTATTCAATGTTGAAACTTCTGATCCATTAGAATTAAAGATTCTAAACTTAATATCAATATCATGGGATGTAGCTGGGCAGACAAAGATTACCCCGTCTGATCCTATTGAAAAACCACGTCTACAGAGCTCTGCTGAAATTTTTGGCTTCATTTCTTCACTAATAAGCTCTTTAGAAGTTTCATCTATGACAATATAATCGTTTCCAAGTCCATGCATCTTTGAAAACTTAATTTCCTGTATATTCATTATTATAGCCTCATTAAACTGTAATTATCTCAATTTATTTTAAAAGTCTTATAGGCACATTTTGTTTGGCAAGAACATCAGCAAATATTTCTCTTTCCCTTATAATCTCACTTTCCCCATCTTTTATAAGGATTTCCATTGTTTTTGGCCTTGAATTGTACTGGGATGACATTGAAAATGCGTAAGCTCCAGCATTGAGAATGGCTAAGGTGTCCCCTTCATTAATTTCAGGCATTGGACGGTCTCTTGCAAATAAATCGCCAGATTCACATACATTTCCGGCAATATCTATCTTCTGGGTGTTTTCTGCTTCTGGTTTGTTTGCAACAACAATGTGATGGTATGATCCATACATTGAAGGACGTAAAAGAGTGTTAAACCCAGCGTCAACACCTGCAAACTTCCTGTAACTTTGTTTTATAGTGTTTACTTTTGTAAGAAGCACTGATGCATCTCCCACAATATATCTGCCAGGTTCAATACACATTGTCGGTTTTCCAAGGTTGTATTCATTTAATTTATCTTTAAATAGTCCTGTAATTTCTTTGGAGAATTTTTCTATGTCCAGTTTAGATTCTTCTGTCTCGTAAGGTATTCCTAATCCTCCACCAAAGTCTATAAACTCAAATTTAACTCCTGCTTCTTCATGAACTCTTCCTGTAACGTCCATAAGGGTTTCAACTGCAAGCATGAATGGTTCAGGGTCAAGTATTCCTGATCCTATATGTGTATGAATTCCAACAGGGGTGAACCCAAGGTCTTTAGCCATACTGTAAACATCTGCAGCTTCTTCTTCCATAACACCAAATTTAGATAAGTCCCCACCAGTTATGCAGTGTTCATGATGTCCCGCACCGACCTTTGGGTTTATTCTAAATGATATTTTCACTTTCTTAGGATCGGTGAGTTTTGAAAGCCTTTTAAGGGCTGAAATTGAATCAAGATTAATTATAACTCCTGAATCTACAGCAAATTTAAGTTCTTCATTTGTGACATTGTTTCCAGTGTAAATAATTCTTTCGGCTTCAAATCCTGCCAGAAGTGCTGTATAAATCTCTCCAGGAGACACAGCATCAATTCCACTTCCTTCCTGTTCTAATATTCGCATAACGGCCAGGTTTGTGTTAGCTTTACAAGCATAGAATATTTTAAAATCATTGTAATGGCTAGAAAATGATTCATAAACTCTTCTGTAGTTATCCCGTATTTTTGTTTCATCTATAACGTAAAGGGGTGTGTTATATTTTTCTGTAAGTTCTATTGCATCTGCTCCACCGATGCTCAAATTTCCTTTCTCATTAGTTTTAATATCAAAGTCCATCAAAATCCTCCATACTGAAAAAAAAGTTGACATGGAATTTATTTACTTTCTACTATAAAAATTTAACATAATGAATTAAACGATCTCTTATTCTATAATAATGGTTTTCTAAACGTGAAGACTCTAAGATCTCATTATATGTTAATGAAAAATCTCAAAAAATCAAAAATCAAGCTTATTGTAAAGAATGTGGTAAAAAAATACCTGTTAATGTTACATACGGTCCATTTTGCAGTGATAAACAAGTATAAACTAAAAATAAAAAGAAAAAAGGAAAAATTAACCACTAAAAACCATATTTAAGAAATCTTCCCTAAAACACCATCTAAAACAGCTGCAACAGTATCTATCTGCTCTTTTTCTATTATAAGCGGCGGTAAGAACCGTAAAACAGTATCCGCGGTGCAGTTTATAAGCACGCCCTGATCTTGTGCATTTTTGACTATTTCTCCGCAGTTGATGCTCATTTCCATTCCAAGCATCATTCCAACACCACGAACATCTTCCACTATTTTATGAAGGTTTTTTTGCTCTTCAAGCTTGTTTTTGAGGTATTTACCGTTTTCTTTTGCCTTATCAAGTAAATTTTCATCTATTATGGTTTCAATTGAAGCTTTTGCAGCTGCACAGGCAAGTGGATTTCCACCGAATGTTGCAGCATGGTTTCCAGGTTCAAATGCATCTCCAACTTCTCCATTTGCAAGAACACCACCAATAGGGAATCCTCCACCAAGTGCTTTGGCTACAGTGGTGATATCTGGAGTTACATCAAATGTTTGGGATGCAAACATTTCACCAGTCCGTCCAAACCCTGTTTGAACCTCGTCAAATATTAAAAGAACATCGTTTTCATTACAAAGCTTTTTTAAGTCTTTTAGATAACCTTTTGGAGGAACTATAACTCCTCCTTCTCCTTGAATAGGTTCAACAAGAACTGCTGCTGTATTATCGGTTATAGCATCTGCCACTGCTTCCACGTTTCCGTAGTCTACGTGTTTAAATCCTTCTGGTAATGGCTCAAACCCTTTTTTATATTTATGCTGGCCTGTAGCAGTGATCATGGCGATGGTTCGGCCGTGGAATGAGTTTTCCATAGCAATAATTTCGCCACAACCCGTAAATTTCCGTGCAAGCTTTATAGCTCCTTCATTTGCTTCTGCACCACTGTTGCAGAAGAAGGATTTGTCATGTGGAGAAACTTTAGCCAGTAATTCGGCGAGTTCCACCTGTTCTTGTGTATAATAAAGATTGGAGCAGTGTATCAGTTTTTTAGCCTGTTTACATATTGCCTCAACAACATTCGGGTGTGAATGTCCTACATTGTTTACAGCAATCCCTGCAAAGCAGTCAATATAAGTTTTTCCTTCAAAATCGGTAACTAAAGCTCCTTTTCCTTCTTTTAAAGCTAATTGGTACCGTCCATAAGTTTGCATAACATATTTTTTATCTAAATCTATAATTTCTTCTGTATTCATTTTAATCACCTTAAATAAACAGTATAAATGGGGAAGCTCATTAAAACTGGATATTATATTAAAAATCTGTCAATAAATAATTTGTTGGATACCCTATTAAAATAATGCGGAAAACTGAATATTTAATTAATTTGAAGGACAAAAAAATAGATACTGCATATATTTAATAATAAAAAATATCATGCAAAAACATTATTTCAAGATTATGGTGAAAATATGAAAAAAGCAATAATTGAAACAGATAAAGGAAACATAGAATTAACCTTATTTGATAAAGAAGCACCAAACACAGTTGCTAACTTTGAAAAGCTTGCAGGTGAAGGATTTTACAATGGATTGACTTTCCACAGAGTTTTACCTAACTTTGTAATTCAGGGAGGATGTCCTAAAGGTAATGGAACAGGTGGACCAGGTTACACAATAAAATGTGAAATAAACCCACATAAACACGGAACTGGAGCACTTTCCATGGCTCATGCAGGTAAAGATACTGGTGGAAGCCAGTTTTTCATAACACATTCTCCACAGCCACACCTTGACGGAGTACACACCGTTTTTGGTAAGGTTGTTAAAGGAATGGACGTTGTAAACAAGATTCAACCAAATGATGTAATGAATAAAGTCACAGTTTTGGATGAATAATCCTATTTTTCTTTTTTTTAATTCATTTTCTTTTTAATTTACCACTGCATTCTAAATTTGGACTTAAAAATTCAATTTTATCTAACTATCTTACAAATTTACGTATTTTAGAGTAATTATGATTATATTATCTTTTTTCCACTAAAATAGCAACCTTCAGGGATAAATCTATAAAAAGATATTTTTAATGGTTATTTCCTGTTAATGGTTCAATAGGGAGGTTTAATAACTCTAACATAAGATAATAAGGAATAAGATAAAAAATTTACTTGATGATCAATTTTTAAATCAGAAAGTTATAGGGGAAGAAATAATGGAAAAAGATGCACTGAATGGTTTGGATGAAATAAGCCGTGAAAACATTGCCCTGGCTCTTTGGATGAAGGAATTCCAGGCGGAAAAAATACCGGAAGACGTGAGAAAGTGTCTTTCAAGTGATAAAAACAGTCCAGATGCCTTTGGAGAAAGGATGAGGCATCGTTTACAGGATTTACTGGATAATCCTGATTCATTTACTCCCAGTTACAAGAAACGGTATCAAGAACTTCTGAAGCACTGTTCTTCACTAACTTCCATGCAAGCTTATGCTATGAACCATCTTTTGGGAGTGGACAGCAGCCGTGGCTACCAAAAAATCCCTAAAAAGTCTAATATAGAATTTCCCCGGGATTTTGCCCCGCAATTAGGCTATCAGGTAGGATGGCACTTCTTTGTAGGTAACTGTCGCGACACTCAACAACGTGACTATGGAATTCTAGTTTCATTCTACCGTTATTCTTTATTACCTCCTGAAATGGCCCATAGTTTTGGTTTAACTGACTGGGAAAACCAGATATTTGAGATGCAACTGGCTGTGGCCAGAGCAGGAGAAAAACATCTTCAAAGCAGGCCATTTGCACTAGCAGGTACCACTGGACTTTTAAAATTTGCTTCCCAACCATTTTGTTATGAAGCCGGGAAAAACAGGATAATATCTGAGAAAGAAAATGAACTCTTCCCTTTGAGGGTGCAGGCCTGGGGAGTAAATCAGGGCAGCAAAAAGGATGTGGAGATGGAAGTTGACCTGAAATTCTCTTCCAATAAGGATTTCCTGCTCCAGGGAAATAAGGGATGTCTTCCTTGCTGTTGCGACATTGGAACTCTCTATTATTCTGCTACCAACCTCAAAATGGAGTCTGGCAGTCTTTTAAAGCTGGATGGAGAGGAGATAACTCTTGAAGAGGGTAAGTTCTGGTTTGATCATCAATGGGGCAATGCCCTGGAACCTCTGGGGAACTCCAGGTGTGAGGTGGTCCGGGCAGCAAGTGTGTTGGGTAAAACGTCCCATTCACGAGGTTGGGACTGGTTCATGGCTCAATTTGAGGGAGATAGGGAAATAACCATGTACGCACCACATACAGATCAGAATCTGGAATTCTACTGGCTCACTGGCCCAGAGTCACCAGGAACTATGACTGTGGAGGTAAAGGGACAGTTCATTGATGCTGAACACAACGTTGTAGATATTAGGGGAACATTAAAAATCGATAAGTGGGTTAAAAGTGTGAAATCATCTAATCCTGAGCATTATTTCGTTACAAACACATGGTACCCTGATCACTGGGAATTCCAGTTCCAGGACATGGTTCCAGAGGATATCCGTCACTTCACCATGACTCCTATTGTTCAAGGAGGACAAACAGGTTACAATGCCGGTGGTGCTCAGTATTCTGAAGGTGGAGTCTATATCAAGAATTTAGATGGAGAATTGCTGGGTAAGGGCTTTGCAGAATCTGTTTATTATGCTGATGCTCATCCCAACATTTTCCACCTGGCAGGTATTCCTGACACTCCCCAGATGCGTAAACTGGTAGAACCACCAGAGCCTTCATCCTGGTTGAAGTTAAAAGGATTACTGTACATGGCCCGGCCATCTAACCAGCGTAAAATTAAAGAAGTACTGGAGAAATGCCTGGAGCAGGGTTTACCTGAAGATTTCCTTGGATAAATCCAATTCAAAAACGAAAAGGCTAATAGGGGTGATTAAAGATTAATAAACATTCTTTTTTGGTCATTTTAACCATATCTATTTTAATTTTTATATCAGGATGTATTGGCATTGGTGGAAATCAAACCTACAGTTCAAATGGGATAAGTTTCAATTATCCTGGGGGATGGTACAAAACTCCAGGCCAAGGCAACGTTAATGTTAGTGATATAGATATTCCAGTTATAGTTACAGTGGGGGATAAGTTTAATGAAGAAACTGGAGTTTTAGTTCTCTTGGCTAATAACAATACATCTGGGGAGATATCAACTGGTTCAATTAAAGCTGCAATTGGAAAATATGGATTTTTAATGTCTGAGGGTAAAGTTACTGTTGATGGTGTATCTGCACATGAATTTGTGTATAATACGACTCTTTCAGGTGGAACTGTTAAAAAAGAAAGATTAATTCTTTTTGAGAAAAATCAAGCTCAATACATTCTAATCTTCACGGCCCTACCTGGAGACTTTGAAGGCCAAGAAACAAACTTTAAAATGATACAAAATAGTTTCAAAGTACAATAATATTCTCAGTGACTTATTTTTTCTATTTTTCACTGTAAACCATTTCTTTAAGGGCAATACCATAAAAATCAGCTAATCTATCTGCTATTTCCAAATGATTGTTGTTATAATCTCCTTTAGGGTTTGCAAGAACAATTTGCCCTAATATTCTCCCTTCATACTTTACTGCAACTGAAAGAAACTGATCTACAGGCGCATGACCTTTTGGTAAGCCGTGAGCAACAGGATGAGAAGTTATATCATGTACATAAAATGATTCTCCAGTATCTAAGGAGTAACCAAGAAGTCCGCCGTAGCTACCATCCTTTCGAACTTTGAAACGAGCCTCTCCCATTTCAGCAAACATTTTACAGCCATCTGTAAGATGTGAAAAGGATATTCCCACACTATCATTATTTTCAGGGTCTAGGTAAGCAACATAACAATATTTACTTCCAGTTAGGTTAATGGCTTCGTTAAAAACTAGATCAGAAACTTCTTTTAAAGATAAATCTTTTAAAACATCTGAAATATCAGTTTCATAGTTATCAAGTTTTGAATTAACGAAGTCTGCTATAATCTGTTTAATTTTACTGGATTTGTTAATGTTTTCAAAGCTTTCTTTCATTTAAAATCCCTCTTAATCCTATTAAACTATTATATTATATCTAATTTATTAATATCTTTTAGACTCCGAAAAGAGTAATTAATAAAAGAAAGATAATAAAAGCAAATGAGGTATTAAACATGGAAAATCAAGAGTTATTAGATATGTTAGATGAAGAAACAAGGGATAATATAGCCAAAGCTTTATGGATGCATGAATTTGACGCTTCTAAAATTCCAGAAGATATAATTAAAAAATTAAAACGCGAAAAGAATAGTAATGAAAGTTTTGGTAGGCGAATGCAGTATCTTTTAGAAGAACGATTAAAAAATCCTGATTCGTTCACACCAAGCTATAAAAATGTCTATAAAACATTAATTGAACATTCTAAATCACTTTCACCCCACCAAGCATATGCAATGACGCTATTTTTAGGTATGGACAGTTCTAAAGGGTATGAAGCAATACCAGCAAAGGCTGATTTTAAACTCCCTCAAGATGATGCTCCTCAATTTAATTACCAATTAGGTTGGCATTTTATTGTTGGAAGCTGTGTTGGCGAAAATGGAAAAGAATATGGTGTTCAATTCATGTTCTGGCAGTATGCACTGCTTCCTCCAGAAATAGCCAAACATTTTGGGCTTTCTGAAATTGAAAATCAGATTCTGGAATTACATCTGGCTGTAAGTGAAGCTGGGGGAAAACATTACCGCTCCAAACCTATATTAATTGCAGGAACAACTGGATTAATTGATTTTTCAGACAACCCCTTTGATTATACGTTTGGAAAGAATAAAATAAAAGCTTTAAATGAAGACAGCACATTTCCGCTCCAGATAAAAGGTTGGGGAATAGATTTAAACCCTGATTCACCATCAGATATTGAAGTGGATATTACGCTTACACAAAATAAAGATTATTTACTTCAAGGTAAAAATGGATGTGATCCCTGCTGTGGAGGGGTGGGAACGCTCTATTATTCTGTACCAAACCTTAGAGTTGATCCAGATAAAAGTATTTTGAGAATTAATGAAGAAGAAGTTTCCCTAAAAAGTGGTAAGTTCTGGTATGACCATCAATGGTGTAATGGAATGCTTCCTGCTGGTAGTCCTCGAGTAAAGGTTTTAAGAGTGGCTAATAATCTGTCTGAAAAGCCTGCGGGAGGATGGGATTGGTTCATGGCTCAATTTGATGAAGATCGAGAGTTAACCATGGCTTCCATACATTCCAATGAAATGAAACAATTCTATGAACAGACAGGGCCAAATCCTCCAGGAGTAATGAAAGTTAACGTTTCAGGAAAATATATAGATGAAAAAAACAATTCTAAAGGTGTTAAGGGAACTTTAAAGGTAACTGAATGGATAAAAAGTGTAAAATCACAGGATCCAGATTTGTATCCTGTTACAAATACATGGTACCCTCAAAGATGGGAATTTGAATTTGGTGAAGATGTTCCAGAGGATATTAGGAATTTTGTTATGACTCCAATTGTTGATGGAGGTCAATCTGGATTTTTTGGCAGCGGATTACATTATTCAGAAGGCGCTGTGTATTTAAAGGACCGTGAAGGAAACTTAATTGGGCGAGGTTTTGCAGAATCAACTGGCTATGCTGACCCTATATTAAATAGACTTAGATTATCTGGACTTCCTGAAACAGAGGAAATGAGGGATAAAGTGGAAATACCTCAACCATCATCCTTCTTAAAGCTTATTAGTTCTGCATATATATTGTGGCCTAAAAATAAGTCTAAATTAAAGAAATTACTCAAAAATTGTGTGGATACTCTATAATATCAATTCAAAAAAATGTGAAGTGAATTCAATGGAAAATGAAGGACATAAATCAGAATACATGAAATTAGTGAACGTAGGATACATTATAAGTGTGATAGCACTGCTTTTAGGCATGTATTTTATTAAGAGTGGATATGCACAGGGTTTTATAGCATCCATAGTACCTGTAATTTTTGGAGCATATATCTTATCTAAAGGCGATAAGCAGGTTTCACGCTATGGCTGGGGACTTATATTACTTTTTATAACTTATATATTTGTATATATGGGATATTTCGCTAATTAAAGGTTTATTTTTTTATTTTTTTATAAATCTAATTGGGAGTATAACTCGTCCTCTTTAGCTATGATTTTAGTGATTTTCCCTGTAACATACTCTAATGGAATTTCTAAGTTATCTTCGGCTTTTATATATGTATGACCTTCTTTTTGGATTAATTCTTGGACTTTTAAGATTTTAAATGGAATTATTCCCAGTGATTTTGATTTTGAAAACCAGTAAAAGGATAGGGGACATATTTGGGGCCATAAAATGAGATCATCAGTCTTTACAGATTCTGGATTCTCTTTAACAAAAATCACATCATCTTTATATGCAAAAGGCTTTAAATCTTCTTTTAATTTTAAAATAACTGTTTTATCATATTTAAATGGTCTTTTTTGTTTTTTTACAAGCTTTAATAAATATCTGGTGGATAAAACATCTAATTCTTCCTTTGAAATATCGCCTGAGATTATGTTTTCCTGAACACCTTTTTCGAATGCTCCTGTAAGTCGTATCCATCCGTCAATTTCTCTGCATGCCACTTTTTTGCTTGTGGAACGCATTGGACATTTCCAGCAGTAATTTTCCTTTAAAATTTCCATTATTTTCCTGTGATATTCCCTGGAAATTCCACTGAATTCTTCTAAAGCGTTATTAAGTTCTCCCATAGAATCACTTAAATTAAATATATGAATTTAAAAACTAATGATTGTTTTTAAAATTATTAAATTTATTATAATATTGATAATTAAAAAAAAGCAAAGTGATAGGATGAATGGGCATGTGGGAATAGAGATAAGGGGTAAAACAGAAAATTTAGGAATTGCTTCCAAATTTATTGGAAATACAATGGCTAAATTTGGTTTAAATGATTATACACAATTTCAAGTCCAAATATCAGTAGAAGAAGCTCTTAAAAATATTATGGAACATGGAAATCTGGAAGAAGATAAAATAAAGATTAAATGCCAAAAGAATGGTGAAATTAAAATATTTATTCAGTATCCTGGAAAATCCTTTGATCCTGCAGCATTTAAGAAAACAAGTTTAAAAACAGATTCTTCCAATGATAGAAAGGAAGAATTAAAGGTATATTTTATTAGAAAATATATGAACAATATTAAACACGAATTTGAGAATGGAATGAATATATTAATATTAACCAAACGTGTATAAACCGTATTTTATCTTCAAATCATTTTATTTTTTAGGTTTTAACTCATTCATAAGTCCTGATTTACGGGCATAATGGAAAAGATAAAGTTGGGTGTAACCAGCATAATCACCAAATTGTTCCATTCCAAATAACCTTATTTTAGTATTATTTACTTCTTTGTCAAAATAGAGATGGGATACAATTCTACTTATCCATATGTCCACTGGAAAAGCTTTTTTAAATCCATAACCATAGAGTAAGATGCAGTCTGCAACTTTAGGACCTACTCCCTGGAGCTCTAAAATGGTTTGGAATGCGGATTCATAGTCCATGTTTCCTATTGAACTTAGATTTATTTCATTTTGGACCATATCTGAGGTTTTTTTAATGTATTTGGATCTGTAACCCACCCTACAGCTTCTAAGGTCATTCCATGATGATTTGGATTTTAAAAGCTCAGCATTACAGGTTTCTTCATCAAATTCCTGTTCAGGAGCTTTGGCCAGTTTTTGAGGGCTTGGAAATAAATAAAATGTTCCATCTGGAAACATGTATTCATCTCCCCATTTTTCTTTTACAAGGTTGATTGCTTTATTCCACTGTCTAATAGAGTTATGGGCTGATGTAATGGAACATATAACTGATTCAAAAATGTTATTAGCCTTAAAAAGCCTTAAACCTTTACAAAAATCAATTGTAGGCTCAAGCTGAGGATCATCCCTTAAAAAATCGTATAATTGGGGAATATCATCATTTAACCCGAAAATGTCCATAATTTCAGTTTTAATTCTTTCATCATCTATGTCTTGAGGGGATTGGGCTAATATATCAATTGGATCATTGGAATTGGGTTTATGGGCAATTTTCACAAGGCATGGTTTATTATCTACTGTTATTAATTCCTGGAAGTAATCATCTTTCTTTTTCCATGCTGGCTGAGATGTTTGACCGCTTCCTATGGTTAATTCAATGTCAAAGGGGCCTTTGTATTCATCATTTTCTATTTTGATTCTGGTTTTCATAATTTCAGTTTTAGTTTATAAATCAAATTACAATAATTTTTCTAATTATATGCATTTGGTGATATGGATTTAAAATGGATTATAAATTCATACTAATATGTATATTTATATGGAATAATAATACATTTATAGGAGGAATTAAGTATGTATTGTCCAAACTGTGGAAAGGAAAACAATATAGATAATGATTTTTGTATTCATTGCAGTGAAAAAATAGGAATATATAGAAATGAAGATACAAAAAAAAGATTTGAAGCTAATTATAATATTGAAGATGGTGAATTTGAACTTGCGAGTCTTAGAAGGAGAATTGGAGCTTATTTAATTGATGCTATCGTTTTATCCATAATAGCTGTAATTATTGTTGTGTTTTCACTTGTAATTCAATATATCTATTTTAACCCTGACGATGTTCAAATTTATTTAATTTTAATAATATTGTTTGTGCCTCTCTATTATGGGTACTTTTTTTTAATGGAAGGGCTATTTAATGGGAGAACCATAGGAAAAATGGTCCTTGGATTGAGGGTAGTAAGAGAAAAAGACCAAAGTCGGATAGGTTTTAAAAAAAGTGCTATAAGAAACCTTTTAAGAATGATAGATGAGTTTTTCTGGTATTTGGTTGGAGTACTCCTTATTCATGGAAGTGATAAGAATCAGAGACTTGGAGATAGCGTGGCACACACAATCGTTATAAAAAAGAGAAAAAAATATTAAGTCTCATCTCTTTTCTTATTTTCAATAAATAAGAATTAATTAAGCCATGGAATAAACCAATTAACGAGGACTCAGTTAAAATGCATCTGAAGAATTTACATTAAAAGCAGGGCTAAGTCCAATATTTTTCAAGGTAGCATGTATCAATTCATGTTTGAATATAACTCATGGACACTAATCACCAAAATTTTGCATAAAACGTGTTTTTAAAAAATAATTTGTTTATTTGTGGTGGTGATGTTTGTGTTTTTTAACTTTCTGGATTCGTATTTCTAAAAATTCACCTACACCAACATCTGCAACCTCTAGGAGAACTTCAGGAACCATTACTTCGTTTTCAGTTCTTTTAACTATGGATGCATAGCCCATTTTGTGGTGCATGTGATGATATCTGTGATGTTTCCCGTGATGGCTGCTTTTGCAGTCACAGTCTTTATCTTCACACATTATAAATCACCTCATGTTTATTTATATGTTTAATTGAGGATAAGTTATTTTCTATAAAAAATAAAAGGGAACTAATTTGGTTTTGATTTATAAAAACATGTTATATGGTGGGTTTGAAGATAATAGTGTTAGAATCACCGCGTTTATTGTTAATTATAGATGTTTAAATTGAATTCATGGATCAAATCTGACTAAATTATAGGTTTCACTACTATAAAATTAAAAATTTATATTATTCTAAATTAAATTATGAAGAGAGTTAATATACTAAAACTAAGATTGTATTTATAATCTTTAATTTAAAAATAGGAGTTTATATGTCAAATACTTCAAATTCAATGAAAACATCACCCTTTTGCACTAATTGTGGTAAAATAATGGGAGCAGTGAGTAGCGAAGGCGAATTAATTGAAATATTAAGTAAAAATCCAAATTGTTCGAGATGTGATGCTCCATTTGAAGTCAAAAGAGACGGGTCAATATTTAACATAGATTTCAAAAATATAGATAGAATAAACCCAAAAATATGGATTTACATCGAAAGACTTTATATTCATTGCTATGGTGCTGATGAGTTTATTAAATATTTAAGGAATTTTGGAATACCATATAATAACAAAATATACTCAAAATTAGATGATACTACAACAGGTTACACTTTTATGAGTGAAGAAAACTATGATTTTGCTAATTTTATGCAAAATGTAACTTCTTATACATATTTAGATATTTTAAAGGATTTAATTTTTAACGATTTGATTATAAACACCAAGAATAGTAATTGGAACTATTATGGTGAGGGAGTCAAAGAATGGTACCCTAAAGTCATAGAGTTATTGGAATCTGATGGTTTCACAATTGATTTTAACAATGAAAAACTTATTTTTGGAGAAAAAATTATTGATTTTTGGGGAATTATTCACAAAGAGATCATTAACATATCAAAAAAGAAATTTGAAGATGGACATTATTCTGATGCTGTAGAATCCGCATTTAAAGAAGTAAATACGCGTGTTAAGAAACTATTTCAAAATAAAACAGGAAAAGAATTGGATGGGCGAGATTTGATGTTTCAATCTTTTAGATTTAAATATGACAAGAATAACAATGTCATTACAGACGATCCTGTTATTTTTTTAACAGATTTGACATCTGAATCTAAAAGAAATATTCAAGAAGGATATAATTTTATTTTTGGCGGTGCAATACAAGGTATTAGAAATCCTAAAGCTCATGGGAATATCAAAATAGGTAAAGATGAAGCAATTCACTATATTTTTGTCTCTAGTCTATTAATGTATAAGTTAGACAAAGCTTCATGATTAATATTTGAATTAATTTAGGAACATGATTTGGGGGCTAAGAATGATTGATAAAGATATTAATCAAATCACTGAGGAAGATTTAAATTCTTTAAAAGAAGATGAAGTGCCTGAGGGCAAAAAATTGGATTATAAAGAAATACTGCCTGGAAACAGCCAGGATAATAAAAAAGAATTCCTTAAAGATGTTTCAGCATTTGCAAATACCTCTGGAGGTTTATTGATATATGGTATTAGCGAGGGTAGTGATAATGCAATTCCCGAAGAAATAAAAGGTTTAGATATTAGTAATCCTGATGATGAAATTACTAGATTGGAAAACATGATCAGAAATGGTATTGAACCAAAAATCTCCCCAATTGAAATGATATCAATTAGACTTTCTGATTCAGGTAAAGTTATAATACTTGTTAAAGTTCCTAAAAGTTGGAGAAGTCCACATAGGGTAACTTTGAGAGGTCATAATAAATTTTATTTGAGAATCTCTAATTCAAATCATGAAATGGACGTATCAGAATTAAGAAATGCTTTTAATTTATCAGAAACATTAACTGAAAAGATTAAAAGGTTTAGGGAAGATAGATTATCGAATATAATTGCTGATGAAGGTCCTGTAGGTATGAATAACAGTGCAAAGACAGTTATTCATATTATACCTTTAAATTCATTTGATCCTGGGCAAATTAGCGATTTAAATAACATATACAACAATAATCAAAATTTTCAGCCCATTTCCACCCATAAGAGTAAGGAAAGATATAATTTAGATGGATTAATTGCTTATACTGAAAGGACTTCTAATTATATTCAAATTTTCAGAGATGGAATAATTGAGGCAGTTGATGAAAATTTATTAGATACTCGTTATGATGGTAACGTGATACCTAGTGGCATTTATGAAAAAGAGATATTAGAAGCAATTAAAAAATATTTGGCTATTCTAGAAGATTTGGGCGTTGAAACTCCTATTTTAATTTTTATATCTTTAATAGGAGTTAAAGGATATGCAATGGCTACAAATGCGAGAGCATATAAATTGGAACATCTCAGACCGCACTATCTTATTGATAGGGATGTACTATTATTGCCAGAAACACTCCTAGAGAACTATGGCATTGAAATAGAGAAATCTTTGAAATTATCATTTGATTCATTATGGAATGCATGCGGATATCCAGAATCTCGTAATTATAATGAAGATGGAGACTGGGATCCAAAATAATAATATTTTAAGGATTTAAAATTCATTTTCATATATTATAACATATTTTCCTTATATTCACCTACATAACAAATAATAACATTGTCTATAACCATAATTTCCTAATTACCCTTTAAATCAGTCCTAAAAGTAATAAAAATGATATAAAATCATTTTTTCTTATCTTGGGCCATAGCCAGCAGTATTGCATCGGATTCATGCACATCGTAGTATTTGAAGTTGTGAATAAACTTTTTGAGGTGTTCTTCACCATTTTCGGTTAAAACGTACTCTTCATCAATTTCTTCAACTAAAAGTTCATGTTCCTTCAGGGGATGTAGGAGATTGTCAAATTCTCCCTCAAAGTCATAATGTTCTGTACATGTTGCATTAAGCTCGCTTAGCACGGGAATGTAGTTATCAGGACGGAAAACTTTTTTAAGGGATATAATAATATCGGGACGGGTTTTTGATTTTTTTGTCCATAGTGTGTATAGGATCCAGTTTCTAAATGCCATTAACTGGTTTTCTTCCCAGCATTGTTGCAGTGGAAGTTTATATTCCGCGGAATAATCTTCTTCTTCTCCTTGCTGGGCGGAAATAGCTTCTCTAAGTAAGCTAGTTGCATCTTTAAAAATGTTGGCCCCTACAACTAACCCAATTAAAGCATCTACGAAGTAAACACCGTATATGGCGAAAATAGCGCCTATAATTACGGAGGTACCGATGAATATATGGTTTTTAGAATCTACGGATTGAGATATCAAAGTTAAACTGTTGGAGACATTTCCCACGAAACGTTGGTAATAGAAAAGAAAGACTGCAGCAAGTATTGCTATTCCTTCAACAGCTATTACCAGAAGTGGCATGGTCATAGGATCCGCATGCCCGGCTAACATTCCTAATAAATGAGTGATAGAATCGTATAAAACACTAATGGAAGCAATGAATAGTCCAAAAATAACCAGGAACGTGCTTAGGTTCTCTCGATGATATTTAATTCCAAGCCAAACCAGAATAGCTTCCACTGTGTCCATAGTGGCGTCAGTTCCGTCGGCGATTAGACCCATACTGCCGGTAATCAAACCACTTCCCAGTTTAAGTACTGCCAGGAATGCATCTAAATAAGTGGTGTTTTTGGCTGTGGTGGAAGGTTTTAACTCCTTATCTGCCATAACGGCCTCTTTTTGCATACTTTTTTCATATTCATTAGCTTTAATATGCCCTTCATCGGTTAATTCGTATTTTTTATCTTCATTTAGCTTTACCAGGCCATCATCGATTAATTTTTCCATTTCAGCTTCGGTACTGTGAGTGGCTTTACTTGCTCTTCCATCTTCTATCTGGGAGCGCACATGGGAAAGGGTGAAAAGTAATCTTTCTGCTAAGGGCTGACCTTTTTCAGGTAACTGCTGGTACCAGATTAAAGATAGAAATAGTATCGATTTTTCCCATAATTTATCTAAACTTAGCGGGCCTTCCTTTAGAAGGGCCATCATCAGAAATTTATCATATCCCAGCACTGGTTTTTCATCTTTCATACTATATTCTCCATCTTTTAAGTTTTAATGATATTTTTCCCCATTTAATCGATTATTGTAATTATGGCAGCGTTTTGATTGTTGTTTATTCAATAAATAACTATTAATCAATTATTAAATAATACATTACTACAAATATCGATAGATACTTATGTGATATGTTTATATTAATGATATGTTTATAATTTTCATTTAGGAGTTTGTAATGATGGAGAATAAAAATTCAAGTTTTCACATGACTACCAATCGTATTGAAGCGCTGACTGATGGAATATTTGCAATTGCCATGACTTTACTGGTTTTGGCCTTAGCTGTCCCTGATATTACTGGCCCCGTATCTAATGAAGCCGTTCAAAATTCTCTTTTAGGTCTTGTATCTACATTTTATGTTTTAGTTTTGAGTTTCGTACTGTTGGCTTTATTTTGGAACATACATCACCGTGTTTTCCAACGAATAAAACATGTGGACACCATTTTGTTGTGGATAAATATGATATGGCTCTTATTCATCGTTTTGGTTCCATTTTCAGCATCCTTAACTGGAAAATACCCACACTTTACCATTTCTCACGTTCTTTTCAATATAAATATGTTGGGAATATCCATATTTCTTTTTTTGAACACTTACTATGCCCATAGGATTGGTTCTATCGATGAAACAGTGGATCCTCACGATATAACTCTGATTAAGAGAGATAATGTTCTTTTCATAGCTATCTCTCTATTGGCACTATCAATTTCTTTTGTACTTCCTAGTTTTAGTGGATTAATGTATATACTGATTTTCCCAATGGAGTTTTTGTTACACAAGTTATGATGGATTTTGTTTGCCCAAGATTGTGTAGAATGAAGTTAAATTCCTTTTCATTCACCTTTTTAATTCATTTTTTAACTTTTGAATATTGAAAACAATCTATAACATGGTGATAAACTATTTACATTGTTTAAATAAATTTATAAGGGAT
Source organism: Methanobacterium sp. (assembly GCA_016222945.1). Taxonomy (NCBI): domain Archaea; kingdom Methanobacteriati; phylum Methanobacteriota; class Methanobacteria; order Methanobacteriales; family Methanobacteriaceae; genus Methanobacterium; species Methanobacterium sp. The sequence continues at coordinate 87,422 of JACRPY010000002.1, read as the reverse complement.
ATTATGCTTTAGTCTTAAATATTATTTTTTTAAACCATTCCCAGCTTACTCATTCCATCATAAATTATCAATAATCCGATAAACAGACAGAAAAGGCCAGTTACAATATTTCCGTGACTGCTAATCCATTCATTTATTGGTTTAGTTAATTTTTTGGATTTTTGCGGTAAAATCAGGAAAAACAACAGTGGAACTTCAATTACAAGCAACGTAATGATTGCAAGGATAATGATGGCCACAGCATCAGGCATGAAGCCTGCATTTTCTATTCCTATTTCTCTTCCAGCTGCTAAAATGAATATGGCAGAGCTGAAGTTGGTTAAAAATGCAATAAATCCTAAGACGAAATATTTCCTGAAACGTGAAAATGTCCCAGCCTCTGGGTCAACTTGCAGGAATTTGAATATTCTACTTCCTTTATTTTCATCTTTGGCTGTGAAATTTCTAAAGGCTAATAAAACAAGTACAGCTCCTAAAAACATGTCTAAAGACGCTAAAGTTGTAGGGTTCGCAGCATCGCTTCCTGCTAGTTTATGGCCCAGGAATATGCCTATAAAAACCGTTATAAGGAAAACCATAATGGCTCCTAAATAAAATGAGACTCCTGGTAGCTTTGGATCGTCTGATAATGACATCACCACCAGAAAAACTGATAAAATTACTGGGCTTACGGCTGCAGCCCAAGCAAGTGGTATTATATGAATAGCAAGACTTGATACATCTGACAATTAATTCAACCCCCATTATTAATATGTGTAAGGTTATGATTCGAGGTTTAAAATAATTTTCTTTTTTTACAAATTCATTAATAAAAATAAAAAATTCTTTAGCTTAAATAGAGATTTTAATCCCTAAATCCACCACCACACAAAAAACAACATGCATATTTAAAAATTTAACAATTACATTGAACATATAATTAAACAGATTGATTCAGTTAAAAAGAATGATATCATGTCTAAATTCACTACCATAACTCCTCAAATGGCATTTGAACTAATGAAAAAACACTCTGAAATCAGTATTCTGGATATAAGGCCCCAAACAGAATTTGAAAGGGAACACATTCAGGGGGCAGAGAATCTGGATTATAACGGCCATCAATTCCAGAGTAAAGTGGAAAAGCTGGATAAAGAGAAAAAGTACATCATTTACTGCAAGAGTGGAGTTAGAGGAGGTTATTTCATGGAAAAAATGAAAGAATCTGGATTTACTGGGGCTTACAATATATTAGGCGGATTTGCAGCCTGGAAAGTGAGTAAACTTCCCCTTGGTAAGGGATTAATGATATTATTTTCAATTTTTTTGTTTATATAACTCAAAAAGAATTTGAAAGGTCGAAAGAAATTAAATTAAAAAAAATAAAGGACTTAAATCTGCATAGAATAAGTAAAAGGGGGAATATTTGTGAAAGATAAAGAACTTACAGATAACAAAGGGCATCCTGTGGTTAATGACCAGGCATCTATTACCACTGGGGAAGGATCCAGTTATACTATGCTGCAGGATGTTCATTTAATTGAAAAATTGGCTCATTTTGATAGAGAAAGAATACCTGAGCGAGTGGTGCATGCTAAAGGTGCAGGGGCCTATGGATACTTTGAGGTAACCCATGATCTTTCCCAGTACACCCGAGCCAAATTTTTAGAAGAAGTGGGTAAAAAAACTGAAGTATTTGTAAGATTTTCCACTGTTGGAGGTGAAAGGGGTTCAGCAGACGCCGCGCGTGATCCTAGAGGATTTGCAGTTAAATTTTACACCGAAGAAGGAAATTATGATCTGGTAGGGAACAACACACCCATATTCTTTATCAGAGACGCTATAAAATTCCCTGATTTCATACACACCCAGAAAAGGCATCCTAAAACCAACTTACCTGATGCAGATATGTTTTGGGACTTCCTATCACTGACTCCTGAATCAGTTCATCAAGTCACTATTCTTTTTTCAGACAGAGGAACGCCTTACTCATTCCGTCACATGGATGGATTCTCCAGCCACACATTCATGTGGTACAATGAGAAGAATGAATACGTATGGGTTAAAGTACACTTTAAATCTGTTTTAGGCAATAAAACATTTACCAATGATGAAGCAGTGAAAATGGCAGGAGAAAACCCTAACCATGCCACTGAAGACCTTTATGAAGCTATTGAAGCAGGAAATTATCCAGAATGGAAAGTTTATGTCCAGATAATGACTCCGGATGAAGCTAAAGAATACAAATTCGATCCCTTTGACATTACCAAGGTTTGGTATCATGGTGATTATCCTTTAATTCCTTTAGGAAGGATGATTTTAGATCGGGCTCCGAAAAACTTTTTTGCTGAAGTGGAACAGGCTGCATTTGCTCCTTCTAACTTCGTACCAGGAATAGGTCCCTCACCTGACCGGTTGCTTCAGGGCAGATTGTTTTCTTATGAAGACACCCAACGGCACCGATTAGGAGCTAATTTCCATCAAATACCAGTTAACCAGCCTAAAAATACAAAAATAGATAATTATCAAAGGGACGGCCCTATGACTGTAAATGATAATGGAGGATCTGGACCCAACTATTATCCTAATTCTATGAATGGTCCTGAACCTGACATTACATTTAGTCCTCCGACCATAGAGGTTCAAGCCATAATTGATAGACACACCCGACCCACTGAAGACGTGGATTTTGTGCAATCGGGTGAATTGTACCGTCGAGTTATGGATGATCAGGCCAAAAACAATCTGGTTTCCAACATTGCAGGTCACCTCATAAATGCTAAGGAAAACATCCGTTACCGTCAGGCTGCATTATTCTATAAATGCGATGCAGATTATGGAACTAGAGTAGCAGAAGCTGTGGGGTTGGACGTTGTCATGGTTAAGAAATTAGCAGAAATGAGTCAAGAGAAAAGGGTGCAGGCTACTTTGAGTTAGTAGTGTTAAACTAGCAAATAATTTGAAGATGCAGGTTAAATGAATTTTCATGTACTATTTTTTTTCATTTAAGATTATTAGAGGAATAAATTATTAATTTATAGATAAAAAAAGCCTATCTGAAATGTAAATCCAGAACTACCATGATAAATCTATTATTAGGGGATAAAATGTATCTGAGGGGAAGTTATGAGGATAAAGAGTTTATTTTTCTTTAGTTTAGGTGCAACCTTCTTGGGATTGGGGGCTGTCGGAGTATTTCTTCCCCTACTGCCCACAACTCCACTTGTTATAGCTTCATTTTTTTGTTTTGCCAAAAGTTCAAAGAGAGCTGAAAGATGGATTTCAAATAACCGCTACTTTGGAAGTTATATTGAAAATTATAAGACTAAAGAAGGTGTACCTTTAGATGTAAAACTGAAAAGCATTGTTTTTTTATGGGCGTGTTTAACGGTGTCCATCATAGTTTTTAATCAGTATTATCTTCTAATACTACTAATTATTATTGGAGTGGTTGTAACAGCACATATTTTGCTTTTAAAATCAAAAATTTAGCAGTGAATAGGGTATTTCTTGTATTTTAACTGATTGCAGGTATATGGGCTGTTTATAATAAATATAAACTCTAAGTTTCTCAAAAAACATGCATTTATCACAGAAAAAAATGAAATAATCTGGATTTACTAGAGCTTACAATATTTAGGTGGATTTGTAGCTTGGAAAGTGAGTAATCTACCTCTGGCAGTGGTGAGTAACTAATTTAATTTATAAATTACCAGATATAAGGGATTAAGCGGTATCTAATCTTCTTTTTATAATCTCTATATCCTTCTAATTCTTCTATAAGCATATTTTCTTCTCCCATAATACGAATCACAACTAATAAGCATATGAACACACCAATTAATAAGCCATATAATGATCCTAATAGTAAAGGAGTTCCTAAAAATAACAGTACTGCCCCTAAATACATGGGATGCCTTACAAAGCCATATACTCCAGTGGATACAACTTTTTGATCCCTTTCAGACTGGATTCTAACCAGTGGCGAGAGAAATGTGTTGTCCTTATATGATCTAAATAACAAAAAGGCCGAACCGAATAATAGGACTAATCCCAGTGCTTCCAGCCATATAGGGAAATTAGTGGTCCAGTTAAACCTTTCAGCATCCAGAGGCATGATTAAAATCCATATTATGAAGCTGATAACCAGGATAATAACAAAATATTTGTCCCATCCCTTTTCACCCTCACTTCCCGGCTGTTTGTATCTTTCCTCCAGGAGTGCAGGATCGTGGCGGTACAGGAAAATGATGGTAGTGTAACACAGTCCTAAAAACCAGATACTGAATATCCATCCTTGAATCCATAACCAGTTCCCTGAAATAAATAAAAGGGCAGCGGGAAAGATAAGAATGTAGATGAAAGTTAAAAATAGTTTGATTTTGGATGTTTTTTGAGTTTCCATGGATATTACTCCTGATTAAATAACTAAAATCATGATAATGTTAAATATTAGGTTTTAGGAGTTATTAAGAATTTTTAAAATTAAATATTAAATGCTAATTAGAATCTAATAAATGACGCTATTATTAATAAAAAAGGCCAAAACCGCTCAAAAAGAAGGGATGGGCCTTAATAGTAGGGTTAATTAAATAAAACACAGTTTATTAGTGTAAATAGATGAAATAAATTTTTTTTTAAATAATTCAGAAAAAACGTCGATATTTTTGCTATCAATATATAAAGCGACCTATCAGAAAATAGTATTCTGAATAATTCAACTTATTTTAACCAATAATATCTTAAATTCAATGATTTTTTAAAACATTCCTTAGAAAATCTTTAGAATAAATATATTTGAGACTTCAATCAAATAATAATAAATAATAAATTTAAAAAGTAGGGGGATCAAATATGGCTGAAGAATATAAAATACCGCCTTTTCTTAATCAAATCGTTATTATAGCTGTTATAATATTAGCTTTTATAGGAATAAAGTACATTGCTCCAATTTTAGGGCCAGTGCTCCTTTCTATTTTCATTTGTTTACTCATTTATCCGTTTTTAATGTGGCTTAAAAAGAAAGGATTTTCTTACAATGTATCTATCATTATAACCATAGTATTAACCTTTTTTTTGGGAGCAGGCTTATTGGCAGTTCTTGTCAATAGTTTAAGCCAGCTGGTAGCAGCAGCACCCACTATAACTATCGATCCCAATTCTTTCCTGGCTACTTATGCCAATCAAATCATTCAATTCCTCTTATCAAATATACCTTACGAAAATATAGCAGGTTTTATAGAAATAGGGTTTTTTTTACTATTTGCCGTCATATTCTTGATATATGAACTACCTTACGTAAAATCAAGGCTTATAAAAGGTTTTGGCGAGGATAGTCCCTCCTTAAAGCACACTTTTGATCTGGTTGGAGACTTTATCGAATACTTCGTAATAAGGATTAAGGTGAATTTATTTGCTGCTGTGGGATTTTTTGCTGTTTTTTTACTCTTTGATATTGATTTTGCTGTCCTTTGGGGAATATTGACATTTGTACTGGGATTTATTCCATATATAGGGATAATGCTAGCCGCAGTACCACCTATTCTTATAGCGTGGGCTAAATATGGAATATGGGCTGCATTGGGCATCACAGTCCTGTTTGTGATAATTAACACCATTGCCGAAAGCTACGTATTCCCTAAACTGACGGGTAAAGGACTTCAGATGTCTGTATATGTGGTATTTATCTCCTTATTCGTCTGGGGTTGGGTTATGGGATTAATTGGAATGTTTCTGGCCGTGCCATTAACTCTGGTAATCATTAAATATCTGGAAAACTTTGATGATACTCGCTGGTTAGCTTTATTAATGACCACCGAAGATGAAGAAGAAAAAGCAGAGAAGGAGTGAAATACTTCTTAAAACTATTTATTTTTAGAAATTGGCCATAAAATCATTATTATGTAAATTTTATAATTTCAAAAAAAAGTAGTCGATATTTTTGCTATCACTATATAGAGCGACCTATCAGATTTCACGAATTTTGGTAAGAGTCCAGTTTTTCACTAATATGGCTGTAAATTTCTTTGGTTACTCCAACATTCCTAATAAAATCGTTAGAATGTCTGATGTCTCCTTCATGTAGATTATCTGCCTCATAACGTACATGAGATGTTTGTAGTTGCTATTGACATTTAAAGGAAAATAGGGTTGGTTTTAATAAAGAAAATTAATCCAAGTATTTTAAAATTGCTATGCATATTCCATTATTAAATAAGCTTTGGATTTGTATATTCACAGGGAACTCCAGTTTGACATTTACCACACGCATATCTTGGCTTATTTAACTTAAGCATCTTATCCAGGAACTTAGAACAGGATTCATTATCTTTACCCTTTTCAGTAATGGCGCGAGGTGGACAACGGTCCATGCATTCGCCGCATTTGGTACAGTACTCATCTAGTTTTTGATATAATCGTGGTTCAACTTCAAACTCCAAGCCTACAATAACACTGCCAAAACGACCTGCCGCTCCTGTACTGGTGATTAAAGAATCATTCAAACTGAATGTTCCCAGGCCAGCAATAAATGCTGCATGGCGTTCTGACCAGTTACTTACATGGTTGACAATTTCAAAACGTTTATCTAAAGTTGGAGCTATGGCCTGGCCACCAGATGATTCTATTTCACCAACAATAAAAGATTTTAAAGCAGTATTGAACATCTCTCCCTCATAACGCCCATAAAGCCATTCTTTTGATGGTAGACCCTTGGACCTATTAGAAGTCCGAATATTTTCAGTAAAGGGTAAGAAGTAAGAAATAACCGATCTTGCTCCCGCTAGCCATTCCTCAGGGGTTAAATGTTGGGGGCCAATTACCTGTGGCTCCTTCAATTTTTCCCATAGCGGATCAGAGGCGGCAGCTTTACCAATCAGCGGTTCATCATATATTTGCATCATATCCAGCTCATTTAAGAAGTTCTTTGGGCTATTCTGGATAAAATCTGCTATATTTTCTTTAAGTATATTAAGAATAATAAAATCCTCCTAAATTAACTTTTAATGGCTCTTTAAAAATAATCTTCATTTAAGTAATTAGAATCATGAATTCTGATAATCATCCAGCTTTTGACTGATGTGCTGGTAAATATCCTTAGTTACTCCAACATTCCTAATAAAATCGTTAGAATATCTTATATCTCCTCTTTTGGGGTTATCTTTCCGCATAACGTACATACAGATGGCAGTTATAATCATTAAAGGGTCTGTTTTTCTACCCTTTCCCCCACGATAAAGTTTCCTGAAATCAACTTTACATATTAATTCTTTGGCCCGGTCTTTTTGGCCTCCACCCACAGGCAGCAAGACTTCATCTCCTTCTTCTCTTTTAGTTAGAACCAGGGTAGGGCTGTGACCGGTCATCATAAAGTTACTGGCCACTATGCTCAGTTGGGCAAGTTTTTCCTGCAGGCGGAAGTCTTCTTCAGAAGTTTTTAGGCTGTGCGGTTTGTATTTTTCATATTTTTTTATTTTATGGGCTAGCCTATCCATTTTTGCCTTTTCATCCAGGAAAATATGTTTTCGTTTTTTCAAATCTCTCGCCTGATCACTTGTTTTTTATACATTTAGATCATGGACCTTATTAAGGTTGGTGAGATGTTGAAATTGATAAAAAAATCCAATGAATTCATAAAATATTCCATCTATATCTTTAAAAAAATAATAAGAATTAAGTAAATTTTAAATCCTAACCACAACACCCTTCTTCTGTAAGTATTCCTTAACTACAGGAACAGGATACTCATCGAAGTGGAATATACTTGCTGCAAGTGCTGCATCTGCTTTGCCCTTGGTAAAAGCATCATAAATATGTTCAGGAACTCCACAGCCGCCAGATGCAATTACAGGGATATTAACAGCTTCACTTATGGTTTTATTAAGATAATTATCGTACCCATCTTTAGTTCCGTCACCATCCATGGACGTTAGCAAAATTTCACCTGCACCGCGCTCTTCACACTCTATAGCCCATGAAACAGCATCTATACCTGTAAATTCACGTCCACCATAAATGCTGCAGTCAAACCAGCAGTAACCCTTGTCTGTTTCAATTATAAATTTATCATCACTTTCCTTGGGGTTTTCAATATATCTGCGCTTGGCATCAATTCCAATTACACATGCCTGTGAACCTACAACCTTCGATGCTTCATTAATAAGGTTAGGATTGTGTATTGCTGCCGTATTTGTGGAGCATTTATCTGCACCAGCTTTTAACATGTTTACGTAGTCTTCAGGTTTTCTTATGCCTCCGCCAACGCAAATAGGAACGAACACATTTTCTGTTGTTGCTTCAATAACATGTGTCATGGTTTCCCGGCGTTCATGGGATGCTGTGATGTCCAGAAATACTATTTCGTCGGCACCGTCCTCGTAGTATTTGGTGGCCAGCTCAACGGGTTCTCCAGCGTATCGGATTTGTTTAAATTCAATTCCTTTTACTACTCGTCCGTGGGGCACGTTTAAATCACAGTCAAGGCAGGGTATGATTCTTTTTGCAAGCATATAATTTGATCTCCTATAAATTTCAATTAGTGATAGATAAGTGTTATAACATAATTATTTAGTGAGTTTAAATAAATAAAGATATAAAGTATTAGAAACTAAGTTTTTGATTACCTTTTGATCAACCTTTTTTGAAAGCCGGTGAAACATAGTTTCATGGCCGCAAAAATCAAAGTTTTTTGCAGGGTTGAAATGAAGATATAAAATATGTTAAATGTTCAAATGGGCCTGTAGTCTAGCCAGGAATATGACGTGGGACTTCGGATCCCAAGGTCGGGGGTTCAAATCCCCCCAGGTCCGCTAAACTTTTACTTTAATCTAACTAAAAATTTAATTTGATGATTATTTTTATTATATGAATATAAATATTACTACATGTCAAAATTGGATCAATTTGAACGATTTGAGGCTAAAAATCGTAAAGAGTGGCACAATTGGCTTCAACAGAACCATTTAACTTCTCCAGGTATTTGGCTTATTTATTATAAAAAGGGGAGCGGAAAGCCAACAGTTTCTTATGATGGAGCGGTTGAAGAAGCTCTTAGCTTTGGTTGGATTGATAGCAAGGTGAATGCCCTTGATAAAGAGCGTTACATGCAGATTTTCACTCCAAGAAAGCCAGGTAGTATCTGGTCAAAATTAAATAAGCAAAGAGTAGAAAAACTAGTAAACGATGGTTTAATGATGCCTGCAGGCCTTAAAAAAGTTGAATCAGCTAAAAAAGACGGATCATACTATTTTTTGGATGATATTGAAGCTTTAATAATTCCTGAAGATTTAAAAGAAGCATTAAATGCAAATGAATTGGCAAAAAAACATTTTGAAGCTTTCAGCGATTCAGTTAAAAAGCAGATTCTTTACTGGATAAAAACCGCTAAAAGACCTCAAACAAGAAAAAATAGGATTGAAAAAACTGTGATACTTGCAGCAGAAAATAAAACGCCTTTTTAGTATTAATTCTAATTCATTATACATTTTAAATTCATTTTTTTAATTTCATCTAATTATTTAAATGAGAATCTAATAATATTATATTAATGGAAAAATCTACAATTTACATTAAATGCCCCCAATGTGAGAAGAATGGCCTTTTAATAGAGAGACAGGGTCAGTACTTCTGTGCTAATTGTATGTTTAATTATACAGAATTAAAAGACGATCTTGAAGGATTAGATGATGTTTTAGTAGAAAACATTAGGGGTGGCGGCTTGGGAGTGTTATTTGCTATTGCATTATATGAAAGGGTAACCTTAACATCGCATCAGGAATCCAATGAATACGTTATGCAATTAGCCGAAAAAAAGGGTATAGATGTGGATCAAGACTATGGAATTTCGGGTAAAATTGTAGGTAAAGTTTTAGATGGTATGTTTAAGCTTTTTAACCGATAAAAAATTTTTTTTTTATTTTTAATCCACCAGCCAATCTTCTTCAATAGCTATAGCTTCTTTAAATCCACGTGGAAGAAGTGATTTGTAAAGAGGGCTGTTAAATAACATTTTCACATTTTTATCTAGGATATATGTGGCACAGAAATCATCTTCAGCCCGCATTCCCCGACCATAAGCCTGTATCAATGTCATTATTGTTTTATAGGCATACCATTTGGGATCTTTTGCTTTTCTTTTGTTTATTTGTTTGTCTCCAAGATAGGGGAATGGTATTTTGTAAATTACCTGAAATTGGCATTTTTCATAGGGTAAATCCACTCCTTCACTCATGGATGGGCTTACAAGTACTTTAGGCTCATTTGTTTTTTCAAATTGCATTAATTTTAATTCTCTGTTAATTGGAGTATGGGCCATTAAACGTTGATTTTTTAAATTACCCATTATATACTTTTGACATTTGTAGTTGTGGGTGTGTATAAGTCCTTTTTCACGTTTATGGTGGTCAATTATCTTTTGTAGGATTGGGAGTGTCTTGGGGGCGGTGAATTTAATGGAACGCTTTGACATGTTTCCCACAGGTTTAATGTAAACTGGTCTTCTTGAAGCAGGGAAATTACTTTTAACTTTAATGGAATATGTTGCATCATAGTCTATTCCCAGCCATTTACAGAATAAACGGTGGTCTAAGACTGTTGCACTCATAAAAAGGCAAATATCAGCATGTTTAAACAGCATATCATTTGCATATGTATCAATCTTCAATGGTTTAAATGATACGCCTCCAGGCGTGGGATCCACAACCCAGTTTTCTGATTGCTCTTCCAAATTCTTTAAAAGCTCTCCCAGCCTAAAACGAGTGCTAAATATTCTATCTGCCTTGTTTTTAGGTAGATTTTTGGTTTTAATGTCTTTATAGGCGTTGTAGAGAATTTCAATGAAGATTATCCATTCTTCAGGGTCTTCGTACTGTAACATTTGGGGAGGTATGGTCTTTTTAATGTCTTTTTCAAGCTGCTGGTTGTATAAATTAACTTCTAATCTATGCATCAATTTATTTTCGATATTATGGGCTTCATCAAGAACCATTAGGTTTCTTTTTGCAAAATGTTGCACATAATTCAGTTCAAGGATGGCATAGTCATAGTTCATCAGTGTTATGTTGCTGTTAACTGCATTTGCTTTTTGATCCCAGTAGTTACATCTATCTGGTGATTTAAAGAAATAGGGAGATCCTCCACCATCTTCAAACGCGAAATGGGTTTGATCAGCTTCTTTTTTTGTAACTCCGAATTCGCATGAAAATTTCCGGGATTGAGGGGTTGTTTGGCATATTCCTGTATCACAGTTTGCTTCTAAATCAGCTGATTTACATGAAAAATTTCCTCTTCCTTTTACTAAGGAGTAGTTGAATTCGTTTGCATACTGTGATTGCAGCTGTTTTGTCATGGTAAGGATGTAAGCCGGTTCATAAATCTTTGAAAGTGTTGTAGCTATGGCTGATTTACCTGTACCTGTTCCAGCTTCAAGTAATATATATTTAAATCCATCATCAATAGCATCTTTAATTTTTGAGATTATTTCCAGCTGCCCTTCTCGGGGTTCTTTAAAGGGAAAATTTTCAATTATAGAGTTTGAAACACGGGGATTTTCATTTTTAAGCTTTGAAATATTATTTTTTGAAATTCCGACGGCTTTGTTATTCTTCGCGTTAGTTGTTGAGCAGATGCAACGTTGTTTTATCATTTTACATTCACTGCAAAAAAAGCTATTATCCATAATCATTTATATTTTGATAATGCTATAAATAGATAAACTGCTCAAAAATTCATAGAATTTCGAGTGTTGTTAAAATTTACAATTTTAACGCCCCAAAAGCCACGCATTTGAGGGCTTACAAAACTTCGTTTTGTGCCCCAAAAGCCACGCATTTGAGGGCTTACAAAACTTCGTTTTGTGCCCCAAAAGCCACGCATTTGAGGGCTTACAAAACTTTTTTATTCAAAAGGCTAAACATATTAATTAATCTTAATTAAGTTTTTAAATTCAAATTAAAGGATATAACTAGTATATTTGAGGTAAATTCATGAAAAAAGGTAAATTTATTGGTATTGGTGTGGGACCCGGAGATCCTGATCTTTTAACAGTAAAGGCAGTCAACATGTTAAATGAAGTTGATGTAATATGCGCACCTAAATCAGCGGAATCAAAGCCCAGTTTGGCGTTTTCAATCGTTCAAAATGTTTTAGATAATCGAAGTACTAATTATGAAACTTTAGAACCACTTTTTCCTATGATAGAGGATAAATATGAGCTTCAAATGTATTGGAACGATGCTGCAGAGAGCATAATTGAAAAATTGGATGTGGGTTTGGATGTTGCGTTTATAACTCTTGGAGATCCTACTGTTTTCAGCACATTTTCCTATGTGTTTAAAATTATAAAGGAAAGAGGCTATGAAGTATCTATCATTCCAGGGATTACTTCATTTACAGGCTGTGCAGCAAGCGCTAAACTCCCATTGGCAGAAAAAGATGAGATTATTGTAATTGTGCCTAAAGTAGATGAGAGATTAGAGCAAATATTGGAGCATGGAGATACATTTGTTATAATGAAAACTTCAAGACATTCTGATTTATTAGAAAATACTTTAAATAAGGATAAACGGGATAAAAAAGTTGTATCTGTTCAAAATTGTAGTATGGATGATGAAGTAGTCTTTAATGGATTTTCTAAGAATAAAAAATATCTTTCAACTACAATAGTGAAATTTAATGCAGAAAAATAATGTACTGATTTTAATGGTTATATTTACTTAATTTTAGTAATTAATGGCTTTAAATCTGTAAAAATAATTTAATTTTTTTATTTTTCTTTTATTACAAAGGAGCAGTAATCGTCACCTTTGGCATAGCATTTAACTTCTTCAACATTAACTTTGTGGCCGAAATATTGTGAGAATATGGCTTCAAGCACTCCTGAATCAAATGCACATGCAGATCTACCAATTTGTGGAAGGTCTTCACATTCAAAGCAGTCATAAGCATTTAAAATCAAGGGTTCTTTGTTTTTAACTTCTATTCGGCCTAATTTATTGTTTTCCCAGAATTCGCCTATATTTCCTATGAATTTGTCTATTTCTTCAGCTTGAAGTTCTTTGTAAAATGTTTCTCCAATGTTAATACCTGCATCGTGCAGTAATGGGTCTATATTTATTCCTTCCTTTAAAAGTGCTACTCTAATTGTTCTAAATAATAGGCGGTAAAATTCAAAAGGATTTTTATAATCTGTAATGGTAAATTTTATGTCTGGCGCAGTTTCTTCCAGTTCTTTTTTAGTGGATACGCCACCTAAATGTCTTGATTTTATGTAGAATATTTTTTTTCTGCGATCTTCTTTATCAGGCTTTTCTCCTATTATTCCTTCATCTGTCAATGCTTGAAGATGCTCTGAAATTGTAGATTTTGATTTGCCGGTGTGTTCTACAATTTTATCGAAATTCATTTCATTTTCATTTAAAATTGACACAATTTCTGCTTTCATAGGGCTTTTTATAATGTTTATACCCTCTTTAGTGGAGAATAATTCTATATTGGAGTTTTTTATATTTTTTTTACCCTTTTTTGCCACTTTTAAACCTCAATTACATTTTGCCTTTATATAATATAATTAGTTCGGATATATAAGTACATTCGGTTTATTCCAAACAGAAAGATTTATATATAATTAGTTCGGATATAACCATACATTCGGATGAAACCAAACAATATTTAGTGAGGTAAAAATTATGAAAGCAGAAGCAAGTAAAATTACTGATGGGGTGTATTGGGTAGGAGTATTAGACTGGGATATTCGAACTTACCATGGATACACCTTAAATGGCACTAGTTACAATGCATACCTGGTATTTGGAAATGAAAAGGTAGCATTAGTGGATAATGCATACCATGGAAACTTTCCAGAGTTAATGGCCCGTGTGGAAGATGCTTTTGCCCAGGAAGGCAAGGATGTAAATATTGATGTGATTGTACAAAACCACGTTGAAAAGGACCATAGTGGGCTCTTGGTAGAATTACATAAAAAATTCCCACAAGCGCCTATTTATTGCACGGAAATAGCTGTTGAGGGTCTTTTAAAGCATTTTCCCGCATTGGAAAGAGCAGAATTTATCACTGTGGGCACTGGAGAAGCTTTGGAACTTGGAGGAAAAACCCTGGCATTCTTGGAAGCATTTTTGCTGCACTGGCCAGACAGCATGTTTACCCTGCTTGCAGAAGACGGAATTTTATTCCCAAACGATGCATTTGGTCAGCACCTATGTTTCCCGCAACGATATGATCATGAAATACCAGAATACGTTTTGATGGATGCTACCAAAAAATTCTATGCTAATTTAGTGACTCCTTTATCAAAACTGGTCTTAAAAAAGTTCCAGGAAGTAATTGACCTTGGACTATTGGAGAAAATCAAAATGATTGCTCCTGCTCATGGTCAAATCTGGACGGATCCCATGAAGGTTATTGGTGCCTATAGTGACTGGGCCAGTGGAAACTGCCAGGACAAGATCACAATCGTATATGATACCATGCATTACTCTACTCAGAAAATGGCACATGCCCTAGCAGAAGGTATAATGAGCGAGGGAGTCGATGTTAAAATGTACTACCTCCATGAAGACGAGCGAAGTGAGATTGTAAAGGACATATTAGATAGTAAAGCTATCGCCTTGGGAGCACCTACCATATACGATGAGCCGTTCCCTAGCGTAGGAGACCTGATTTACTACCTTAGAGGATTAAAATTCAACCGAACTGGGTTTGAAAAACTTGCAGTGACATTTGGGTCTATGGGAGGACAAGGTGGAGCACCAGCAACACTGGCCAGAGACCTTAAAGAGTGCGGATTCAATGTAAAAGAAGAATATGAAATATTATACGTACCTAACCAAGATGAACTGGATAAATGCTTCCAAACAGGTAAAAAGCTGGCTCAAGACGTAAAAAACATTTAAAATTAATTGAAATTTAAGATAAAGATATTTAAGGAGGTAAAAATATGGAATTAATAAACGAACATGAAATTGGAGTATGTAAAGGAACTGAATTAGAGAAAGCTGTACAGGCCAACTTCAATGGTGAATGCCAGGAAGTAGGTATGTATCTGGCTATGGCTAGATTGGCTCAAAGAGAAGGATTACCAGAAGTAGCTGAAGTATTGAAGACTATCGCATGGGAAGAAGCGGAACACGCATCCCATTTTGCGGAAATGAACGAAGTTATAAAACCAACACTTAAAGAAAACCTGGAAATGATGATTGAAGGGGAAACAATGGCTAACAATGAAAAGAAAGCTGCTGCAAAGAAAGCAAAAGAATGTGATATTGACCCTGCTCATGATTTCTTTGATGAAAGCTCCAGGGACGAAGCAAGACATGCAAGAATGTTACAGGGGATTTTAGAGAGATACTTTTAAGTAATGTAGTCGCTAACTACTCCTCCTACTCTCTTTTCCCTTTTTAAATTAAATTTATTCCTTTTTTTCAATAACAAAACAGCAGTATTTATCGCCCATAGCATAACATTTAGTTTCATCAACAGTGCGTTGATCATTATAATAACTGGAAAATAAAGCTTTTAGTATCCCTGCATCAAATGCGCAGGCAGGATGTCCTAAGTATGGAAGATGCCTGCATTCATAACATTCAGAAACACTAATTGTAAGAGGTTCCATACTTTTTACTTCAACACTTCCTAAATAGTGGGTTTCCCAAAATTGGGCAATGTTTTGAAGGAATTTATTAATATCAGAGCTATATACTCTTTCATAAAGTGCCTTACCTACTTTAATACCTGCTTCATGTAATATTGGATCAATATTTACTCCCTGACTTATGAGACCTACTCTTATTGTTTTAAACATTAATCTGAAAAATTCAAAGGGATCTCCATCACTTAAAACATAACTGGACACATAATTTTCTATATCATCACCAATCTGTGCTTCTCTGGATACTCCACCTAGATATTCTGCATTAATAAAAAATATTTTTTTCCGTGCATCAGTAGGATCTGGTCGGGAATCTATTATTCCATCTTTTACAAGCTTTTTAAGATGTACAGAAACAGTGGATTTAGCTTTACCAGACATACTCACTATTTGATCAAAGCTTAGTTCGCATTTTCTAAGCATTGATAATATTTTAGATTTTACAGGACTATTTATTGTTTGAACACCTTTTGAAGTAGCAAACAATTCAATTTGCATATTATCAGGAGATTTTTCTTTATCCACACCATTCATCTGAATTCCACATTCTTATTTTTAATTTCAAGCTGTTTTAAGTTTTTATTGTTATAATAATCAAAATTTTTTAGCTTGTATATGAACTTTAAGATCGTTCTTATAGTATAGAACTATGATCACCGTAACTTATAAATACTAATGTTCGTAAATAATAAAACATTCGTATATGAGCGAACGTTAAAAAATGGGAGGAGTTTTATGAAAATATTTGGTAAAAATAAATCAAATTCTGAAGGAAGTGGAAATCCTACACCACAAAAGGAAAAATTAGACATGTTCTGCTACCAATGCTCACAAACAGCAAGAGGAACAGGCTGTACTGTAAGGGGAGTATGTGGAAAGGAACCTACTGTTGCAAGACTTCAAGACAACCTTTTATTTGCAATTAAAGGGATATCAGCCTACCTTTACCATGCAAGAGAATTAGGATATACAGATCCAGAAGTAGATGGATTTTTAGAAAAAGGATTCTACTCTACACTAACCAATGTTAACCAGGATGCAGGAGAATTTGTAAAACTGGCACTTGAAGCCGGTAAAATGAACATAAAAACAATGCAACTTCTAAAGAAAGCCCATATAGAAAAATACGGCGAACCAGAACCAACAGAAGTAACTACTGGGACTAAAAAAGGCCATGCTATTTTAGCTACAGGGCACAGCCTAAAATCATTATATGAACTACTTAAACAGACTGAAGGGACTGGAATAAATGTTTACACTCATTCAGAACTTCTCCCAGCACACGGATACCCTGAATTTAAAAAATTCGACCATCTTGTAGGGCAGCTTGGAGGCCCATGGTTTGATCAAAGAACAACATTTTCAAAATATCCTGTTGCAATTTTAGGAACTTCAAACTGTGTATTAACTCCAAAAGAAGATTATAAAGAAAGAATGTTCACTTCAGGTGTTGCTCAATTACCTGGCGTGCAACACATTGAAAACTATGATTTTACTCCACTAATTGAGAAGGCAAAATCGCTGCCTGAACTTGAAGAAGAACCAGGAGAAAAAGTATTTACAACCGGATTCGGCGCTTCAACAATTCTTTCACTTGCACCAAAGATAAAAGAACTTGTAGAATCTGGAAAAATAAAAAGATTTTTCTTAGTTGGTGGATGCGACTCGCCACTACCTAAAACAGGTTATTACACGGAGTTTGTGAAGAATTTACCTGAAGACACAGTAGTATTGACTTTAGCTTGTGGTAAATACAGATTTAATGATATGGATCTTGGTGACATTGAAGGAATCCCAAGAATAATAGATTTAGGTCAATGTAACGATGCTATAGTGGGTATTGACATAGTAGCTGCACTTTCAGATCTATTCGGCCTTCCAATAAATGATCTCCCTCTGACATTTGTTTTAAGCTGGATGGAACAGAAAGCTGCTGCAATACTCTGGAGCCTACTCGCATTAGACATAAAAGGAATTTATCTTGGTCCAATTATCCCTGCATGGGTTAATGATGACATTTTGAATGTATTGGTTGAAAATTATGATATTAAACCAATAGGAGACCCAAAAGAGGATATAAAAGAGATTATGGGATAAATTTTCCCATTTTTTATTTTTTTTTAATTAAATTTAATTAGTTCGGATAAAACCATACATTAGGTGATAATAATGAAGTATAAATGCGATATTTGCAGTTATGTATATGATACAGCGAAAGGAGACCATGAAAACGGTGTTGAATCAGGTGTTGATTTAAAAGATCTTCCTTCAGGCTGGATTTGCCCTATTTGCGGTATAACAAAAGAGGAATTTTATCCATTGGATGATGAAAAAAGAGCATCTGATGGAGAGTCTCCAATGGCTCTAATGATATTAGCCCTTACCCATGGCTTATGGACTATTTCAGGAAGGGGTTCTTACTCTGTAACTCGTGAAATAGGCCGTGCATTTATTAATGAACTAAAAAATTCAAATGCGGACTTAGTAACTGATGAATCAGCTCTTAAATCTGTAAAAGAATATTTTATTAGCCATAAATTTGCTAAAGATATGGAATATGAAATTAAAGATGATGAAGTGGAGCTTGAAATAAAAAATTGCCGTTTTTTTGGTCTATGCAAACAATTGGAAAGTCAAGGAGTACTAATAACAACATGTCCTTACACAAATACTGCAGCAATGGCTCTAGAAGAAACTACAGGTTATAGATATAGAATCAACAAGGAACAAAAGGGATATGGGCATCATATAACCCTTAGAAAAGTTTCAAAGGTTTAATTTGAAAAATGAATCTGGTTTGCATTGGTATTTAACTTTTTTTATATTTTTAAGGACCAATTTTTTTTATATTGATATTTATCATTTTACTTATTTATTTAATTTATTTAATTTATCACATGCATCTTCAGCAGCTAAAATAATGGGATCTATAACCATAGAAACAGGTGGTGCATATGAAAATTCCATATTAGCAAGTTCCGAGCAGTTTATACCTTTAGCAATAACCAGAGACATGGTATCTACTCTTTCGGCCACTCTTTCCTCGGCAATAATCTGGCAGCCAATAATTTTCCCTTTGAGAGTGACTGTCATTTTTACATCAATTCTTTTTGCTCCAGGATAATAACGGGCCTTGGTTAGTGCTCTGCTTTTACCGGAGATGACTTTAAGTCCGTTTTGCAGTGCTGCAGTCTTGGTTAAACCCACGGCACCAAATTCTAAGTCTCCGATTTTAGAAACCATAGAATTCAATACTGGGTTGAATTCAGCATTTATGCCTGTAATGTTTTTAGCAGCAATCTTTGCCTGCCTCACGGCGGTGCTTCCTAGTGGAGATTGGGTATTGTGACCAGTTATGGCATCATATACTTCTACACAGTCTCCAACAGCATATATGTTAGGTATTGAGGTTTGCATTTTTTCATTTACAAGAATGGCCCATCTACCCAGTTTAGCTCCTGCCATCTTGGCTAATTTTGTTTCAGGCCTCACTCCAGTAGCTAATATCACCATATCCGCTTCTATTTCCTCATCACCAAAAACAGCACCTTCAACTTTTTCTTCTCCAGAAATTTTATCAATTGCTTGTCCTAAAATAACGTTAATTCCTTTTTTTTCAATATATTTTTGAACAATGGAGGCCATTGATGGATCTAAAGATCTTGGAACAATTTGGGGGAGCATTTCTGTGACAGTAACCTCTAATCCAATTTTTTTAAGGCCGTAGGCAATTTCCAGTCCAATTAAACCCGCACCAACAACCACTGCCTTCTGGCTCTTTTTGGCCCATTCGTTTATCATAGAACCGTCTTTAATGGTTCTGATCTTGAAAACACCTTCTAATTCTGCTCCTTCTACTGGGGGAATAAATGGCGCTCCACCAGTGGCTATTATCAAATAATCATAAGATAATTCATTTTCAATCCCAGAAGATTCCTCGTGATTGTCAATTAATTTGTATTTAATTTTATTAGTCTCGCTTGAAACTTCAAATACTTCTGCTCGGGTTATTACTGTTATTTCCCTTTCCAGATAATCTTCTGGCTCATGCATAATGATATCATCAAAGCATCCCACGTCCCCTGATAAAACGTAGGGTATGGCACAGGGGGAGTATGCAATATGCTCATCACGAGTTATTACAGTTATTTCCGCGTCTTCATCATATTTTCTAATGTTTGAAGCTGTGGAAAGGCCACCAGCCCCTCCTCCGATTATAACTATTTTCATTTTATTTTTTTCTCCTTTTGGAATAAATCTATGGGTTTTTTTAATTTGGTTAATCTATATATAATTTCGTTTGGGAAACTTAATTTAAATCAAAATATTATATTACAAAAATTTCTATTTAAGCTTGATTTTGATTTATTGATTCTTATTTAGTTCTATAAAACGTTTTAGCAAGTTATTTATTTCAATGTTAATATTATTCTTTGGAATATTCACTGCTTTTTGCATATTTTAGATAATTTTTTATATAAGTTGCTAATAACATCTTAAAATAGAGAACAACGATAATTATCATTGATTAGTCAATTATAACTACTTATTCGCACTAATTAGTTTTTTGATGTGTACATTTTACATTTAAATTATAATTATCTATTAATAATGTTAAAAGGGAGGTGAAAATATTATAGAACAAATAAAAAGAATGAAAATTAATATTCCATTAATATTATTAACATTAACTGTAGCGTTTGCTGTTAATGTCGTTTCAGCAGCTCCTGGCGATATGATATATGTTAATGATTCTTCTGGAAACGATTTTAATGATGGATTTTCGTGGGAATTTGCTAAAAAGACTATTAAAAGTGCTACAGGGTCAGTAAATTCGAATGGAACGGTGAATATTGCCAAGGGATATTATAAAGGAGTAGGCAATAATAACATTATTATTCATAAGAATATGACCATTAATGGTGAAAGTAAGGAAGGAACAATAATTGATGGGACTAATAATGCCCGAATATTTATTATAAACGATGTAAATGTTATTATTTATAATTTAACGATTATTAATGGAAATGCAACTGATAGTAGGGGTGGAGCTATTTATAATGATGGGTTTATAACTCTAAAAGAGTGTAATTTCATAAGTAATAGTGCATATCTCAGTGGTGGTGCTATATTTAATAATGGTGTTTGTATTGTTGATGATGGCCTATTTGCAAACAATAGTGTTGTAATAAATTGCGGATCTGCTATATTTAATAAAGGCACTTGCATAGTTAATGGCAGCATCTTCATTAATAACACTTCAACTGTGAGTGGCGGAGCTATCACTAATGATTATGCTAATTGTACCGTTACTGGAAGCATTTTCACAGGTAACAGGGCAAGTTATGGGGGAGCTATCTACAATTACTATGGTAACTGTACTCTAAGTAGCAGTACATTTACTAATAATAAAGCTTCAATAGATGGGGGTGCGTTTGGTAATCGTCATGGTAATTCTGCCATTACTGGTTGCAATTTTGAAAATAATACTGCAGCTAATGGCGGTGCTATAAGCAATTATTTTGGTAATTCTATCTTATGTTACAGCAGAATTATTGGGAATAATGCAGCACAAGGTAGTGCAATTTTTAGTTCTAATGGCCAAGTAGATGCTCGATATAACTGGTGGGGATTAAACAGTGGTCCTGCAATAGAAAAACTTGTAGGCGAAATTAATTATTACCCATGGCTGGTTTTAAGCATTAAAACAAATCCCAGTTCAATACGGGAGGGTAAAACAGCTACAATAACTGCAGATGTCTATAATGATTGTGCTGGCGGTGATCATAGTAATGATTGGCCTCTATTTTTCAGTGATGTTTCAGTGAAATTTACCACAAACCGGGGTCAAATTGGAAGCAAAGAAATCAGTGTTGTAATGAGTTTTGGAAAAGCAATTGCCACATTGAGAGCGTCATCAGGAGCAGGATTATACATTTTAACGGTTACATTGGATGGTCAAAGAGTGGATAAAAGTTTAAATGTTAGTCAAGCAAAGTTATATGCATTAAATCATACAATAAAAATGCAAAAAACTGGATTACCAATAAATTATCTAATATTTGCCCTATTTATGGTTATAAGTGGATTTTTATTGCCAAAAAGAAAATAATTCTTTTTTCTATTCTATTTTTAAAATACTAACTGATCAAATAGTTTATATACTACTTCAAACACCCTTAATTATATCGATAGATTTGGATATATAGAATTAATTAAATTTCAAAAGGGGCAATACAATGAGAGAAAAAGAAATTAAAGAACATGTAAAAAACCGATACTCAAAAATAGCCGTGGGAGAAGAATCTTCTTGTTCATGCTGCTCTGGAGCGGATTTAACACTGGAACAAGCCAAAAAAGCAGGTTATTCCCTGGAAGAACTGAAAAGTATTCCTGAGGAAGCAGTCTTTGGCCTGGGATGTGGTAACCCCACAGCACTGGCTGAAATAAAAGAAGGTGAATCAGTCCTTGATTTAGGATCCGGCGGAGGGATAGATGTATTCCTGGCAGCAAATAAGGTTGGAGATAAAGGAAAGGTCATTGGAGTGGACATGACTGAAGAAATGATTGAAACAGCCCAAAAAAACGCACACGAAGGTAAATATGAAAATGTGGAGTTTAAACTCGGTGAAATAGAGAATCTACCAGTGGATGATGATTCTGTCGATGTTATTATAAGTAACTGTGTCATTAATCTTACACCTGATAAATTAGCTGCTTATAAAGAAGGATTCAGGGTTTTAAAGCCCGGGGGACGAATTTTAGTTTCAGATATAGTAACTGAAGGAGAAATTCCACAAGAAATTAAACGTAGCTTCCAAGCATGGTCAGAGTGCATTGCAGGGGCAATGGAAAAACAGTCGTATCTTGACACAATAAAAAAAGCAGGATTCATCGATATTGAAATTGTTGAACAGCACTACTTTACAGAACCCGGCATGGACGAGCGATTAGTGGGTAAAATCACCAGTATTCAAGTTAAGGCAAGTAAATAGGATATATAAAGGAATTTAAAACTAAAAATTTATTATTAAAGAGGTAAAAACTATGGAAAATAACAAAAGCGGATGCGGATGCGAAGATATGGAATACACTGACGAATCAGTTGAAGATAAAAAAAATATGCCTCAAAAAGAGGAATGTGGATGTGGAGAAACAGAAGATAGCACGGATTTAGAAGGAGATACAGGATGTGGCTGTGGCAGTGTAGGAGAATTCCCGGATATATCACTTGTAAAGAATCCTGATAAGCCTGAAAATATAGCTGACGATGATTTCTTTGAAGATTTTGAGAAATTTGTCCATTCCACAGGCATAGTAAGTATTGGATATACACAAATTACTCCGGAATTAATAAATAAAGAAAAACCTCTTTATTCCAATGCCATTGTTTTAACTATGGAGATGGGTAAAGATATTATCGAAACTGATCCCGGTACAGAAGCCAAACAACTAAACGACGCAACTTATGCAAAGCTGGGCTATATAACTTATGCAATATCTGATTTTATTAGAGCAAAGGGTTATGCTACCCAGATTGCTCACCCCTATGGTAATATGGTAGGTTTTTCACTACTTGGTCAAAAGGCAGGTTTAGGTTGGATAGGACAAAATGGTCTTTTAATAACTCCTGAATTAGGTCCTAGAATAAAAATCTCTGCTATATTCACCAATATAGAAAATTTACCACAAAAAGAACATAACGAACACTCATGGATACCAGATTACTGCGATAAATGTGGTAAATGTATCAAAGCATGCCCTGAAAAAGCACTGATTGAAAAAGAAACTTGTTGTGGCGGTAAAGAAACCGAATTTATACAAAAACGGTGTATAGGTTGCAGTCAAGGATGTACATATTGTATAGAAGAATGTCCATTTGATAAAAAAGGATATGAGCACGTTAAAAATAAATTTGATAAAATGAATACTAAATTAATGGAAAAAAATAAAAATAAGTGCTGTTCAGAGTAATTAGCTATGTGCGACATGATGAATTAAAGAGTACATTAAAAAAAATTAAACTCCTAAAATAAGATGATTAGATGGTTGAAAAAGAAAATAAAGGGATAAAAATGAAAAATACCCACAGCAGAGGCGCAATTTCATGTAAGTGGGGAATAGCAGTACAAAAGCAGTCTCATCTTAAAGAAGCCATATGTGAAAAGTGTGATAAGGTGTTTAAAACAGATAAAGATGAATATATTTGTCCTGATTGTCAAAATAAAAGTTGAAAATTTAAGGTGATTATGTGAAGACATGTCAAATAAACGGAAAAGATGAGCCATGCAGTGAACAAATGGAGAATTTAGAAAAGTTATTGTCAAAAATTCCTTCTGATAATGATATTGAAGATAAATCTGAAAATATCAAGGCTCTTTCTGATCCTACTCGCCTTAAAATTCTCTATATTTTACAGGGCGGCGAGTTATGTGTATGTGAAATAATAATGGCACTAAATAAACCTCAATCTACCATATCTCATCATTTAAATGTTTTAAAAAAGGCAGGATTTATTCAAGGTCGTAAAGAAGGACTTTGGATTCATTACAAACTCTCAAATAATAATCTGTTAGAATATATTGAAAATTTAGAGATATAACTTCAAATATTGGTTATTATGATATAAAAGGAGTCAAAAAATGGAAAAAGATAAAATTGCACTGTGTCCCTGCAATGGAATGAGCCCATATGGCTTAATTGCACGGGCATCATGTTCAGACACAGTAGAAGAATCTTCAAACATCATATCTATTTGTATAACTGCTACTTCGGCAGATAAAGAAGGTTTCAAAGATATGATAAAAAAATATCCCATAATTGCAGTTAATGGCTGTGAACACCAGTGTGTGAATAAAATAATGGAAAATAAAGGAGTTAAAGTAGCTAAAAGCATGAATGTAATGACTCCTCTTCAAGAAAAGAATATGCAGCCGGGAGATGTAGCTCGACTGGGAGAATCTGGCGAAGAATGCGTTTTAGAAATTAAAAAGAAGATCAATGAAATGACAGATTAATCATTTATAATCAGGGGATTAAATGACTTTTAATAAGAAAAAAATCATTTTCATCTGCAAAAATAATTCTGGAAGATCACAAATGGCTGAAAGCATATTTAAACAAGCTTATGGGGAATATTATGAAGTTTATAGTGCAGGGTCTGATCCTAAAGAAATCAATCCTCTTACAATAAAAGTTTTAGAAGAAATAGGGATTGATACATCTTTAAACCGATCCAAAAGCCTGAAGGAATTCCAGGAATATGAATTTGACTATGTAGTATCGTTATGTGGAGATGAAGAAGGTTCATGCCCTACGTTTTTAAAGGGTAAAAAACACATTTATCACGGATTTAATGATCCCAAATCATTTGGCGGCGATAAAAAAGCAAAATTAAAGTTATTTAGGGCTATACGGGATGAAATTAATGATTGGATACGAAATTCGTTAGTAGATGAAATTAAATAATTCAAATAGGGCGTAGGAGATAAAAATATGTTAAAAATTGTAATCGTAACAGATGGTCCTTATGGGGAACGTGCATATGACCACATAAGCAAAGAATTCGATACAGAGTTTATAGAGCTTGAACAGCCGACTTCCATGTTTGCCGATGATATTGAAATCCCGGAAGATGCCCTTAAAGAAATTCGAGGTGCAGACATACTGATAACCTATACACTACACCCCGATCTCACCCTTGATCTTGTTGAACTGCTTCATGATAAGGTAAAATGGATAATAGTGGCTGCATGGAGGGGAGATGGCTTTAAAAATCAGGTGGAACGATTTGGAAATGTTACATGTCCTGAAAACATGTGTGATCTTCAAGAAAATGGAAATCCAGTATTTGATGAATTTGTATCTAAATTTGGAAGGCCAATTGTCAAAGTAAATTGCCAGGGAGATAAAATAGTGGATATAGAAGTTTTAAGGTCCTCCCCATGTGGATCAACATTTTTTGTGGCTGAAGAAATGATTGGACAAGACTTAGAAGATTTACCAATTAAAGCAGGTCTTAAACTGCAACATTATCCTTGTAGAGCTCCAAAAATGAGATTATTCGCTGATGACGAGTGTAAAAAGGAAATGGCAGCTAATTTTCATAAAGAAGCATTCGAAAATGCAATAAAAAAGAAAAAAGAGAATTAATTGTTTGTATTTTTCTCGTTCATTGATTATTTTAGCAAAAAGAGGTTTATTTATGTCAAAAAGTAATCCTGGTGATGTTAAAGGGCGAACATACGATGCTAAAGGGCTTAGTTTCCTTGATAAATATTTAACACTATGGATTTTCCTGGCAATGGTTATTGGAGTGTCTTTAGGTTATTTTATTCCTGGCGTGGAATCATTTATCAATCAGTTTCAAGTTGGAACAACAAGTATACCTATTGCCATTGGCCTAATTTTGATGATGTACCCGCCTCTTGCTAAGGTTAAATATGAAGAATTAGGGGATGTATTTAGAGATTGGAAGATATTAGGGCTGGCACTTTTCCAGAACTGGATAATTGCACCAATATTAATGTTTATTTTGGCAATAGTTTTCCTTAGGGGATATCCAGAATATATGGTGGGTTTAATTTTAATTGGAATAGCTCCTTGTATTGCAATGGTGATCGTGTGGAATGAACTTGCAAAAGGTGATACTGAATATGCTGCAGGTCTTGTAGCTTTTAATAGCGTATTTCAGGTACTTTTCTACAGTGTTTATGCTTATGTATTTATTACAGTCCTGCCACCATTATTGGGATTAGAAGGAAGTATTGTAAATGTCAGCATATTGCAAATAGCTCAAAGTGTATTTATATATTTAGGTATTCCCTTTTTAGCAGGAATGCTTACAAGATTTGTTTTAATAAAAAATAAAGGTAAAGAATGGTATCAAAACCAATTTATTCCTAAAATTAGCCCCATTACATTAATAGCATTACTATTTACAATTGTAGTGATGTTCAGCCTCAAAGGAAATTTTATAATTCAAATCCCGCTGGATGTTGTACGTATTGCAATTCCGCTCCTTTTTTACTTTGTAATAATGTTTTTTATAACATTTTATCTAGGATATAAAATAGGGGCAGATTATTCAAAAACTGCAACAATATCCTTTACAGCTGCAAGTAACAATTTTGAACTGGCAATAGCAGTTGCTGTTGCAATTTTTGGAATAGGTTCAGGGGTCGCGTTTGCAGCAGTTATAGGGCCATTAATTGAGGTCCCAGTGCTTATAGGTCTTGTTAATGTTGCATTGATTTTCCAAAGACGTTATTTTAAAAATTAGTTTAAATTGAGTCATCTTTAAAATACTTTAACTCCTTTTTTTTAATTGAATTTATGAATTATTTTGCAATAATTTAATATGAGCTTTTATATTCTTCATTATTATTCATGGACAATTATTTATTTTAAAAGAGATTATATTAAATCATGGAAGAAAGCACCAAAACATTGACCATAATATTAACAGAAGGCCCGTACCGCTCCCAATATGCAGATATGGCCCATGAAATTGCTAAAAGTGCTTTAAATAATAAATATAATGTTAACATGTTTTTATACATGGATGCAACCCATATACCACGTAAAGGACAGAATCCACACTCATTTCC
Organism: Methanobacterium sp.; assembly: GCA_016222945.1. Taxonomy (NCBI): domain Archaea; kingdom Methanobacteriati; phylum Methanobacteriota; class Methanobacteria; order Methanobacteriales; family Methanobacteriaceae; genus Methanobacterium; species Methanobacterium sp. The sequence goes on along the minus strand of JACRPY010000002.1, from coordinate 60,173 downwards.
TAATGTATTAGAAAAATATAAGGCCCTGGTGGAAATGGGCGCAGATATAAGGGCCTGTGTAAGGTGTGCAACAGCAAGAGGTTATGCATGTGATGCTAAATTCCCATATATACAGGGAATAACTATAACCACTGTTTATGACATTCCTGAATGGATTAAAACGAGTGATAAAGTTATAAGTTTAGGATAAATCTAAAAAAAAGCTGATAATCATGAATTCAGTTTTGATAATAATAAACAAAGCTCCATATGGATATGAAGATGCTTTTAGCGGATTTTTTGTAGAAATAGCTTGTTTAAACAGGCAGCTAGTAGCGGATGTTGTTTTAATTGAAGATGGAGTATATGCGGCCATTGATAATCAAAATTCAGAAGGACTTAAATTTCCAGGTGTTGGAGAACTAACCTATCTAATATTCCCTGAAGGGAATATATTTGTTTATAATAATTCCCTTAAAGAAAGAGGTATTCATAAAGAAGATTTAATGGAAACTATTGAAATAATCGATGATAATGAGCTTTATGAATTATCTAAGTCTAAAGAAGTGGTTATAAAAATTTAGAAAGCTTAATTTGATATTTAATGGTTTATAAAGGTTATGGTGGTTGGGGGAATAAATAATGGAAATGGAAGAATTGGAATATGACTTATTTGAGGATGGAGTACTGGTAAAAAAAGTTGTAATTAAAAATATAAAGCCATGTATAATATCTGAAGGGCAGATAAGTGTATTAATGGAGCTTGACAGTGAACTTCATCATGTTTTACCTCTTCTTATGGCGAAATTCCCTCCAGGAAAGGTGAATTATCTTGAAAAGAAAAATGTTATAACTCTTTCTATCTACGAGCGACTTATAACGATTTATCCCTCTGGAAAAGTCAGTATGAACAAAACCAACACCAAAGAGGAATCTATTGAAATAATCAAAGAAATAACAGCCATAATAAACGAAACACATGTAGAACATAAAGAGGGAAAATCAGTAGATTATAGGTTAATAAAGGAAAAATTGTCTAAAATAGGTCCTCTTTCAATTTATAGCTGCCTGCCTCAAACTGACTGTGAAGAATGTGGGGAAAAAACATGCATGGCATTTGCAATGAAACTACTTTCAGGAGAGTGTAAACTCAATGAATGCATGCTTTTACATGAAATGGGATATATGAATAATGTAAAATGCCTTAAATCTACAGTAGGAATCCAAATAATGGAAATACTCGGCTGGAAATCATAATCAATGAAAAAAAGATAATTTTTATAAATAGACACTCAATAAGGGAATACAACATGCATATTGGACTTATTTTAACTAAAACTCCTGCAGAAGAAGGATTTAAAACATTCCTGGAATTTGCGAATATATATCATGGAAAGGAAGAAATTTCTATTTATTTTATAGGTAATGGAGTGTTTAGTGCAAGGAAAGGACATTCAAATCAGGGTGAAATAGAAAAATTAATTGAAAATACGCAAATTTATGCAAATTCAGGTGACTTAAAAGCCAGAGGCATTGAAAAAGACGATTTAATAGGTGGAATAATGCTACTTGAAGGTTACGATGATTTAGTTATAAATATAATGGAAAAATTTGACCAGATTTTAAGTTTCTAGAGGGTATAATGGTTAAGAGGAAAAAAACTAGAGAATCAAAGATAATGGTTGGAATAAGGTGCCAATGCCAGGATAGAGCTGTAGAAAGAGCAGGTTCGCAGCTTAGACAGGTGATGTGTAAAGAATGTGGCAAGATTTTCAAAACTAATAGGGCAACATATTTTTGTTTTAATTGTGAAAAAAAGAAAAAAAATTAAATTGAAAGTAGAATACCTCTTCCAATTCCATAAACAATATTCACCACTAAAATCGCGATTAAAACATATGATATAGTGTTAACTATTGGTCTAACAGTTTCTTTGGATAATTTATAGCCTAAAAGCTCTTCAAAGATTAATCCTCCATCTAAAGGTTTTATTGGAAGTAAATTGATTGTTCCAACAGCGAGATTTAATATACCTATCCATGTAAATAATTCTTTAAGATAGAAAAGGATCCATGGAATTATATCTCCATAAGTGTTAGAAACACCTTTATTTAAAACTAAATTATCTGCAGACCTAAATCCAGCATAAGCTAAAGTTGAATTATTGGGATTGGGCAATGTTTTAATGGTAAAAGTTCCCTGGTTCGTTTTAAAGGTTAAAATATCACCAATTTTTGTATTATTTCTAAGTTGCGCATATTCGGTGATATTTTTTATATCTTGACCATTTATATTGTAAATAATCATTCCTTCCTTTAAAATACCGTCTGACGGGCTTTTTGGAACCACGCTTGTTACTGTAATTCCTTCAGAGTGGAATGCGGCAGGAATGAAAAAACTGCTTAATATATAAAGAATTCCCAATGCAATGGCTGCAAGACTAAGATTAAATATAGATCCTGCGGCGTAAATTCTGAGTTTTGCAAGCCTGGAAACTTTTTTAACTTCTTCTTCATCGGGTTCAACAAATGCACCAGGTATAATGGTGAATAAAAGAACACCTATGGATTTAATTTTTACTCCTTCTACTCTTGCAAGAATTCCATGGGCAAATTCATGAACAATAATTACGGTTACAAGTCCAATTAATCCATAACCCAGAGGTAAAAATAACGGATTCCCAGGATAATCAACTCCAGGCAGTATAGGAACTACCTGGGGGGCTTGAAATATCATTGTAGAAGCTAATATAATTAAATAAAAGGTATATGCCATAAAAAAAACTGCTACAGGAATTCCTATATTCATGAATATTCGCCAGAATCTGGGACTCTTCTGGGCAATTCTATCAATAAGATCCCTCATCCGGCCGGTTCTTCTCATTAAAAGAGGACCATTAATGTCTATTTTTAATTTATCTTTAAATAATAGGGCTAAAACCCATATAACAATGAATGCAATTGCATAATACCATAAAACGTTCAATTAATCACCTTCAAATATTCTAATTATTTTTTTTATCATATTAATTTCAAACATTTAGAGCTTCATAAAGTAAAACATTACACTCTTCACCCTTTTCAATACCTTCAACATTCTCTTCTATTATAATATAAGAATTAGACTCCACCATGGATCTTATAATTCCTGATCCTTTAATTTTAAGGGGATAGGCTGAATTTCCATCGGTATCTGCCCTTATATATTCGGTTCTTCCCAGAGATGATGCAATTTTTCTTGAGGCTTTTTTTTTAATAATGGGAGGTTTTCTATAAATTTGTTGCATTTTAAGGAGAGTATCACGCACAAAAACGTCAAACTGTACCATTGAAGCTACAGGATAGCCAGAAAGCATGAATATAGGAGTTTGATCAACCATTCCGAACCCAAAAGGTTTTCCTGGTTTAATGGCAACACCATGAATTAAAACATCACCTAATTCACTAACTACGTCCACTACAACATCTCCTTTACTAATTGCAGTGCCTCCAGTGGTTATTACTGCATCACAGGATTTTAAAAATGTTTTAATTTGATCTTTAACTTTGTTAGCATCATCAACACAATGGGTAATGTCAGGGATTGCTTGAGTGCTTTCTACCAGCGCTTTTAATGTGTAATAATTTGAATTTATAACTTCTGCCTCATTTAATGGAGTTTTTGGCATTACAAGCTCGCTACCAGTGGTAATGACACCTATTCGTGGCTTTTTAAAAACAGTTATTTCACTGTATCCGGCAGAGGCTATTATTCCCACATCCTGTGGCCTTAATTTTTTTCCAGATTTTAAGAGTAAATCACCTTTTTTAAAGTCTTCAGCCCTGGAAGAAACATTTTCACCCGGTGCAACTGTACTTGAAACTTCTAAATCATTCTCTTTTTTTTGTGTATACTCTTCCATCAAAACAGCATTTGCTCCTTGAGGTATGGGTGCTCCTGTTGCAATTTTTATGGCTTCTCCATTTTTTACTGTGATTTTTGATGCTTTTCCTGCACCAATACTGTCAACAACTTTTAAATATGTAGGATTACTTTGTGAAAATCCAAATGTATCCTCTGCTTTTAGGGCATAACCATCCATGGCTGAATTATCAAAAGAGGGGGAATCTAAAAGTGATTCAATGTTTTCTGCAAGCACTCGATTATATGTATCTTTAAGAGATATTTTTTCAACCGATATTTTGACATTAAAACCATTTATTATGTCCAGTGCTTCTTTAAGAGGTATTAATTTAGATAAAAACATTTCAATCCTTTTCCACTAATAATAAAATTTAGTTATAAAAAGTAGTAGTATATATTGTTTTCATATAAATTATATCTATATTTGATCAGGATTTGATTAAGCTTTAATTTGTGTTTTATTCAAATAAATAATAAAAATTTAGATTAATAACTAAAATAACAGAATTCCAACTATTTTTATTAAAAATGGTTTTAATATGTTAGAATGTTTAATAAGCTGCAAATATTTCTATTTTTAGGATTTAAGGCGTTAAATTTCTTGTAACTATAAAGGGGAGGGGCAACTTATATCATATATAATTTGACCATAACATCTTGAATTAAAATAGTTTCTATTCGTGGCAATTTTTTAAAATAGGGTATAATTAAGGCTAATATACTAAAAATACAAACGAGGAGTGCTACTCTATAATCCTACCTTTAAATACTCTTTAAGAGAGTCTTAAATCTAAAAAAGAGAGCTATGGATGCGTTTTTTTCATAAAAAAATCAAAACCTTTATATGGGATATTGAGACACTATATGTTTTGTCCAAAAAGTCCCAAGTAGGTGTTTTAATACTAGTGGACACGGAGGCGGTAAAATTAAGCGACGAAAAACGTGTGCGTTGTTACTAACATTAGCTATGGCAATGTGCATATTTCCCTCAATAGGAGGGGCAGCAGAAAACCAAACTGTGGACAATAATTTAAAAATTGGTTTAAATGATAATAAAAGCGGTTTAGAAGTAAACGCAGCATCTAAGACAAAGGTTAAGGCAAAAACAGTTCGAAAAGCTAAAACTACTAAGAAATACAAGAAAACAAAAGCTACTTACAAGAAATCCAAAAAATCAAAGTACAGAAAAGTTAAAGCAGCATCCAGATACAAAAGAAGCAGTTATTCTTCAAGTAGTGCTGGATTTGTAAGTGACGGAACAACAGATTCCATAATGAAATCTGGTGCAAGATATGGATATAGGCGCGGTGTAAGCTCTGCTGCTTCCATGCAAAGTGCAGGAGCAGGGGATTGCTGGGCTATGAGTGAATATCTTAACAGTCAATTCCAATCAGCAGGATACTCTTCAAGAGTAGTTCAGTACAGAACAAGTTATTCCAGTAAGCACAGATCTGTTCAGCTAAACCAAAACGGAAGATGGGTAACAGTTCCTTATAGAGCTTACGGCTATAATTCTATGTTTGTTTAATCAACATAATTCAGCCCTATTAGCATAAGGAATATAAACCAATTTGGAGGATATAATCAGTTGTAATTCGTTACAACTGAATATCTACCTCTTTTTATTATTAAATTAATTAAATTTACTTCTTATTTTGAATTTAAAGTCTATAAACTATTTTTTTTTAAATTATATTTTTAGATAGAAATAAATGTTTTCAAATTTAAATATCTATAAATCAATGTAATTTTGGAGTATAATATCATGTTTGAGTCAGAATTAAAGGTTCATAAACTATTTATAAGCCACATCGGCGAAAATGAAAAGGAATATGACTTAATAAATGAAAAACTTTCATCTGCTCATGAATTTGAATATAAAAATTTCAGCATACTCAAAAAAGATAAACTTGAAGAAAAAGAGCTTCAAAAGCAGATAGAATCAGCAAATGTAGTTATAATTCTTTCAGGATTGTATAATAATTATAATAATATTATAAAAAATCAAATTGATATTTCAATGAAATTAAATAAGCCTATTATTGTTATAAGGCCGTATGGAATGGAAGACGTACCTCCAGAGCTTGAAGAAATTGCAGCAGAGGTTATAGGTTGGAATGCGCCATGTGTAATTGATGCAATCGAAGAAAATTATTTAGAATAATTATTTTATTAAATTCTTTTTAATAAATGAGTATATACTGAAATTAACATGTATATTCTTATTAAATGTTTAAATTTGGATTTATTTTAAAATACTTTAAATTCACTATTTATTTGTTTTATAATTTGGTTTTGTAGGTTTAGTTTATTATTATTTATTTGCATAAATTGGCCACTATAGTAATAATACCATACAAATAGAAAGTATTATATATTAAAAGAGCTAATCTTTGTTTGTAATGGCAAAGAGACAATATAGTATTACAAAAACTAAAAGTGCGTGATTTGTGTATTAATTTTTATCTTTGCCATTGGTTTCCTCCTAAAAAATAAAATATGGGGAAATGAAAAAGGAAAATACCAATCTAAACCCTGAGATATTGGCACTTCTAATGTTAAAATGCCATATAAAATAAATCTTTGGAGCAGTAGAATGGGAAATAATGAATTATTTGAGACACAGGCAATTATAAAACTTATAAATATATATTCTGACTTTGATAAGAAAGGTACGTGCATAGCATGGGTAACTTTTCCCTATAATGAAGATAATTTGAAAATTATAGGTGGAATTATAAAAAAACTCAATTGGAGTAGGGATGAATACACTTTAAGCTATGATGAAAACCTTATTTTTGTTAAAAAGGATTTGATGTAATATTAAAAATATTTTAATTTATTACTTTTTTGTGAAGTATTAAGAATAGGGGGGATCTTGCCCTTTTAGTAATAATACAAAATAAATAGAAAGTATTATATATTAAAAGCACTAATCCATGATTGTAATGGTAAAACTGGTTAAAAAAATTAAATTTCAAGTGTTAATTTAACTGTGCAGCCCCGAAAATCTCTGATTTTCGACGGCTTTTCCATTACAACCCTCCATATTTCAATAAAATGGAATCTAATATAAATTTTAGATTCTGCCCCCAAATCAAAATATAGGGCATCTAACATTCATAGCTCAAATGTATCATTATGATGCCCTATAAATTGAAATAAAATATAAATTTTCTTTTTTAAGGATTTTATACGGGTTGAATTAGCTTTATTTGATAGAAAAGTTGTTGGTTATGTTCCATATTATTACTTTTTAATATAGTTTTAGGATTATTTTATACTTTTTGTAATAATACTTAGTATTACTTTTTGATTAATTTTTGGAGGATTAATTAAGGGTTTTAGGGAGTATTTGTCGTGTTTTATTTGTTTAATTATGTTTATTCTTTTTTATAAATTTTTATTGCCATGTTTTATGGTTTATTAGATTATTTATATGTTTTAATTCAAAAATTAGATTTTTACATTCATTGTAAATATGATAGTTAGTTAATAACTGTTTATATCTACTTTAATCTATCTAAATGATCTTGGAGGGTTATTATTAAAAAATAAGGGTAATTCAAGTAAATATTATTAATTTTATCCTTTTTTTATTACAAAAACTGTTGGTTTAGCCTTAAAAGTAATAATATAAAATTAATAACAAGTATTAAATATTGGTGTTTTTCAAACCTATTATTTACTAATAAAAAGGAGGTGATAAGTATTAAGAAACAAAAAATAAAAGGACATATAGCTTTAATTGTATTTGCAGTTCTTTTCACTCTATGTATTTGTGGAACAGCATCTGCTGAAGACTTATCAACAGTAGGAGGTGAAAACAAGGATTTAGATCAATTGCAATCATCTTCTCCTGGAAGTGGACAGCCAGTTGATCCAATAATAGGTGTGAAAGTAAACTATGAATATCCTTCAGATAATGGGATTAACCCTGAAATAAAGGTTAAAGACGTTAACGGGGCACATATAGACCATACGAAAACATATGATAATGTTTTTAATGGTTATAAACTGAGTTTTATCTATCCTGGAGCAGTGGACGGTACTAAATTTAATATTACTGTTTCAGCACCAGGCTATATAGTTCAAACAAAACAAGTGGGAGTATCCCATGATCTTAGCAATCCATCAGACTCTAATTTATATGGCAATGCAGATTTCAACATGCAGGCAACAGCTAACTACAAATTAGGTCGTGAAGTTACAGCCAAAGCAGACCAAATACTGAACTTTGCAGGTTCAGAAAAAGTGCTGGCTATAACCACTGCAGGTGTGCCTAAAATCAACGGTAAAACCAGTCAGGATTGTATTGAAGGTATTTTAAATGGTTCAAATGGTAAAATAACCTATGGTAAAGGTAATTTACTGATGCTCAGACAAACAGCAGTAGATCCAGTGGATTTCCTATTTGTGGCCAAAAATGGAAATGCATTAAATGCAGTATGTTTCCGTAATGGTTCTATAGATCCATCTTACATAGGCACTATTTCTGAAAACATGAGCCGTGCTGAATGGAATAATTTAATTGCGAAAGTAGGTGGTGAAAATGCATATTCCTTTGCAAGTCTGGCTAATGCATGGAATAATGGAGCTCCTTCAGATTTATTAAGAGAAGCAGCTTTCCATGGGCATGTTTGTCAAGGAACAATCAGTGGATACACCATAACACAGGCACTACTTAATAAATACCCACCAATACAAGAAACTGCAGGAGGGCCAGGTTCTCCTAATGATATAACTTCTTACAAGGTTATAGGAGTTCCAGGTGACTCTGATGATGATGCTGTAATGTACTTTTTAGATGCTACACCAGGTAAAAGCGGATATGTGGGATTCAATACCAGTGCTACTGGTGCTAAAGACAACATGATAGGATTCATCAGATGGAATGAAAAAACTAATTTAGGCGACCTCATAGTTATGAGGTTTAAACGTGAAGAAAACCAACAAGAATTCAAAAAAGACACAGGAATAAGTCTAACAGGAGATTTAGAAACATTAAAATTCAACACTTGGATATTAGGTAAATTAAAAGATAATCCTTTACAACTGGTTGAATTTATCAAAGAAAAAACTGGACTCACAGAACAGCAATACTACTATATGGTAGGAACAAAAGCCAATATCACAAATACGGATGGTACAGTTCGTATACCTGCACAAGAAGCTCATGGATTGGATATAAACTATATGAATGGTCTTAACTTAGCTGATGCAGGTGCAACTCCAGTTACAAATAACAATGGACAGTTAACTTACGATCAGATGAAAGGAATCGGTGAAAACGCAGCTAATCTTGCTAAAAAAATATTCAAAGATGAATTAGGCATTGATCTGGAGAAAGACAACAAAAACATGGCAGTTCTTACATCTTCTGGTTATGTTCATTTAAACGGTCAAACCACTGAAGCAACATGGGATGGCATATACCAGGTTTTAGGGTCACGATTGAGCAGATCCACTCTTTTACCAATCCACATGGGATTATGGAAGCCATTATGGTTTGATTTTGTCCTGCGTGGAATTGATGGCCAGACCATGAGTTCAATATACATGCGCTATGATCCATCTACTCAGAGTTTTGTTGTAGGTAACGACTCAAATGGACATAAAGTGAATGATATAGGTCCAAATGCGCTCAACACTAATGGTAGTCTCGTAGGAACACCACTCTTTGAACTCAATAAGAATGTGTTCAAAGATGGGAACTTTGGTAACGTACAGAGCATAGCTAATGCCTGGAGAAATGATCCGCCATTTGATCAGCTGATGGCGTTCATATTCCACAACCACGCATGTCCCGGAGTACAACCAGGATTCTTTATAACAGACTATATACAGAAAAATTATCCATTAACTGGTAATCAGAGCTATTTCTACATGGGATCCAGTATTTACTGTAAAGACGATAGTTTAGTTTATCTATTGGGAGTATCTCCTGGACAAGGTACTTACATGAACCAGCGACTACTCGAAGAAGAAACAGCATCTGAAGCTCTAAATGGTGCGACTGAGGAAGGAATATTTGCTATATGGGATCCAACTACAAAAACGGCTAGGGTACTTGTTATAAACTTCAAATGGGCAGATATATACGTAAAAGATCTCGCCACTAGCGAAGCCCGGCGTGAAGCCCAGATAGCAGCATATATCAGTATTTACAAAGGCGAACCTAATGCCAGAGTCAAAGGAGTACCAAAGATTGTTGCAAGTAATGAAAAACTGTTAACTGAAAGTGAATTCAACATGATCAAACAGGGTGGAACTGCTAATACCAATGCTTTAGATTATGTTAAGGGCTTACCTATTCGAACAATGGCAGATCTGTTCCCTAACTCTGGAAATTCTCAAGGAAACACTTCTAAACATGCTACTGGAAAGTCAAGTATAGGTAATGGCTCTTTGGATGATTCTGGAGTTTCTGTGGGTGCAGTTACTCAGACAGAAGTTACAAGTCAACTTGTATCTCCAGGTTCACAGCAAGGTGCAGCATACGAAGTTTCAAAGGTCGGTCCAACCGGTTCAGATTCTGGACTTAACACTGCATTGATATTTGTAGGTGTTATATTATGTGGAGGGCTTTTAGTTCTAGGATTCTTTAGAAAAAATATATTTGGGTCAGAATAAGACCTAAATATCTTTTATTTTTTTTTAAATTCAAGGAGTTGAGCTTATATACATTAAAAGAAGATTATTCATGTCGATACTGGTAATAACAGTTGTTTTGACTTTTTGTGGTTTCACAGTAGCACATCCAGGGCATGGTACTCCTTATGAGGAAGTTACATCAAACCAAACTTCAAATCAAAATACTGGTCAAAGCACGGCTGTTACAACAAATAAAGATAGTAAAAAAGGCAAAATTAGCACAAAAGATAAGAGTAGTAGAGATAGCACAGAATCTGCAGAAACTACAAATAAAAACAAAAATAATGGAGATAATCAACCTGTTGAAGTAGTATCCAATATTAGTGAGGTTAATAGGGATTCAAATAATTTAAATAAGCAATTGATGAGCTTGGCTATTGGTGCATTTATTGCATTGGGGTTAGGAGGAATTGGATATTTTTTTAAAGGCTTTTTATAGTGTTGCTAAAGAATATTTTATTTTTCCTCAGTTATTTTTTTAGAGGATATCTTTTAAGGAATTTATATTTACATTAAAATATATTGATATAATTAATTAATCATAAAGGGAGGATATATTTTGCATTTACCTGATGGACTTATACCTTTATGGCAATCTGGGATTTACTGGATTTTAGCCATTATTACATTGGCATTATATTTTTTTAAGTTTTCTAAGACGGAGGAAAAAGAGAAAAAAATCGTTAATACTGCGATTCTTGCTGCAGTAACAGTTGTTGTGTCTTCTTTGTCTATACCGTCGCCTTTTGGTGTTCCTATGCATTTTTTCTTGATTCCTTTGGCTGTTATTTTGCTTGGCCCTCTAACTGGAGTTACTGTAGCATTTTTATGCTTCTTGGTACAATTCCTATTCCTTGGAATGGGAGGAATAACCACTTTGGGTGCTAATACTGTGACTATGGGGGTTGTGTTGAGTTTTTCAACATATATATTTTATAAACTCATTTCAAGTCTCGATGAAAAACTGGGTGTGTTTTCAGGGACATTCATGGGTATAATTATGGCAACAATATCCCATGTTTTGATACTGCTTGCAGCAGGTGTTGCAACCGTAGAAATGCTGGCAGCGACATTAATTCCGTTTTATTTGTTTGTTGCAGTTATTGAAGGTGTTGCCAACGTATTTATCATATCCTTCATTTCTAAAATTAAGCCTGACTTGTTAAAATTAGATAAAATCTAAAATGGAGATTCTAAATATGAAAATAAAAGCAATATATCTGTTAATAATCTTATTGGGAATGATAGTTCCTGTGAGCGCTCATGGAGTGGATATAACACCACAATCGACCATTGTAATTGCTGATAATTCAACTGGAATAATGGCAAAAAAAGTGGGAAATGAAATGGGATTAAATGTTACGGTATACAACTTTAAATCTGATGCTGATGTTTCTCATGAGTTGGAACACGCGCTTTCTAATTCCAATAAGAGAATTCTTGCAGTGGCTTACCAGGATACAGTTAATGAATTTTTATCCAAGAATCCCGACTTATACAATAGAATATTTGTATGTTCTGCTGATGAAATTGACATTAAAAATGGTTTAACTCTTTTAACTGCAAATAACACTAGTGGGGGCTTTTTAACACCATTTTTGGCAGGAATTCTGATTGGTGTAATAGGGGGTCTTGCGGGCGGTGTTTTTTGGATGAAAAAGAAGATTTCATAGTATTTATAATTTCTTTTTTCTTTTTTATGGATTTTTTAGTGCACTGTCTTTTAATGTTTATTACTTTTTCAGTAATACTCTCTGTTTAGATAGGTTTAATATTTTTTTGGCGTATCTGCTCCTTTTAAGGCGTTTTTTCAATTAATATTTGATTATTTCGAGAATTTTAACTTTTTATTCAATTATAAATTATAAAAGCGTGATTTATTTTGTTTTATTTAAAATAAACAGTTTTTAATGGCTTAATTTTTGTTTTTTTATGGTTAATTTTTTATCATTATTTTCGTGGTTTCAAATGGGTTGAAGATTGCAGTTATTAAGAAATGGGTTTTAATTAAGTATTTTGTAATAATTTTACTGTTTTTTTATTACAAATTCATTGGATTTAGACAAAAATGTAATAATAATTAAGTAATAACAAGTATTAAATATTGGGAAGACCTAAATATCTCCTTTATAAATAAAAAGGAGGTGAAAAGTATTAAAAAACAAATAACTTCGTTGATAATTTGCTTTGTTTTCATACTAACTATGTTTAGTCCTGTTGTGGCTCAAGATACATCACAAGTAGGTGATCCTGGAGGTTCAACGGATTATTCTATCTCTCAAACTGAAACAGATGGAAATGAAGTACAAAAAACTGGATTAAACGAGAATACAATGAATGTTGAAAATAATTCAAGTTCAAACAATACACAATTAAATATAACTAATGGGCTGGTAGATCCTAAAATTTTTGTTATAAGTTCAGATGCCAACATTAAATCAATCAATGATGCAGCAAAAGCAGTAATGAACCTTCTAAATCCGCCTTTGGCTTCAAATACTCCCGTTACATTTGAAATACGTTCATACAAACAAGTTGAAGTTATGTCTGATTCAGATCTCCTTGCCTTGATAAAAAATTCCCAAATAATAATCGGTGAATGGCTATCAGCAACAGTTGATACTAGATTATGGAACTTAATCAATCTGAACACTAGCATTTTGACTAATAAAGACGTCATAATGTTGGAAAGTCCAGGAGCAGATAATAATTTGACCAAATTAAGTCGGATAAACAATAAAAATCTTTTTGAGGGGATATCAGATACAGATATCAAATCTTTAAGAGATGCAGTTAAAGGAAGTAATATTACTGCACTTAATTCAAAAAAAGCGCAGTGGAATGACACTTCAAGCTCAAACTACCGTCCAAATGCAGTTCAATGGATTGATCTTGCATTATATTACACACAAAAAGGGCAGCAGAACTTTGAAAACCAGTTTAAATACGCTATAAAAGAATACGAAATTGCAAATGGTGGAACATGGAATCCTGCATGGGGTCCTCAAGATTATATTGTTACCCAAAAGGAAATGATCTACAGAGATGGTAAGACATTTACCAACATAAACGACTATTTGGCTCAATATTCCAAAAATCCGAATGCTGGAACAGTTGGATTAGTTGATGATGTTAGCTATGTATTAAATGGAAATATGGATCACTTTAAAGCTATGATAGATGCTTTAACTGCTAAAGGACTTAATGTTATACCAATAGTAGGCTCTTCAGGAGATAGTGTCCATTCATCTATGGTAAAATATTTCACTGACCCTCAAAATAAAATAAATGGGATTATAAGTTTTTTTGACTTTGCTTTAGGGAATAACAAAACAAATCAACTTCTTCAAGATCTAAATGTTCCAGTATACAAAGCAATGAGAACAGATAAAAGAACTGAGGGTGAATGGTTGGTATCACAAGAAGGGCTCCCTTGGAATGAAGTCTATTATAAAATAGCAATGCAGGAAACTCAGGGAATAATTGAACCTACATTTTTAGCTTCAAGTGAAAATTCCACTGATACTGTAACTGGTGCTTCTATATCACGTTTTAAGCCAATTCCAGATAGAGTAGAGAAAGTAGCTGACAGAATAAATAACTGGATAAAGCTTCAAAAAATGAACAACACTGACAAGAAAATTGCTATGGTGTACTATAATTACCCTCCAGGGAAACAGAACATTGGTGCCAGTTATCTAAACGTTCCTGAGAGTATTTTGAACATATTACAAAATTTGAAGTCTCAAGGATACAATGTAGGAGATATTCCTAACAATGAAAGTGCACTTGTTGGCAATATGACAATTAGAGGCATAAATGTTGCTAGTTGGGCACCTGGAGAGCTTGAAAAATTAGCTAATGATCCTAACACAGTTTTATGGGATGTTGAAGAGTACAAAGCATGGTTTAATACACTGGACCCTATTGCTAAAAAGGAAGTAATTGAAGGTCCTACAGGATATATTGAAGAAATTACCAAGGCAGGAATAAGCACTGGCTCAAAAAATGCAACTAAAATTGCTATAGATAAATGGACGGTTGAGATGAAAAGTCTTGCGGATACATTCCCTGAAAAATCATCTCAGGCTAACCAACTCATTAATCAAATGAATACAGCATTAAAATCTGTGATCGATGGAGATAATAGTAAATGGAACGATTTCTACACTGCAAAGGAACAATTTAAAACACTGAATATGGCAGGACTTAGTGGTTGGGGAGACGTACCAGGAAACATCATGACTGTGAAAAAAAATGGTAAAGATTACATAGTAATTCCGGGAATGTACTATGGAAATGTTTACATGGGTCCTGAACCTCAAAGAGGATGGGAAGCTGATGCAGCTAAACTTTACCACAATACTGCAGTACCTCCACATCACCAGTATCTTGCTTGGTATGCATGGATAAACACGAAATTTGGCGCTGATGCTCAGATTCATATGGGAAGACACGCTACATACGAATGGCTACCTCATAAACAAGTGGCACTGACTCAATTTGACTACTCTGATATTACAGCAGGAAACACGCCTTCAATATACCTTTATAATATGGATGGTGTGGGAGAAGGAGTTCAGGCCAAAAGAAGAGGATATTCAGTTATTATAGATCATTTAATCCCTCCAATGAAGTCTACGGAACTCTATGGAGGATATGTAAACTTAAAATCAGATGTGGACTGGTATCAAGATCACAAAAATGATGATCTCCCACTGCTTAAGGCACAGTATAAAGCACGGATAGCGGATGTGGTGAATAAACTTAATTTAGCCACGGAATTAGGCATAAAAGATTTAAATAACCTGACTGATGCAGATATGGACAAAATACACAACTACTTGGAACAAATGGAAAATACATTAATCCCAATTGGACTTCATACATTTGGGAAACAGTGGAACAGCACAGAAATAGAGGATTTAGCAAATATAATGGTATCAGTGAATGGGGGAACAGTAGATAACTATAAAAAACTAATAAATGACAGTTTCAGCAATGAAATGAAATCACTTTTAAGGTCTTTAAATGGAAGTTATGTGTCTCCTGGAACTGGAAATGATCCAATAAGAAATAATGAATCTCTTCCAACTGGTAGAAACTTTTATTCACTTAATGACAATCAGTTACCTACAAAAGATGCGTGGAATTTAGGTAAAAAACTTGCAGATATGGCTTTAGCCCAATATGACTCGGGAAAATTCCCTGAAAAAATAGCTGCAGTGGTTTGGTGTGTAGAAACTTCCAGAGACGATGGTACTATGGCATCATTTGTTTTAAGGATGTTAGGAGTGGAACCAGAACCAACTCAAAAATGGTTAACTGGAGGAAGTACAGGAAAAATGCAAGCGACACCTCTAAGCACTCTTCTTACAGATTTAAATAATGAAAGAGCAAAAATAGGGCTTGCACCAGTAACAGAAAGGCCAAGGATCGATGTAATAACAACTACAAGTGGGCTTTTCAGAGATTTATTCCCAAAACTTTTAGTTAACATGGACAGATCTTATCGTGTTGCTTTAGCTTCATCTTACAATACCATTGTCAATGATCCTCAAAACAATGACATCAAAGGAAGTCTCAACTATGCTATTGATCCACTAATAAGGGCATCATATTCAACCAATGGCACATTTCCAACTAATATTAAATGTAATGACTCAATTGAAAGCAATTACATAGCAAAACACTGGATTAAAACAGTTAGAGACCTTATTAGCAAAGGTATCCCTGCTGATCAAGCAGGAGAACTAGCAATCACACGTATATTTGGTCCACCAACAGGAGATTATGGTGCAGGAGTTAATAAAGCATTAGGACAATCATGGACATGGAACAGTACAGATCAAGTTGCAGATCTTTACCTAGAGAGAATGGGGCATTCTTATACTGAAAGAAATTGGGGAACAGCTAACACTGGATTATTCAAAGACCTTCTTAAAGGTGTTACTACAGCATATCACAGTAGAAGCTCTAATTTATATGGAGTATTGGATAATGACGACTTTTTTGACTACTTTGGTGGGCTTTCAATGGGAATAAAAAGAGCTAACAATGGAAAAGCACCAGATCTAAAAGTACTGTCATATGCTGATAAAACTAACCCAAAGGTCATGTCTTTAAAAGAATTCATGGGAAACGAACTTAGAACCCGTTACTTAAACCCACAGTGGATTAAAGGGATGATGGGTGAGGATTACAGTGGTGCAAGAGAGCTTTCTAATAAGTTCATATCTAACATGAAAGGATGGCAGATAACCACTCCTGAAATTATGGAAAACTGGATGTGGGATGAAACAGTGAAAACATATTTGCTGGATCAGCACAATACTGGAGTGACAGAATGGCTTTCTAAAGGAAACAACGCCTATGCAATGATCAGTTTTACAGGAACCCTTCTTGAAATGGCTCATAAAGGTTACTGGAAGACCGATGACGCTACATTGAAAATGGTGGCTAATAAATGGGCTCAAACTACAATTCAAAGTGGTGTAGCCTGTTGCGATTGCAGTTGTGGTAACCTGGCTATGATTGAATGGGCTACTCAGTACGTGAACCCGGATATTTTAGCTCAGTTCAATGCACAGATATACAAGGCTACTAAAAATCCGTCTTTTGCTCCAAGTCAGACAAATACTCAGGTTCCAACAGGACAAACTGGCTCTGGTCAAGCTTATGGAAAACAGGTAGAAGCGGCAAATTCAAACAATCCCTCAAGCAGCGATAATCAACAACAGTCAGAAGCAGGCCAAAGTCCAGGTGATCAAGGGCAGCAGAAGGCTTATGAGGTTTCTAAATCTGATTCTTCTTCAAGTTCTTCAGAAACTGGAATGCCGATAGCAGCAATTATTGGGGTTGTGCTTCTAATTGGTTTAGTTGGTGTTGGTTACTTTAGGGAGGATATATTGAGCTTCTTTAGAAGATAAAAAAATTTTTTTCACTCGAAAGTCTGTGATTTTTGGTGTTGAAGGAAACTATCAAAATCTATGATTTTGATGCAACAAATCGAAGATTTGTTTGCTGTGCTTCCTGAACCTCGAAACGAAGTTAGCAAAATTTTAGTTTTGCACTCCAAACCGAAGGTTTGAGAGTTTCGAGTGCCCCGAAAACATAGTTTTCGAGGCTTTTTTCTTTTTTAAACAAATATTTAGGATGTAATTAGAGTTAAGCCGTAATTTCACTTATTTTTTGTTTAGTAATAAATATGGGATTATAAATGGTATATGAGTAATAATAAGTGGATTAGTATTACTAAAAGGCTGAAATAAAGCTAAAAAGTAATAATAAAATGTAAATAGAAAGTATTATATATGCAGATAATGTAAAAATTGGAATGATTATTATGTTAGAACTATTATGGCAACTAGGGATATTATCGGCAGTTTTAGTGTTTGGTGTAAAAATTGGACTTGCAACAGGATTTGCAGGTCTTTCAAGAAAAGCAGCAGTAGCTATAGCCGCAGGATACGGTGTAGGAATATATATTTTGACATTTTTAATTTCAGGATACACTGATATTGTTTATAAAGTTGTATATGACTACAATTTTGCTATATTTCTTGCAATGGCAGTTGTTATCATATATGCAGGTTTCCACACTATCAGAGAATGGAAGGTGCACCGGAAAAACCATGCTAAAGCATCATGTGCAGCAATGATAGCACCATGTCCTTGCTGTTTTGGAGCGGTTGTAGCAGCAATTGTACTAGCTTCTCCATTTATAGGGGTTTCAACAGCTTTTATAGGTCAATACGCAGCAGTTTTCTTGAGTTTAACTATAATTATATTTTATTTTGCGTCTGATTTAATAGTAAGAGTTATTAAAAAGCCTTACCCGGTTTTACTGGGTAATTTCATGCTTTTTGTGGGATTTTACTTTTTAGCATCTGCTATAGTTATTCCCAATATAAGTATAGTCCTTCAATCCCCAATGAGCCCAATGGATTTAGTATCCATAGAAACACTCATTTATGCAGTATTATTTGTAATGATAATGGCATTTACAGGATTCTATTTAACAAAAAAGAAGAGTTATTTAATACAAAGATAAACAAGGTGATTTAATGGTAGCAATTCCAGGAAGTGACATGTTAGCAGCAGTTTTACACGTGATATCGCAAAGCCTCCTTATACCAGTTATTATAGGTCTTTTAGCCTTTATGGTTTATGCGATAGTTAGTTTTGGAGGTCTTATCTCAGAGTATTCAAGTAGAATCAAATTCGACGTTTTAAAAGTGGAAAAAATCATAAAAGATATTTCCAATCCCGGCACTCCTGAAAACATAATGGAAGTGGTTGAAAAGAGTGATTTACCCAAAAACCACAAAGAAATATTAATAAAACTGGCAGGATCGACTAATATAGGTTCTAAATCCAGAGAAGCTCTTGCAAGAAAATTAATTGAAAATGAAGAGCTTAAAATAGCTAAAAGTCTTGAAAAAACAGATATAGTAACAAGACTTGGGCCCACACTTGGATTAATGGGCACTTTGATACCAATGGGACCTGGATTAGCTGCTTTAGGTGCTGGTGATATTAATGGGCTTGCTCAGGCGATAATAATTGCATTTGATACTACTGTAGTGGGGTTAGCTGCAGGAGGTATTGCTTATGTGATTTCCAAGGTCAGAAAACGATGGTATGAGGACAACCTCACCACCCTTGAAACATTATCAGAATCAGTATTGGAGGTGTTAGACAATGCTTCGAAGGCAAAAGCGCCGGTTGCTTAACAGTGAAGATGAAGACCCCATGGCAGGTTCAGCTAATCTTGTAGATGCCATGCTGGTTCTTGCTGTTGGATTTTTAATATTTCTGGTGGTTTCATGGAATATGCAGAGTGTTGTTTTCTCTGATGCATCTCCAGAACAAAAAAAACAGACAATGCAAGCAATGCAAAAAGCTGCAGAAATTCAGCAGGGAAATGAAGTAAATGACACCCCACAAAGTCAATCAGGTCAAGGAAAGGGTTATGTTCAAATGGGAACAGTGTATAAAGACCCTAAAACGGGTAAATTAATCATGGTTGAAGGTTGAATCTTAAATTGGACATAAATAATTTAGGGAAAATCCTGAAAAAAGCTTTCATTAAAAAATAGTACCCATGGATTATAAGATTTAGGAAATGTAGAAATCAGATGATGGATATCATAAAATATTAATAAAAGTCATTATTTATAAGATTTGATTAAATAATTTTAGTTATGAAATTTCATTAGATGGGTTCTAAAATCAGTTTTGATACGTAAAACAAGATTTAATTATTACTTTAAATATATGAATTTCGAGTTTAGTAATAAAAAGTAATAAATTTATTTAGTAAAAGAATAGTTTAGTAATACCAACCCATACATTTATATTATAAAAGTTGAAACTATTAACGTGATTTAAAGGTGTTAAAGCAAATTTAAGTGGGTATTACATTTTCCCCTTAAAATAGTGGCATATTATTACTCTTAATTCTGTCATAGCGTTAGCTTTCGCCATTTAATGAAAATAAAAAGGAGGATAAAAATATGCATATACCAGATGGTTTTTTACCATTACTGCAAGCAGGCATATATTATATAATTACAATAGTTGCATTGTATTTTGCTCTAAACTGGGCTAAGGACAATCTTGATGAAAAACGTGTTCCAATGATTGCAGTATTAGCTGCGTTTATCTTTGCGATACAAGCTATGAATATCCCTATACCTTGGGGAACCAGCGGACACATGTTGGGTGCGGCATTAGTGGCAATTATATTTGGCAGCCCATGGGCAGCAGTACTTGTACTGGCAGTAGTATTGACTATACAGGGTTTTTTCTTTGGAGACGGAGGAATCACAGCTTTAGGTGCGAATATCCTTGATATGGGTGTTATTGCAGGTTTTACAGGTTTTGGAGTATTTAAAGCACTTCAAAAACTAAATTTATGGCTGGCAATATTCTTAGCAGGATGGGCATCTCTATTTGTAGCTGCACTGGCAGTGGCTATAGAAATGGCACTTGCCGGAACGTTCCCAGTTAATTTAGGTCTATTCTTCATGGGTCTCTATCATGCAGTGATAGGTATCGCAGAAGGAGCAATAACTGTAGTAGCAATTTTAGCTATTCAACGAGTAAGACCAGATTTACTTCCATGGAATAAAGTAGATGCCGAGGTGAACAAATGAGTCCTAAAAACAAAAAGTTTGTATTGGGCGGATTAGCAATTGCTTTATTAATAGCTATTCTTGCACCGTTTTTAGCTTCATCAAATCCTGACGGGTTGGAAAGTGCTGCAGAAAAATTAGCACCTAACCCTGAACCAGAACCAATGTTTGAAGCGCCTTTACCAGACTATTTAATACCTGCATTAGGAGAATCTCCAATAGGAGGGGTGGTGTCTATCGTATTGGGCACACTGATAGCATTTTTGGCCATGGTTGGCTTAGCTACTGTAGCTGGATGGTTTAAATCAGGAAATGGTTCAAGTAATTAATAGAATAAAAAAAGAGGTAAATAAACCTCCTATTTTTATTTTTTTTTAAAATTTTTATTTTAATTGGAATTTATATTGGAGAAAAAATATGGGAATGACAGAAACATTAAACATTATTGAAACAGAGATCCTGAAGGAAAGCATCCTTCATTCATTAGATGGAAGGGTCAAACTAATATTTTTAATGCTAATAATATTTTACGCTGTATTCAGCACACAAATAATAGTTTTAGTAGTATTAGAGGCTTATCTCCTATTATTGATTTATTTGTCAACCATATCATTTAAACGAGTATTTATGAGAATATTGTTACTTTTACCCTTCACTATTTTCATTATTGCTTTCCAGCCATTTATAACCCATGGAACCGTTATTTACGCTTTACCATTTGGAATAAACATAACATTTGAGGGGATATTATTTGGAGCACTCTTATTCTCACGAATCATAGTAACGTTAACATCAGTTGTAATCCTCTCTTCCATTAGCTCCATGCAGGAAGTGGTGGACTCCTTCCTGAAGCTGGGTATGCCCCGTGATTTTGCTATGATTTTAAGTCTTACGATTAGATTTCTATACATGTTCTACGACGAGTTAACTAAGATAACTAATGCACAGAAATCCAGAAACTTCGATATATTTAATAAAAAAACCACTTATATGTGGAGATTGAAACAGTTGGGTTATACGATAATGATGATGTTTCTGCGATCTTATGAACATGGGGATTCCATTTATATGAGCATGCTTAGCCGTGGATATTCAGATGAATCTAAGCTCTATAATTATGGTAAAAGAAAAATTGGAACAAATGAGTATGTTTTTATTTCAACTACATTAGTGTTGATAATATGTCTACAGATTTTAGCTATGTTTTTATTTTCTAAATTGGGCATTTGGGGAATGATAATAGTAAAATGAGAAACAGGGAGAATGATCATGAAACAAACTATTATTCAAACAGAAAACATGAGTTTCACTTATCATGAGAGTACACTGGCCTTCACAATATTTTACATTTGGTTAAAACTACTCCATTTACAAACTCTCGCTTGCATTAGGAGACGATAACTATCATAAACTGTTACATGTCCTAGAAGAAACTTCAAAGAACGAAAAAAATCAATATAATCTTTTTATCCACAATTTTCTATGAAATAAAATAGATTTAGGTGTAGAAATGGAATATGTTAAAGGATCAGTGATTTATCAGCAGGAATCATATAAAAGAAAGCTCAAAAGCGGTAAAATCAGGAGATACAGTAAAGAAAGATATCAAATAATCATCGATGAAGAAAACATATTTCAAAATCAAGATATGATTATAATTATGAGAGAAAAGGATTTTAATAATCTATCTGATCATATCAATGATTGTGATGCCATTGCAACTAAAAATAATGATTTAAAATCTACTATTAATGAGTTAAAAAATAAAATAAGAATATTGGAAGAATATAATCGATATTTAGAGTTGGATAATAAAGTACATTCTAAAAGATATAAAAGCAATTATTTTACACAATAATGATCACAATCATAAAAACTGTAATAAAAGAGATATTTTAGTGACTATATGGCTGTAAATTTGGATAAAGGGATGATTGACGCTTGAAATTCAGCAAAGAGTGATAGAACAGGGAATGGTGATCTCAAATAATAAATATAATCTGATTGGATTAAAATTATAAAAAATTTGGTTCTACATATCCATATGGTTTAGATATTTCTCCTTATATTTATTTTAATAATGTATATAACTTTTAAAAATTTTATTTAATGCTGATTGGAACATAAACTAATAAGTTCCTGTTTATAATAGTTTTAATTTAAAATTAAGGATTTATAGGAGTAATTATGTAATTAACTTCATTGAATTTAAGTGATTTATACACTTGCAATGTATGTCACTAATTGTAAATTCTTATTATTAATTTGCTAATTCACAAGATCTATAGATATATTTTTCAAAAAAGATCTTAAATCAGATGTATGCAACGTTAAAAGCATATATTATAGAAAAAACCTACTTTTTAAGTGTTTATTTAGAATTTACAGCTTTTATGACCACTTTTTTTAAGATATTGTTGATGGTAATCCTCAGCCATGTAAAACTTAAAATCAGATGCAGGAACTATTTCAGTTACAATATCTTGGCTATACAATGATGATTGCTGTAATCTATCCTTTGATTCTCTTGCTATATTTTCTTGCTCTTTATCATAATAAAAAACAATAGATCGGTACTGCTCACCTATATCTGGCCCTTGCCGGTTAAGGGTGGTTGGATTATGGATTTTCCAAAAAATATCTAATAGTTCTTTGTAGTTAATTACTGAAGGGTCGTAAATAATCTTAACAGTTTCAGCATGACCTGTTTTTCCAGAACAAACGTCTTCATAAGTTGGATTTTCTTTATGCCCTCCCATGTATCCTACTGCAGTAGATATTACTCCTTTTGTAGTTCTAAATGTTTCTTCCACTCCCCAAAAGCATCCGGCGCCAAAAACAGCTTTTTTATATTCATTTGTCCCTGCCATTTCTATCACATCAAAGATTAATTAAAATTGTTTATTGATATGTTCTAAAATGATTAAATTTTTGGGGATGTATTTTATTATTTGTGGTTATGGGTAAATCAAAAATGGTTAATTAGTAGTTTTCAAGTTCATGTGAAAATATTTACATTTAAAAAGAGTATATAACTATGGAGACTTGAAAGATGAGCATGCATGACTCAAAAATTTCTGAAAATATGATACATATAAGCTCTCTTACTAAATATTTCGGTAAAATACAGGCTTTAGACAATCTTAACCTGGATATTAAAAAAGGAGAGCTTATGGGACTTATAGGTCCAAATGGGGCCGGTAAAACCACTGCAATACGAATAATATGTGGTATTTTAAAGCCTGATGAAGGAAATGTTTTTGTTGGAGATTATAATATCTTAAAGGATCCCATTGAGGTTAAATCAATGATTGGTTACCTCCCAGAGGAACCAAACCTGTATGAACGATTTAAGGCACGTGATCTCCTCAGATATTTTGGAGAATTATATGGAGTTCCAAAAGAAAGGCTTAATGACAGAGTTGATGAACTTCTTGAGCTTGTAGGGATGACAGACCGTGCAGAACACAGAATAAACACATTTTCCAAGGGTTTACGCCAGAGGATAGGGATAGCAAGAGCTTTGGTTCATGATCCAGAAATCATAATTTTCGATGAACCTACAATGGGACTTGATCCAGCTACCTCTATTTCAATTAGAAAGTTTATTGAAGGCCTTAAAGGCGAAAAAACCATAATTTTATGCACACATTATATGGATGAAGCAGATATGCTTTGTGATCGGGTAGCCATTTTAAGTACAGGTAAAATAATGGATATAGGAACTCCTGAATACTTAAAAGCAAAAATTCATGGGAAAACCATTCTCCAAATAAAAATTAAGAATTCAGATATTAATATTGATAAAATCAATGCCTTTGATTCTGTAGGAAATGTTGATTTAAAGGGTGAAAACCTTTCTATATCTTTAAATTCTAAAGAAGAAATATCTGACATAATTGGCATTATTGGCCATAATGTGAAGTATGTAAACACTAAAGAACCATCATTAGAGGATGTATTTATTCATACCGTAAAATAAAATGTTATAACAGTTATTTACTGGTGTTAATATGAGATTTTGGACCATAACCAAATGGGAGTTTAAAAATACTCTGAAAAGCAGGAAATTTTTAATGATATTTTTCCTGCAGATTTCAGTCTTAGTTTTAATGATAATGTTCTTTAACCTCTTTATGGCCAATATAGAGTCTGAAAAAGGCGTTACATTATCTCCTTCTCTTACAGGATTTGCTACAATTGATGTGTCAGATAACAGCGGAGTATTTGCCAAACAATTGAATCATGAAGTTTTAGATGTAAGATTATTGAGTTATAATGAATCAATGAGTAATTTAATTAATGGTAAAGTCACAGCAGCTCTTATTGTGCCTGAAAGTCCCACGGGAATTGATAAATATCAGGCCATTAATATCAATCTTTTTTTAGACTATGCGGATCCAAAACGTAGCGTGGTCTCAGAAGAGGTTAATTCCACAGTTAAAGCAATTTCATCAGCAATTTCGAATCAATGGATTGATTCTGTAGTTCCTAAAAATACAGTTGAATCTACAGTTAAAGAAGAAAAAACAGGAGAATCTTTACCTCTAAAACTCATCAAAAGAATGATGGTGGTAATATTGCTATTCCTTCCACTTTTCCTTTTTGGAAATATGGTTATTGACAGTATTGTTGGTGAAAAAGAGCGAAAAACAGGAGAAATATTAGTAGCAATGCCTTTAAGCCATGCTGAAATTATTATTGGAAAAAATTTTGCTGTAGTCTTAACCATAGCGCTACAAGTAGCTTTATGGATGATTATACTTTTAGGAGCAGGATTTGACATTAAAAACCCTATTTCAGTTTATGTGATAATAGTTTTAACTGCTATCCCTATAATTGGTGTAACAAGCATTGTGGCTTCATATTCAAAGAATTACAAGGAAGCAGGAATTGGACTGAGCTTCATTTATATTATAATTGTGGGATTTCTTATAGTCCCTGCCCTAGCATTCCTCTCAAAGAATACTGCTGGTTCCAATATATCTCCAATGACTCTTGTAATGCGCATATTTTCAGGTGAAAACATTCCTATTACTGATTATATGGTATCAATAGTTTCTATAGTTGTTATAAGCTTGATTTCATACTGGATTTCAATAAAACTCTTTAAAAGGGACGATATTACATTTGGACCAAGACCAGGTATTATAAAATTTACTCTTAAGTTGATAGGTATAAAAATTTAGAAATTATAAATTATTATAAATTTAAGGAAAAATTTTAGCATAATAATTAATGGATTAACCATTTAGGAAATAGATCGAATGCATAGAAAACATGTTTTTAATCACACGTAGTTTACAGGAGATAACATGAAAGTACTTGCACTTGCAAAAAAAGAAGCCCAAGATATATTAACCAACAAAATTTACATTATGGTGGTATTTGTACAGATATTCATAATCATTGGGGCATTTGGTTTGGGGATAGCAAGCTCTGTTATCACTGATCCAACACTTCTTGATAAGTATGGAGCTACATCATCCCTTAAAGTAGGGATTTCAGAAGATTTAACTAATTCAAATATTGTAACTGATTTAAAAGCTCAAAATTTAAACTTGATCTATTTTAATGATATTAAAGATGCAAATGCATTGCTTGGATCGGAATTAGTTGCTGTAATTCAGGTTTCACCCCCTCCCAATGAAGATATTGTATTCCAATCAGATACTTCCAATGCATTTTATCCTATAGTCTCACAAAAAATAAATGCTGCTGTAAATAAGTTTAGGCTGGAAAAAAAACTTCAATCAGCAGGGTTAAATCCTGATCAAATCCAAAAAATTCAAAATCCAGTGATTTTAAATGAAATTAAGGTCAATGAAAATAATCAACCTAGATTAACTGTAAATAACTCCTATTTTGTGGAGATAATGTATGGATTTATTGTACCCTTTGTACTTCTTCTTCCATTCTTCCTTGCCAGTAACATTGTAACTGACAGCATAGTTGGTGAAAAAGAGCGAAAAACGTTTGAAATGATTCTTATGACTCCTCTTCCAAGTTCTATGGTTATAATCGGGAAAATTTTGCCAATACTTTCGTTTTCTATGATTCAAAGCATTGCATGGATTATTTTACTGGATATACTGGGAGTTCCAATCTTCAATTCATTTATTCTAATTTTTATCCTCTTTTTTGTTGGTTTAGGGTTTATTGGTATTGGAATTTTGATATCCATGATTGTTGACAGCACTAAAGAGGCAAATTCAGCCATAACTCTGGCATTAATGTTTGCAACATTCCTTCTTTTTATCCCTCTTTTTATAAAGATCCAGTATTTTGGAGGTATTTTAGATGTCATTCCAACGGTTTTAATGGTTAAATTGTCCTCAACACCAAATATATCATTAGAAACATTGCTATTTTTAATTCCAACAGTTCTAATATCAATTTTAATATTTGGGCTTACTGTAAATTATTTCCGCCATGAAAGAGCAATTAGACTTTAAATAGAGGGTATAAACATTTTTTAAATACCATATAAGTTTTTAAACAAAATATTCTTTTTATAAGAAGCTAAAAAAAATAAATACTAAAAGTACATACTCATAATCGGTGATTTGATGTCTGTGGATTTAAAGAAGTTACGTGAAGAACGTTTAGAGATAGAAAATCAAATATATGCTGAACTAAAGAAGATTTCACAAACAATAAATAAGTTTACAGAAGAGGGAGATGCAATAGAGATTATTGCAAACCATTCTTATAAATTGCAAGTAGCTAATGGAGATATCTTAATTATAATGGATACTGGATCAATATTTTTTAAGGATATGAGGATTTCCACAGATTTCCAACTTATTAAACTGGTTTTGGAGCGTCAAGATGAAATTTACAATAAGTTCATAGAGTTTAATCAGCGTATGGTTAAAATAGGGAAAAATATCAGTGAAAGGTACATTAAACAGTAAAAATATGTATTTAGTTTAATTTTCAAAAAAGGGCAGATTTCAAGGAATTTAGATCCATACATACGCATTCCATGAAAGGAAAAATCCATCACATTTGCCCTTTAAATCATCAGTTAAACTGGATAATAGCAATTTATCATGTATATTTCCAGGTACTTTGATTATCATTTTGTTATCAATCTTTTCAAGACTTAAAACAGTGTAACCATTAATATCTATGTTATCTGAAGGATTTATAACTGTTATTTCATGGAAATCCGTGTTAGTTCCAACTATTCCAATAGAAAACCTTAGTATAATAAATAAAATTATTATAATCCACGGTGCTATGACACCTTTCACTGATAACGGGTTTTTAACGAAATACACCAGTAAAAGACCAAACAAACCAAGTAATGCTGGTGTTGAGAACAGTCCACCATCAAGCATTCCAATTAAAGAAACAGTTAATGAGAATGCAATTATCACTTTATGAAAATCTCTTTTTTGGCTTAAAGCAATTAATCCAGTTAAATAAACCAAGGGGAACATAATAAAAATGGCAAACGCAATTATGGGAATATATTGGGCTATGGAAAGTCCAGTATTCACTCCTGAAGGAACATGTATTCCTAAAACTTGAATTAAATATCCTAAAATTGATTTAAATATATGGCTATGGGTTATACTGGTGGTACTGGCTTCAGGATTAAAGGATATGAACATGGTAAATGGAGAAACGCCAAATTTGAACCGAACCCAGAATTCAAGTAATATTCCAAACAAATAGGTAAATAATATGATTATAATAGTGAATTTAAGATATTTATGGCCATCAAAGCTGAATTTAGGGTTTATTGATGATATCTTATTTGCAATAGTTCCTTTTTGTTTGAATAATGGATAAAAAAGGAGCATGCTGCCCATTAAACCGAAAAGAAGCACAGATTTACCTTTAGATGATCCTTCTAAAAAGGGGTAAGTAATGCTTAAAATGATCTGATCTAAATAATGCGTAGCCAATAGGAAAGCTGCAAAAAGCATCATGAGAATTCCGATTATGTTCAAAGGTTTTAAATGCAATCTATCTGCTCCATAAGTATAAATTATAATTAAATTTTAAACAAACTTTTCGTTAATTAGTGTATTTTTATTAATTAAGTGTTAAATTAATTAGTTAACTATTTAACATTATATGGGTATTTCCACTAATTTAATTGGGATTAGTGGTTCATATAATTTAAATATGATCTTGATAATATAGTTTATATTGATGATTAGGAATAAATTAATTGGAATAATATTGATATTTCTATTTTTAGCTGCATCAATTGCAGTTGTACAATACACTCAAATCACTAATGAACCAAATAATCCTCCAGAAAATCATTTAACACTCCAAAAATCCAATCATGTGGACGTTTATGGAAATACTGATGTAGATATTTACAAATTCATAAGTAAAAATCAGGGTAAGAAAGTTGCATTTATTTTAGGAGTTCATCCTTACGAATGGGAGGCCCATAAAGCATTTTACGATGCAATATATCAATTTACTTCTTCTCCTACTTTTAAAGGAGAAATTGATATTTACTGGGTTCAGGTTCCTCTTGAAGAGGGAAAGCTGTATGATGAAGGTAGAGAAACCGGTGAAAAATCTACAGCTGCATTTATTGTCCCCATGATAAAAACAGGAAAATATGACGCTGTTTTTGATATTCACAGTGCAATGGAAGGATATCCTTACAAGGGAAAACCTCCTTATAAGGGCGGGCCAAAATGGTATTTTTACTACGCACCAAATAATGAAAGCTACAAACTTTCTTATAACTTATCTAAATCACTGGGATGGGTTATTACACTGGATGAAGACGAAGAAGATTCAGTTGACGATGAGGAAGAAGATTCTTATGATGAGGATACAGGAGACTATGATACTAGGATTTTAGATCCATTAGGGCTCTCTGGAATTCCATTTATGGTATTAGAATGGGGCTGGTGTAAACCAGAATCTCTGTGGGAAGAGAATGGAAAAATAGATTTAAACGCTACAGAACCAGGGGAATATGAAGATAAACTGAAACATGCATTAATATTTTTAGAAAAAATAGAAACTTAGGTTTTAAATGAACTTAATTCTATTAAATTAAACTTAATATAATTTAATACACTTTGCAGTAGCTTGTAGCTACATAAAGTAAATTACCAGACTCATTGCAAATCCAGAAACTATGGGGATAGGAATATTGTCATCTATAGGACTATATGCTTCTGTTATTGCACCACATAGGGCTCCAAATAATGCGGGAAGTAATGGAAGTTGAGTTAAGGCTCCTACAAAGCCGACTACAAAAAATGCGAGAGTTCCAACATAGGTTTTTCTTTCATTGAATGGTAAATGAGTTTTACCAAACATTTTTCCAAAAATAGTGGATGCAGAATCTCCAAATAGAAGAATAATAATGGCAGCATTGGCAATGGCAATATTAAATTTAAATAAATAAATTGTTATTATAATCCCTACAAAAAAATATACAAATCCTCTTTCATCATCTTCACGTTTAGATATCCTTAAAATAGGGGAAAATAACGGTATTTTTCTAGTTTTATCTATTCTAAAGATAGCTTCTACAAAAAGAACAATGGAAATGCATATAAGAATTACTATAACGGGATCAAGAACCATTCCTAAAAAAATGATGAAAACGCCTGATGCATGTATTAACTGCCTTGAATATTCTTTTTTCATAACATCAGGCCATACATTTTTTAATTAGCAATTATTCTAAATTTAAGCCATAAATTTCTCAATAACGCCATGATATGATTCTTTAAGATTATCAACACTAATAATCACTGAATCTTTATTTATGATTAAATCATCACCTTTAACTTCACCAATAATAGATGCAGGAGCATTAATTTTACTTAATAACTCATTGGCATGTTCAGGTTTAACAGTAATCACAAATCGTGCATTTGATTCTGAAAAAAGTACTTGAGTATCACTCATGTTCTTATCATCAACTGGAACTTTAGAAATATCTAAATCAGCCCCTATGCCTCCGGAAATTGCCATTTCTGCAATTGCAATTCCCAATCCTCCAGATGAAATATCATGAATCGCTGTTATAGCATTATCTTTGTCTTCATTGATTAATTTTAAAACATCACTTGCAGACTCAAATTCAGACTCAATATTTACTTTAGGAGGATTACCCTGAACAACACCATGTACAGATTTATGATACTCGGAACCATCAAGCTCAGAGTATGTTTTTCCAACTAAAATGATTTTATCTCCTTCATTTTTGAAATTCATGGTTTTAATATTTTCAATATCCATTAAACCTGCAACACCAACTACAGGTGAAGGATTTACAGTTACTCCCTCAGTTTCATTGTAAAAACTCACATTTCCACTTATTACAGGAGTATTAAACTTATTTGCAACATCAGACATCCCTTTTATACACTCTTTAAACTGCCAGAATACATGGGGCTTTTCAGGATTCCCAAAATTCAAACAATCCACAATACAAACTGGTTCAGCACCCATTGACACAACATTTCTTATAGCTTCAGCAACGGCCCCTGCTCCACCATGGTAAGGGTCAAGCTTTGTAAATAGACTGTTACAGTCTGATGTAAGTGCAATGGCCTTTTTATCATCAATTCTTAGAACTGCTGCATCATCTCCAGGTTTAACTGCAGTTCTTATCTGTACTTCATGATCATACTGTCTATAAACCCATTTTTTACTGGCAATATTTGGTGAAGATAGAATTTTATGGAAAGCTTCTTCAAGATTAATTTCATCTAATTCCAGATATTCATCAGTTTCATCTCCTCCACAGCTTTCTAGTGATGGATTGCATGATTCTCTTTCGATAACTGGCGGATCTGCAAGGAGATCAGTTGGAATATCTGCTATAATCTCTCCTTTTTTTGTAATGACCATGTTTTGAGTATCTGTAACTTTACCAATTGCTGCGGCAGGTAATTCGTATTTTTCAAATATTTTCATTAGTGAATCCACATCTTCAGGTTTTACAACAAAAACCATTCTTTCTTGAGACTCAGAAAGCATTATTTCATATGCAGTCATTTCTTCTTCTCTAAGTGGAATTTTTGTAAGTTCTACTTCAGCTCCATTTCCACATTTACCTGCCATTTCAGAAACACAACAAGTTAAACCGCCACCACCAAGGTCTTTAAGTCCAACTACATCAATTTTATCTAAAGCTTCAAGTGAAGCTTCTAAAACCATTTTTTTTGTAAAAGGATCTCCTACCTGGACTGCAGGTCTATCTTCAAGTTCAGATTTAGATGTAAGCTCTTCAGATGCGAAGGTCACACCATGAATACCGTCTCTTCCTGTCCTTCCCCCCATAAGAACAAAGATATCACCTACATTAGGTGCAATTCCCCTTACAATATCTCCTTTTTTGACAAGTCCGGCACATACAACATTTACAAGGGGGTTGAATTTGAAGTTTTCATCAAATTCTACCTCTCCACCAACTGTTGGAATTCCTACTCTATTTCCGTAGTCTGATATTCCTTTTACCACATATTCAAAAATATAACGTGATCTTTGATCTTTAAGAGGCCCAAATCTTAATGAATCCAGCAATGCAATGGGCATAGCGCCCATAGAAATAATATCACGTATTATTCCACCAATACCTGTACCTGCCCCTCCATACGGCTCGATAGCTGAAGGGTGGTTGTGGCTTTCCATTCCAATTACAAGTGCAAGTTCATCTGTAAGTTCAACGATTCCTGCGTCGTCTCCAGGGCCAATTATGACGCGTTCCCCTTCTGTTGGAAATAATCTTAATATGGGGCGGCTGCTTTTATAAGAACAATGTTCTGAAAACATTATGTCTAACATGCCCAGTTCTAATGAATTTGGTTTCCTTCCAAGCTCTTTTTTTACATATTCACATTCAGAATTTGTTAAGGTCATTTTATCACGCTGCAATAATATGTTTAAATAATTATCATGTCTTTTTGATGGTTATTTTAAGATTTTCATCCTCTATTTTCCATTCTTTGGTATAATCCCCTTCTTCGTGTTTGAAGGCCATTTTTTCGGCACGTACTTCATGGGAGATGAAATCAAAGAAGGGATCAATTAATTCTTCAAAACCATGATCACATTCAATAAATACATGAATATTAGCCTCTACATCGAGATCAAGGTCTTTTCGCATGTCTTGAATTCTTCTTATAAGTTCTCGAGACATTGCTTCAGATAATATTTCATCTGTAACTTCTGTATTTAAAAATACATTTCCCATATTGAAATCTGCACTTACAAGATTTTCTGGAAGTTCTGTTTCAAATAAAATGTCTTCTTCGCCAAGTTCTATAGTTTTAGTATCGACAAGAACTGAATAAACTCCTTTAGCATTTAATTCTTCTTTTATCTGTGCACCATCAGCTTCATCAAGTTTTTGCATTACTTTGGGGGCATCTCCCCTAAGTTTTGGACCTAAAGTTTTTAGATTAGGTTTGGCAATGATTTTGAGGTTTTCAAATTCATCAGTTGCAATGATGTCTTTGGTATTAGCCTGCTCCATTATAACAGCTTTAAGGGATTCAACAGCTTTTAAAACATTTTCATCCTCTGAAACCACAACAATCTCTTTTACAGGCCATCTAAGCTTGTATCTTGCAACATCTCTTCCTCTTGCACATGCTTCGATAATATCTCTAACAATATCCATATTTTCTTCTAAATCAGTGTCAATAAGGCTTTCTTTGAACTCCCAATCCTCCATATGCACACTTTCTGGAGCATCTTCTTCCACTCCTTTTACCAGATTTTGATAGATTTCTTCGCTAATATGTGGATTTATCGGAGCCATAACTTTGATTAAAAGCTTTAAAACATTGTAAAGTGTGTAATAAGCCCCTAATTTATCAGGATCTTCTTTTTCGACCCATGTACGTCCCCGAATAAGTCGTATATACCATCGGCTTAAATCTTCTAATATGAAATTATTTATAGCTCTTGTAGCCTTATGGAGATGTAGGGAATCTAGAGCATCTGTTACTTCTTTTGCAAGTGAATTAACACGTGAAATAATCCATCTGTCTTCATCTCTTAATTTAATATCGTTTTCGGTGTATAATGTGGGGTTGAAATTGTCTATGGTCATATAAGTAGTTGAGAAAACATAAACATTCCATAATATGTTAAACATTTTATTAACATTTTTAATCTCATCCCATGTGAATTTAAGGTCTTCCCATGGCTTATTTCCCCATAAAAGATAGAAACGTAGTATATCAGCCCCGTATTGTGCTATGACTTCATCTGGTTCAACAACATTTCCCAAAGATTTACTCATCTTTCTACCGTCTTCATCAAGGGTAAAACCATGCATTAACACTTTTTTATATGGTGTTTGGTCAAATGAAATCACACCACACCCTAATTGAGAATAAAACCATCCTCTAGTTTGATCATGTCCTTCGGTTATGAAATCGTAGGGGAACCATTCTTCAAACATTTCCTTTTCCTGCGGATAATGTAATGCTGCCCATCCTGCCACTCCTGAATCGATCCAAACGTCTAAAACGTCAGGAACCCGGTTCATGGCACCTCCGCATTCACATTTAATGGTAATTTCATCAACGTAAGGGCGGTGTATGAAGTCTCCCTCTAATTTTCCTTTAACTGCACGTTCTTTTAATTCTTCGATAGAGCCTAAAACATTTATTTCCCCGCAATCTTCACATTTCCATATTGGAATTGGAATTCCCCAGTATCTCTGCCGTGATATGGTCCAGTCTCGTGCATTTTCAATCCAGTTACGGAATCGGCTTTCACCAGCCCATGAAGGCACCCATTCAACTTTATCTAACTCACTGAGCATCTTATCTTTGATTTGAGTTATTTTAAGGAACCATTGCTGTGTTGCAAGGTATATAATTGGAGTTTTACACCTCCAACAGAACCCGTATCGGTGATTAATCACATCTTCCTTAAGGAGAAAGCCGTGCACATCTAAATCAGATATAATATGAGGATCAGCATCTTTAACAAATTCACCTTCATATTTACCTGCTTCATCTTTAAATATTCCTGCATCATCTACTGGACAAAATATGGGTAAACCATATTTTTTACCTATTTCAAAGTCGTCTGGACCATGTCCAGGTGCAGTATGAACACAACCAGTACCTTCAGTTAAAGTTACATGTTCTCCAGGCAATATAACATGTTTAAACTTATTATGGATAGGTATTTCCTCTACAAGAGGGTTTTGATATTCCATTCCTTCCAAATCGGAACCTTTAACAACTTTAATTACATTGTAATCTTGACCTTCAAATAGAGATTCAACAAGAGCTTCTGCCATTATATAAACTTCATCTTTAACATTTACGTAAGCATAATCAAAATCAGGATGAATACACACTGCCAGGTTTGCGGGAAGAGTCCAGGGAGTGGTTGTCCAAACAAGAATAAACTCATTTCCATCTTTTGAATTATTTAATGGGAATTTAACATAGATTGAAGGGTCTTCTTTGTTTTCATAATCTATTTCTGCCATTGCAAGTGCTGTTTCGCATCGAGGACACCATGTTATAACTCTAAGGTCATTTATAAGAAGATCCTTTTCATGGGCCTTTTTAAGAGTCCACCAGCAAGATTCCATGTATTTAGTTTCAAAAGTAACATAAGGGTTATCCCAATCCATCCAAACCCCTAATAATTTGAACTGTTCAGTCATTAATGCCTTATTTTCTATTGCAAATTCCTTACATTTCTCAACAAAGTTAGCAATTCCTATTTTGCTTTCAATCTCTTTTTTACTTTTAAGTTCAAGCAGCCCTTCCACTTTATGTTCTATTGGCAGTCCATGAGTGTCCCATCCAGCCTGTCTACGTAAATTAAATCCAGACATACTTTTAAAACGTAGAAATGTATCCTTTATTATTTTATTCCATGCGGTTCCCAGATGTATTCTTCCACTACAGTAAGGAGGTCCGTCTAAAAAGGAATAATTAGGCATATCTTCCCTTAATTTCTTTGTTTTATTGTATATATCGTTATCATTCCAGAACTTTTGGATGTTCTCCTCGATTAGCTTTGTATCGTATGATTTTTGAGCCTCTTTTATTGGCATGCACATTCTCCTTATTATTTTGATATTTGTAATTGGGATGTAAGAATCAACGGTTTTAATGATTATTTTTATGGATTCTTACATATTTCATTAAAATTTATCCTTGAATTATATCTGGTTCGCAGATATTTAAAAGTTAATGCATAAAAAATATTTTAAATTTTTAGTTGATATCATTGGCAAAATAGAAAAAAATATAAGTATCTTTAATACAAGGATATAATGCATCCCCGATTACAACGATACTTGCTTTTTTTAATGATAGTATCGCCTCCGAGGGGATGCAACACCTACTATTTTTAATTTGATAATAATCTAATATTCGTTCGACGCCCATTTGTCACCCTCTTGTTTGAACTCTCATAGTAAAGGGGCGTCAAATAACTTTTTTTAAAAAACTGTTTGTAAGAATTGATTTTTTATTAATTAAGGCCATGCATCATGAGAATATTTTATAAAGTAAGGGTCATATTAATTAAATGAAATCAAGCAAATAAAAAAAATTAAAAATAGAATTTAGAGGACATTTAATGGATTAGAATGTCCTTATTTTGCCTTTAACCAGCATATCTGTAATGCCTGTTATGTCATCCAGCCATGATTCAACTACTTTTTCCACTTGTTTATTGATAGTGTCCATTTGGTAACCGTTTTCAAGTATGACCTGAGCACTTGCAGCTTTAGGATTGTCTACTGGTTTTCCTATTTGACTTAAAAGCATTATTTGAACTTCTTTTACGCCTTCAACATTTTCAGCGATATCTTCAGCTATTTTGTTTGATAAAAGGTTGTATATTTTACCAACGTGGTTTATTGGATTCTTACCAGAGGTGGCTTCCATAGACATTGGCCTATTAGGTGTTATTAATCCATTAGCACGGTTTCCACGCCCAACAGAACCGTCATCACCCATTTCTGCTGATGTTCCAGTTACAGTGAGGTAGTAACCTTCTTCGCTTTCACAGGAGTGGTTATCTGCAGTGTTAATATGTACTTCTACACTTCTTTCTGTATGGTCTTCTGCTAATTTGGTTATTATTTCTTTAAGCTCTTCTTTAACGTTTATATAGGTGTCACGTCCGTCAACATATTTAGATACCATTGCAGAAGCTACAGTAAGAGTTATATGGTTATCATCTCTAAGTCCCATAACTTTAATGTCTTCACCCACTGCAGGATATTTCTTTTTAAAATCTTTTGAATTTAATAGGTTTTCTGCAGCTAAAACTATGTTTTCTGTTTCTGAAAATGGAGCATAACCTACTCCAAATGAAGTATCGTTAGATGAAGGTGCTCCGCCCTTTCTTCTAAATACGTCAGTTAAATCACCAGAACCATGTCCTATCTTACATTCCACAACAGTGGAAGTTTCAACATCAAGATTTATGATATTTTCCTTTAAATAGTCCTTAGCAGCAGTTATTGCTATTCTATCCAGACCCATCTTTTTTATTTCAATTTTCCCACCTACTTCTTCATGGATCTCGGAAATCCCTCGGCCTGTTAGGAGAATATCCATTGGTTTCATTATTTCTCCGCCACCAAATTCTGGAGCGGATTCTCCTGCAGTAATCTGGACTTCATCAGTGTTATGATGCATTATTTCCCCAAATCTTTCAATGTATGCATTACATAAAGCTCTGCTTACAGACTCGGCTATCCCATCACTGATACTGTCTGGATGGCCAATACCTTTCCTTTCCACTACTTCCACTTCTTTTTCTTCAATTGGTTTTTGAATGAGCTTTTCAACAAAAATATTTTTTCTCATAGTCCGCCTCCCTTTTTGAATATGAATAAGTCATAAAACGTAACTTAAATTAAACTTATGATCCCATTTCTTCTTATTTTTTAAGATATTTAAATTTATTCTTACATATTATATTTTATTCTTACATATTATATATGATAAAATACAATAAGTTAAGAAGATCAAAATTTAACGATAATGAAAGGTTATAACTCTTAATAAACATTATATAACTTAATAAAATAGATGGGGACGTTAATATGGAAATGATAGTAATAAATAAAACTAAAAATACAAATCTTGGGGAAAGTGAAGTTGCTGACACATTTTTTTCAAGATTAAGAGGCACAATGTTTCAAAAAGAACTTCATCGTGGACTTATATTAAAACTTCCAAGTGATAGAAGCAGAAGTGGTTCAGCTATTCACATGTTTTTCGTGAGATTTCCACTGGATATTATTTTTGCAGATAACGATAAAAAGGTAGTGGATACAGTTTCAATTGATCCCTGGAAAACATATACGCCTAAAAAACCGGCAAAATATGTTATAGAAATGAAAAAAGGCACAATTAAAGAATCGAATACAGAAATTGGAGATGAACTGGATTTCACATGTAATACAGCTTAATTTAACTGAAAATATATGAAAAATTAATGAATTTAATGTTTTACAATCTTTCTTTTATTGATTTTAAAGCCACTTGGGCAACTTTGTTGACCATTGGATTTTTATCTTCAGCTGCTTTTTCAAGAGGCTTTATAGCTCTTTGGTCTCCTATTCCTAAAAGACCTACAGCAGCAGCGTATTTAACACTTGCCTTTTCATCATTTAAAGTTTTAATTAAAGGTTCAACAGCTTTTTTATCATCCATCACGCCAAGCGCAAGTGCAGAAGCTTCCCTAACATGATAATCTTCATCAGCTAATGCTTCAATTAAAGGATCTACTGCATCGGGGTCTGCTAATTCTGCAAGAAGTTCAGCAGCATCTTCTCGTCCTCTCCAATCCCCATTTTTTAATTCGTCTACAAGGTAATTTAAATCTCTTTTTGGGTCTTCCATGAAATACCTCCTCTATATAATTTTGTTTTCCAAACTTTAAATAATTAAGTCATTAAAAAAAAGTTTGTTTTGAGTAAATAAATCAGTACTATAAATTTAAATGGTCTTTTAACATGGAAGGATGCTCTATAACTTCTAAATCTTCAAATTCATAGAGTTTTGCAGTATTTGCAATGTCAATTTCCCTCATATAAATTGTGATTAATCGCCCTGCTGAAATTGCAGAAAAGGGACATGCAACTGCACATGCACCGCATCCTTGACATTTAAGAAGATCTATCTCAATTCCAGGAGTTATAGCATTACCTGGACATGCAGCAGCAGCTTCACAGACTTCACATCTTTGACATAAATCTAATTCAAGTTTAGATGGCAATACAGTTTCTAAATCTCCTGATTCAAGATCTACAGGGACAATAACAGTTTTAACTTTACCTTTACCTGCTTGGGCAACAGCATTAGTAAGCAACGAATCAGCAATACCATTTGCTATTTTACCGATGGTATTTGATGTTGTGGGAGATACAATGAGAAGATCATATTTTCCCAGTGAAAAACGTCCAGTTATAGGAAAACTGAATTTTTGATCATTTTCTTTAACTAATTCATTATAATAACCACCAGTAATCATTTCTACCCTTTCATAAAGCCCATACATTTTAAGAACTTCTTCACCAGCAGCAGAAAGCAAAACTGTTACATTATGGTTCTTTGATATTTTCTCAAGTAGTTCGACACTGTCTAAAAGTAGGTGTCCGGCTCCTGTAATTCCCCAAGCGATTTTCATTCAATCTCCTCAGATAAATATGACTTATTGCTTATTTAAAACTAGAATTAATATATAATATTCTGGTATTTATAAAATTAGAAATTAAAAATAAAATGAGTAAAAAAGAGGTTTAACTCATTAAAACTCGATGTATTTGTAGGCTTCATCTTCACTAAACGCGTAATGAACCTTCGTATATTGACTCATAAACTCTGAAACTTCTTCTTTAACATCTTTACCATCCATAGCCACCATTTTTATAAATTCGGCCACTTCTTGCATATGGGATTCCTTTAATCCTCTTCTGGTTATCTCTTGAGTACCTACTCTTATTCCTGATGGATCATCAGTTCTTTTACGGTCATCCCATGGCAAAAGATTCTTATTCAAGATAATATTGTTGTTTTCCATGTCTTTAGCCATTTTAGCTGCGCTACCTATCTTTTTAACATCCATAGCAACCTGATGAGACTCTGTAAATCCTTGATCTTCGCATAAAACATCGAAACCAAGTTCATACAGGTTTTGGGCAAGTGATTTAGCATTTTTAACTATTTTATCAGCATAATCACGACCAAATTCAAGCATCTCTGCTAATGTGATACCTAAAGCTGCAACATGGTGAAGGTGATGGTTACTTACAACACCAGGGAACACTGCTTCATCAATTGTATCTTTTAATTTGTCAGTAGTGAGAATTATTCCTCCTTGAGGGCCAGGTAAAGTCTTATGAGTACTTCCAACAAGTAAATCCGCCCCTTCTTTTAATGGATCCTGGAATTTACCTCCAGCTATAAGGCCAAGAACATGGGCGCCATCGTACATCACTTTTGCACCTACCTCGTCAGCTGCTTCCCTTGCATCTTCTACAGGATGAGGGAATAGGAATAAACTGCCACCAAGAAGAACTATTTTGGGCTTATTTTTAATAATTTCTTTTTTCATGGCATCAGCATCAATATTCATCTTGGCACTGTCAAAAGGATGTGAAAGAATCCGTAAACCTCTTATTCCGGCTGCACTAACATTTGCATGGCTTATATGGCCACCTACAGGTACATTTAGTGCCATGAGAAGGTCATTAGGTTTTGTAAGTGCGAAAAATGATGCTAAATTAGCCACAACACCTGAATTTGGCTGTACATTGGCATGTTCTGCATTAAATAATTTTTTAGAAAGGTCTATTGTCAAATTTTCAATATCGTCAATATATTCACAACCTTCATATAGCCTTTCACCAGGTAAACCTTCAGCATATCTGTGGGATAGATCAGTAGCTAAAGCTTCTTTTACAGCACTACTTGTAATGTTTTCACTTGCAATTAAATTTATACTGTTTTCCATCCATTTATGATGCTCTTTAGTTAATTCTTTGATTTGTTGAGCGTACTTTTCATTTTCAAACATTAAATATCCTCCAAATAAATGTAAATTAAGTTAGCTTTATGTAGATATGTATAAAATAAATGAATATAAATACTTTCAAATATTTTATTTTGTAAACGATTTTAATTATGTTGTTTGATTAATGAGTGGTTTAATTCAAAAACAGAACAAATGAAAGTCTAAATATAATCAGAAAAAACAGCTAATTTAAGGTTTAATATTTAAAATAAAAGAGTTTAAGGGATTAAATCCCTCAATAAATTGTCTTATTTATTTTGATGCTGGTTCGTTTAATGCAGCTTCAATTTGAGCCATAATTTGCTCTGTTTTGAAGTGCTGCTGATCCATTGCTCCTGATGGACATGCTGCAACACATGTTCCACATCCGTGACAGAGAGCTATGTTAACAGCTGCCTGATCATCTTCTCTGGATAGAGCTCCGTATGGGCATAGTTCAATACAAACTGCACATCCACCACAGACATCTGTATCTGTTACTGCAACAATTGGTTCGATTTCTACTTCACCTTTAACCATAGGGATAGCTGCTCTTGCTGCTGCACCTGATGCTTGTGCTACAGAGTCAGGAATATCTTTTGGTCCTTGAGATACACCTGCAAGGTATACACCTTCAGTTAAGGTATCTACAGGTCTAAGTTTTGGGTGAGCTTCCATTAGGAACCCATCTGCACTTCTGGAGAGTCCGATGGTTTGTCTTAGTTCGTTAGCGCCTTCTGGCGGTACTAAACCTGCTGCGAGTACAACCATATCATAGTCGTATTCAGTTACTTTACCAAGTAAGCTGTCTTCGCTTCTGACGGTTAATGTTTCGTCAGGGTTTTCTAAGACCATTCCTGGCCGTCCTCTTATGAACTTAATACCATATTTTTCTTGGGAACGTTTGTAGAACTCTTCAAATCCTTTACCGAATGCTCTTATATCCATGTAGTAGATTGCAACATCGCAGTCAGGCATTTTGTCCTTAGCAAGTTGAGCGTTCTTCATGGAGTGCATACAGCAAACCCTGGAACAGTACTCGTTTCCTACTTTCTCGTCCCTTGAACCTACACATAAGACGAAAGCAATACTTTTTGGTTTTTGACCGTCAGATGGTTTTAAGATTTTACCTTCTGTTGGACCAGATGCGTTGATCTGTCTTTCAATCTCTAAACCGGTAATGACGTTTGTGTAGTCACCGTATCCGTATTCCATTTTTTCAGTTGCATCGAACTGGTCGTAACCAGTTGCAACAATGATTGTACCTACGTCGATTTCAACATCTTCAGGTTCTTGGTCGTGTTGAACTGCTCCTCTTTCACATATCTGGTCACAAAGGTTACATTCTATACAGTAATCTTTGTCAATTGTAGCGAGAAGAGGTACTGCTTGTGGGAATGGAATGTATGCTGCTTTAACCATTCCAATTCCTTCATCGAAGTAGTTTGGAATTTCTATTGGGCAGACATCTACACATGATCCGCATCCTACACATAAATCTTCATCTATGTATCTTGGTTTTCTTTCAATGGTTACTTTGAAGTTACCGATGTATCCTTCTACATCTTTAACTTCAGAATAGGATAATAACTCAATATTTTCGTGTTTACCTGCATCCACCATTTTAGGTGCGAGAATACACATGGAACAGTCGAGAGTTGGGAATGTTTTATCTAACTGGGCCATTCTTCCACCGATAGTAGGCTGTTTTTCCACTAAGTAAGTTTTGAATCCCATATCAGCTAAATCAAGTGCTGATTGAATACCTGCAACTCCTCCACCAATAACAAGTGCTTTGTTTTCCACGCTAACTGTTTCAGCGATTAGAGGTTCCAGTAATCTTGCTTTTGCAACTGCCATTCTTGTTAAGTCTTTTGCCTTTTCAGTTGCTGGTCCAGGTTCGTTCATGTGAACCCATGAATCGTGTTCCCTTATGTTTGCAAATTCAAATAAAAATGGGTTTAATCCTGCTTCTCTAATACATCTTCTAAATGTAGGTTCGTGGAGCCTTGGTGAACAAGCTGCCACTACAACTCTGTTTATACCCTTCTCTTTAATGTCCTTTTGAATCATTTCTTGACCAGGGTCGGAACAGAAGTATTTGTATTCTTCTGATACAACAACATTTGGAAGTGTAGCTGCATATTCTTTAACTGCGTCTATGTCTACAACACCACCGATGTTGATACCACAGTGACACACGTAAACTCCAATTTTTGGTTCTTCAGTAGTTTCTTGATTTTCTTTTTTTTCTGCCATTAGATCACCTTTCTGAATAATGATTTTCATGTATATGATGTAGGGTCTATCCACACAACATAAATAAAGTTTTCTATTTATTTTTTTATACAAAGTATATATATGAGAACATGAAGTTGTATTCTCTTTCAGGATATATAAAAATTAAAAATTAAAGTATTTCATGTTCATTTTTTTTAATCAGGCTTTTAATTCACTGAATTTCTTATTTATATCTTTTTAATTAGCTGTACTTATTTTTTAAGACCATCTAATCATCGAATGGCATCTAATCTTTGATTAATATTATTTTAAGAGGGTCATGTTATAAATAACAGTATTAGGGGAATTGTAGCCATACTGATTACAGTGCTTAAAAATATGCATGCAGCTGCAGTTTTAATGTCTAGATCATAGGTAATTGCTAGGACCAGGCTGAACATTGCTGAGGGCATCCCTGCTTCAATTATTGTAACCTGTTTTTCAAGGCCACTTTTATTCCTAAAATCCCTACAATCAAAAAAGCTACTAAAGGTGCTAAAATTAATTTGATTGTTGATACTGAAAATGCTGCGCCAATATTTTCTTTAATGCCTTTAAATTCAAGTGATAATCCTAAGGATATCATTATAAGAGGTATGGCTGCTCCGCTAATGTAGTTAAGAGTATTGGCAGTTATTAAACCTATTTCTAAGTTTAGAAAGTTGAATATTAATCCAAGGGCAACCGCCCAAATTGGAGGGAATATTAAAGCTCTTTTAAGGATTGTTGAGTATTTCCCGCTGTAAATCAGCAAAAAGAAAACTCCAAAACTTATAAATAGTA
The DNA here is from genome assembly GCA_016222945.1 of Methanobacterium sp. Classification (NCBI taxonomy): domain Archaea; kingdom Methanobacteriati; phylum Methanobacteriota; class Methanobacteria; order Methanobacteriales; family Methanobacteriaceae; genus Methanobacterium; species Methanobacterium sp. The sequence continues at coordinate 16,428 of JACRPY010000002.1, read as the reverse complement.
ACATTGAGCCAAGATCATAAAAAATGGCTCTGATAAGTCCATCTCCACCAAAAACACCCAGTACAATTGGATATCCCATGAAACCTGAATTGAACATAGATAATGCTGTTATAATGCTCCAACGAGTTTTTTCAGGGTATTTCTTAATTTTAGAGAAAATGTAAGCGATTAAACCGCAAATTATTCCTACAGCTAAGCATACCAGTGGAATTGGTGCTATTTTAGGAAGAACAGATATATCTACATTGTACATTGCCAGAAATATGAGTGAAGGTATGGCAATGTTTATAACAATCTTGTTTAATGCCATTGCATCTTCTGCCTTTAAAACACGGATTCTTTTAAGTGCATAGCCAATGATAATCATTATTATAATAGGAATTATCGTTTCAATGGAATTTATAAAATATTTCCTTATATTGATTAGAAAACAAAAAATTAAGTATAATTAACTAATGAATAAAAAAGAAGTTTGTTGGAGTTATTTTTTTTTATTCTTTTTCAAATAACATCAGTATTCCCATTATTAAAAGCCATAGGCCGATTAATATTCCTAAATATTGAGGATTTGCTATTAAAGAACCTACTAATATGTATATTATACCTAAAATTAGAGGTACAAGTCCATACCATCTGTTTCCAACAGTTTTAGAGATCACTGCTATTAAACCGGTTATAATTAAGAAAATACCAGCTAAATAAACTATTAGTGATGCTACAAAGCTAAATAATCCAGGGTTAAATACGAATCCTATACCTAAAATAAGGGCGATTATTCCCAATACTATTTCAGCTATGCCCATAGTTGCACTTATACTCATGTCGGTTATACCAGCTAATAGGAGCCCTATACCTAAAAAGAGCACAATAAAACCAGTTATCAAACTAAGTGGAATTACTCCTATAAGTGGAAATGAGATTACTATTAAACCGAGAATTATAAAAATTAATGCGCTTCCCATTTTTTGCATAAAATCACTCCTTTATTTTTCCAACAAACTCCCTATTGATTCTAATATTATATTTGCTACAAGTATAAATATATTTTTAGTTATTTGTATCAATTGAAAGGTTAAATTAAGTAAAATAGCTTCAATATTAAGCCAGTAAAACTCTTAATTTTATTAATTTAAATATAATTTAGAGAATAGGTGAAATCTGGTTATAATAGGTTTTAATCCTTAAAAAGAAGAAAAAATTTAAAAAAAATAGCATGATTAATTCATGCTTTTAATATTATTAATTAGATTTATTTAATCCACTACACCTTCAGTTACAATCTTAAAGACAGCTTCTCCTTCAGGTAAATGAGGACTGTCTACAAGTCTTGCAATTCTCTTTCCAGCAAGTCCTTTTTTAAGCCATACTCTGTATGTTGCAGCATGACCAAGAACGTGACCACCAATAGCTTTGGTCGGACTTCCAAAGAAAGCATCAGGTCTGGATTGCACTTGATTGGTAACAAAAACAGCTACATTGTAGGTGTTTGCAATATTTTGGAGAGTGTGAAGATGTTGATTTAGTTTTTGTTGTCTTGTTGCAAGTGATTCTCTTCCTACATATTCTGCTCTAAAGTGAGCGGTTAGGGAATCTACAATTAACAGTCTTATATTTGTTCCACTTTGAATGAGTTCGTTAACTTTGTCCGCCATGAGTATTTGATGGTTTGAGTTGAAAGCCCTTGCAATATGTATTTTTTGCAATACTTCTTCATGATCAAGTTCAAATCCAGTGGCAATTTGTTCTATCCTTTCTGGTCTAAATGTGTTTTCTGTATCTATAAATACACATTCTCCGTCAAGACCTCCTTTTTCTTCGGGGAGCTGGACTGTAACTGCTAGTTCGTGAGATATTTGGCTTTTTCCAGAACCAAATTCACCAAAAACTTCTGTTATAGATTGTGTTTCAATCCCACCGCCGATAAGTTCGTCAACAGAGCTACTTCCACAGGTTATCCGCCCTACATCTTTCCTCCGCTCCATCACATCATATGCGGTTTCAAAATCAATAGATTCAGCTTTTCGTGCTGCTTCAATAACTTTTTCAGCTACTCCTTCACCAATTTCAGCTTTTACACTGAGTTCTTTGGCAGTTGATGTTGCAAGCCTCATCATGTCTGCAAATCCGGCATCTCTAAGTTTTTGAGCAGTTTTTTCTCCAACATTTGGTAAATCTTCTAATTCGACCATTTTGATTCTCCTTAGTGTTTATAAATATCAATTCATTAAATAAAGGTTATTTATGATAAATGAGTATTAATTCGTTGATTTATCACTTATAACTTATAATTCTACTTTAGCTATTTTTTTGGCGATTAGCCGTACTTCTTCATTGTATTCATCGAAGTTTGCATCTGCAATTACTGTAATATCGCTTCCAATCAAATCTTCAACCTTTTCTGCAAGAGATCCTTCATCAGCAGTCTTTGCAATCACTTCATTTGCCTCTTCAGTGGTCATTCCAATTAATTCTTCTGCAAGTTTCCTGAAGAATGTTGTCCTGACGGTTCCAGTATCATCTTCAATTACACATGGAAGTATCATTAAATAATTTGGTTTTTCAATTTCTTCGCCGCAGAAATCACAAATAAATGCATCATCCACATATTCAACTCGTTTATTACAATTTGGACACATTTCATAGAGTATTCTGTCTCCGTATGCTTCAATAATCTTTCCACTTACTTTGACGTTTTTATCAGTTTCCTCAAGTTCTTCAATTTTCCGAGTTTTGTATATGGAGTCTTCAATCTCCTCAAGTGATGGGATTTTTTCAATATCTTCTGATTTTGGCTTTATTACAATTGTAGCTCTTCCAACACTTAATTCAACACTGTCATTTCTGAAACGAGGCATCGCATTTTTTATCCATATGGCATCGCCTCTGTTTAATCCCATTTCCGCTTTTTCATCCCAGAAGGATGCTCTAACAGCACCAGTACCATCAGCTATCTCTACAGATCTTACCATTCCCATGGTTCCATTGGTCCTCTGGAATTCATTTACATCATAGAGATTAATGACACGTCCTATAATACTTGTTTCGTCCTTTTCACTCTTTATATTCTTTAAATCACCGATTTTAACAGGTTTATACATATTTTCTTCAAGTTTATCGATGGAAGGAAGATTTTGAGCTTCATCTTCTTTCATTTTTATTACTCGCACTGTTTTACCAATGCTAAGCTCCACGGTATCATTTCTGAATCTGGTTTTTGCATTTTCTATTTTTACAAGGTCGCCTCTGTTTAATCCAAGCTCTGCTTTTTCGTCCCACAATGATGCTCTAACAGTTCCTGTGTCATCAGCAATTTTAACAGATCTTACAATCCCTACAGTTCCATCGGCCCTCTGGAATTCATTAGCATCATACAGTTCCATTATTCTGCCGAAAATATCTATTTCTTCCCCTTCATCTTCGATTTTATGTAAATCATCAATTTTAATAGGTTCTAACTCTTTTTTATGTTCTTCTAGTATTTTTTTTAAACCTACATCTTCTTCAGGATTTATGGCTATTTTACTGCTCCATCCGGTATTTACCCTATAACCTGTCTCTGCGTAGTCATCGAACTCTATATTTCCGCCAGTTATCTTTATGATATCTCCTTTGTTGATTTCGAGCTTTGTATCGTCGTTCCATAGGGTTATTTTTATTGATCCAGTATCATCTGAAATTACAATTGATTTTACAGCTCCAGGGCTGCCATCGGAGCGTTCAAATGTTATAGGATCCTGTACTTTGCTTACAACGCCAAGCATGGTGACATTTTTCATTTCATGTGCGTCACCAATTTTAATAATCTCTTCTTTATGTTCTGGAACGTCAAATTTGTCTTTTATTATTCTTCCAATCCATGAATGAGTTAAATTAACTTCATCATTACGTACACGGCTTTGTGCACCTAATATTTTTACAGAATCTCCTTCTTTTAGCTTTAATTCGTCAACAATCTCCACATCTTTGTTCCATAAAGTTAAAGATATGGAACCGGTATCATCTTTCAAATCAAGGGTAATGAACTTGCCTTCTTTTCCGTTACTGTTGTAACTTCTTATTCTTGAGATTCTAACTACTCTGGCAATTACATTAACTTGCATTTCGCCTTTAATGCTTTCTATTTTGGTTATTTTTTCTTCATATTCTGGGAAATTATCTGAATCGCTGTCTTCAAGTTTTTCAATGGTAGATCTATTTTGGAGATGCGCTTCTTCGCTTCGGTATCCATCTTTTATCTCTACACCGTTTATTTTGACTATATCTCCTTCATTGATTTTTTTAAGTAATTTAATATTTTCTGTCCATAAAACTGCTCTAATTTCTCCAGTATCATCTGAAATCAGGAGATTTGCAACTTTGCCTTCTTTTCCTTTCTTTGTTGTGAATGATTTCACATTAGAAATCCTTGTTATTCTTCCGACTATGCTTATATCTTGTAAACCTGTTTCTAAATCTTTTATTTTACGTAATTCGTCATCTTTTGTAATAGGAACATTTTTTTCGTCAATATACTCTCCTACAATCATTCTTGCAATATCCAGCTCATCCATAAAGCTTACATCTGCGTAATCTTTCTTCATTTCTTCTATTCTTTTTAAGAAATCATCATATGCGATTTTATCGCTGATCCGTTGATATTCGCTTTTTATATCATTTTCTGTCATTTCAGTTCCCTCACCAAAATATCTCTATTCGATAGTCTATTAAATTATCTATTTTGATATAATTACATACACTATTTTATATTACTGTGTATAATTATTTTTATTACTTATGCTTTTTAATTGATTTATTCCATAAAAATTTTTCGTTAATTGAGATAACTATTTATAATAGTTAGTTAGATACAACTACATAATTAATTTGTCAAAGTTTTATATGTAGGGTGGAGATCGAGGGTATGAACAGAGAGCTTGAATTAGTAGAATCAATGGATAAATTAAGTGAATTAACCAGAGATTTCCAAAAACAACTTTTAAGAGGGGATTTAAAAGAGTATACACTGAGAAAGTTATATTACATAGAATTAATAAATAAAAATAAAGGTATCAATGTTTCTGAGTTATCAAAAGTCCTGAATGTTAAAAAATCCACGGTATCAGTAGCAATTAACCAGTTAATAGATGATGGAATAGTAATGAAGACACAGTCACAAACCGATAAACGATTTTATTCACTTCAACTCACATCTAAGGGCGATTTTATTCTAAATAAACATATGGAAATACATAAAAATACAATTAAAAAGATTTTAGAGATTTTAAACGAAGAAGAGGTTGATATTTTTATTAAAATTGTAAATAAAATCAATGCTTTGAAATTATAAAAAAATGAAATTGAAAAAAATGTTAGAATTTATAAATTTGAACTATTTGGAATTATTTCATGCATTATTGGTTCTTAAAATAGTAATTTAAAAAAAATGATTTAAAATATTTAAAATTGGAGAGTAATCAAATGGAAATGACAATGGCAGAGAAACTACTGGCAAAAGCCTCTGGTAAAAAAGAAGTTGGGGCTGGAGAAATAGTCATGGCAAATATAGATGTTGCAATGACACATGATCTTACAGGGCCTCTGTCTGTAGAATCTTTTGAGAAGATAGGAGTTCCAGAAGTCTGGGGTCCTGAAAAAATTGTGATAGTTTTTGACCATCAAGTACCTGCAGACTCTCTTGAAGCAGCTGGAAATCACAGTATAATGAGAAAATTTGTTAAAGAACAAGGAATAACCAATTTTTACGACGTTAGAGAAGGAGTATGCCACCAAGTTTTACCAGAAAAAGGTCATGTAGTTCCAGGAGAAATTATAGTTGGAACAGACTCCCACACATGTACTCATGGTGCATTAGGTGCATTTTCAACAGGTATTGGATCAACTGACATGTCTATGGTGTTTGCAACAGGTAAACTATGGTTTAAAGTTCCTGAAACAATAAAATTCAATATAGAAGGTACATTAGGAAGTCATGTATATGCAAAAGATGTTATACTCAATATAATAGGACGAATTGGTGCAGATGGTGCAACATACAAAGCATGTGAATTTGGAGGAGAAACAGTAACTGAAATGTCAGTATCTGACAGAATGGTAATCTGTAACATGGCTATAGAAATGGGCGGTAAAACAGGACTTGTTGAACCTGACCAAAAGACCCTTAACTATGTTAATACAAGATCAAACAAATCATTCGAAGTAATTAAAGGAGATATGGATGCACTATCTCTTGAAATTATGGATATTAATGTCAATGATCTTGAACCTCAAATTGCATGTCCTCACAATGTAGACAATGTAAAAGGTATTTCAGATGTTGAAGGAACACCTATTGACCAGGTTTTCCTTGGATCATGCACAAATGGACGAATACAGGATTTAAGAGATGCTGCAAAAATTCTTAAAGGAAAAAATGTTTCAGACAGCATAAGAATGCTTGTAATACCTGCTTCACGTGAAGTTTACACAAAAGCATTAAATGAAGGGTTAATGAACATATTTGTAGATGCTGGAGCACTTGTCTGCAATCCTTGCTGTGGACCATGTCTTGGAGGACATGTAGGACTTATAGGACCTGGAGAAGTAAGTTTATCTACTTCTAACAGGAATTTTAAAGGAAGACAGGGCAGTGCGGAAGGAGAAGTTTATTTAAGCTCTGCAGCAGTTGCAGCAGCATCTGCAATTACAGGAAAAATAGAGGATCCAAGAAATATAAAATAAGTGGTGCTATTATGAAAGGAAAAACATGGAAATTTGGCAACGATATTGATACTGATCTTATCCTTCCTGGAAGATACCTGGTATTAAGAGATCCCAAAGACCTTGCAGAACATTTAATGGAAGGTGCAGACCCTGAATTTCCAAAAAAAGTTAAAAATGGAGATTTAATAGTTGGAGGCACAAATTTTGGCTGTGGTTCATCAAGAGAACACGCACCAATTGCAATTAAAGGTGCAGGTGTTTCTGCAGTAATTGCAGAATCATTTGCAAGAATATTCTACAGAAATGCAGTAAATATTGGTCTTCCACTTATAGAAATCAAAAACATCTCTAAACATGTGTCTGAAGGAGATGAAATTGAAATAGATATGGAAAAAGGTATTTTAATGAATTTAAATACTGGCGAAGAGTTTGAAATCAAAGGACTGCCAGATTTCATGCTTGAAATCCTTAATGAAGGAGGATTAATTCCATATCTAAAAGGCCATATCGATGAAATAAAAGAAAAATAACTAACTGAAATTAACATTTAATAAAATTAAAAGAAAAATAAACAGTGTTCCCCTACATTGTTTAAATTTATAGGAAAATAGGTGTTTTTATGTATAAAATAGCAGTAATACCCGGCGACGGTATAGGAAAAGAAGTAATGGAAGCCACATTACATATTTTAGAAGCAATAGACGTTGAATTTGATTACACATTTGCAGATGCAGGAGATGAATACCAAGAAGTATCAGGAATTGCTCTGCCACAAGAAACCATTGATATAGTAAAAAATTCCCAGGCATGTTTATTTGGAGCTGCCGGAGAATCCGCAGCAGACGTTATTGTAAAATTAAGGCAGGAGTTGGATCTTTATGTTAATTTAAGGCCTGTTAAGTCTTATCCTGGTACTAAGAGTCTTCATGATGATTTGGATTTTGTTATTGTGAGGGAGAATACTGAGGGGCTTTATATTGGTATTGAGGAGGAAACTGAAGATGGAGCTACTGCTTTAAGGGTTATAACTCGGAAAGCGAGTGAGAGGATTTGTAAGTTTGCTTTTGATTATGCTAAAAAGACAGGTAGGAGTAAGGTTACTGCTGTTCATAAGGCTAATGTGCTTAAAAAGACTGATGGGCTTTTTCGCGATACTTTTTATGATGTAGCGGGAGATTACAGTGATATTGAGACTGATGATCGTTATGTGGATGCTACGGCCATGTTTTTCATCACTAATCCTCATATGTTCGATGTAATCGTAACCACAAACTTATTCGGAGATATACTCTCAGATGAAGGCGCAGGACTCGTAGGAGGACTAGGACTAATACCCTCAGCAAACATAGGAGAAAACACAGGTATATTTGAACCAGTACATGGATCAGCACCACGCCACGCCGGTAAAAATACAGCAAATCCTTCTGCTATGATTTTATCTGCAGTTTTAATGTTGGATTATATTGAAGAGCATGATGCAGCCCGTACCATTGAACATGCTTTAATAGAAGTTTTAAGCGAAAATAAAATTGTAACTAAGGACCTTGGTGGAAATGCATCCACAATGGAAATGGCCCGCGAAGTTAGAAACAAAATAGAAGAAAAATAATCATATATATGCAGTAAGTCCAGATAGAAAGTGAAAGTAGGAGAGAGGGGTCATGGAAAATGCAAATATCAACTTAAGGGCAGACATTCCATTACTTGAAGAGCTTATCTATTTGGACGCTGCAAGCACTACTCCCACCCCAGAACCCGTTTTACGTGCCATGCAGGATTATTATCGTCATTTTAATGCAAACATTGGAAGGGGCGCTTATAAAACTGCAGTTAAAGCAACCAACAAATTTGAAAATGCCCGGGAGAAAATCGCAAAATTCATAAATTCTAAACAAAACGAAGTTATATTCACAAAAAACACTACTGAAGCTATAAATCTGGTTTCAAACAGTTTGGAATTTAAAAAAGGCGATTCAATAATTGTTCCTAATATAGAACACCATTCTAATTTTATCCCATGGCTTAATTTAAAAGATAAGGGCATTAATTTAAAAATTATAAAAACAAATAAATATGGCGTGATAAATCCTGCAGATATTGAAAAAGCTGTAGATAAAACTACAAAACTTATTACTACTACTCATATTTCAAATTCCATAGGTTCATGCCAGCCAATTTATGAAATGGGAAATGTTGCAGAGGAAAATGATGTTTTATACATGGTTGATGCTGCTCAATCTGCAGGACACATGAAATTTGACGCAAAAAAAACTAAAGCAGATTTTATTGCATTTCCTGGCCATAAAGGATTACTGGGGCCAGTTGGAACCGGATTTTTGTATTGTAAAAATGAAGTTTTAGAACAGCTTAAACCAATGAATTTAGGTGGAGGAACCGTATCAAATGTAACTGAAAATGATTTCACCCTTGAACCTGCTCCTGCAAGATTTGAAGGCGGCACTCAAAATATAGCAGGTATTATTGGTCTTGGAGCTGCCGTAAATTACGTGGAAGATATTGGCATTGAAAAAATCGAAAAACATAGTGTCAAACTCACTAAATACATGTATGATCAAATTTGTGGTATAGATAACACTATTTGCTATGGTGATCGGGAAAATGTTCATGGAATAGTGGCTTTTAATATAGAAAACATGAATTCGCATGATGTTGCTAAAATATTGGATGAAATTAAAAATATTTGTGTTAGAAGCGGTTATCATTGTGCAATTCCAGCAATAAAGCATATTGGTGCAGATGCTCTTGGTGGAACAGTTAGAGCATCGATTCATTATTATAATACTAAAGAAGAAATACAGATACTTGCAGAAACTGTAGAAGAAATTTCTAAATTTGCTGGAGGTTAAGAAAACCGCAGGTTTTCTAAACCCCAAAATAGAAAACTTTCGAAAATCTAAGATTTTCGATGCCCCAAACGCAAAGCGTTTGAGGGATTTTGGAGGTTAATAATATGGACAGACCACAAGCTATAGCACTTTTTATAATTATTATAATGGCCTTAAGTGCAGTTGCAGCTGCCTTAGCACTTTTACTATAATGACGATACAATAGAAATATATGTAGGATGAACATAAAATTGAATTTAGAATATAAATACAATTTATGAATTCATGTGTAATGATAAAAGCTGATTTGGAGGTAAAATGATGGTAAAAGTTAGAATAGGGGCAGTAGTAGCGGAATTTAATTATGATATAACTCAAATGATGCTTGAACTTGCTAAAGAGCATGCAAAGTTTTTAGATTCTGAGATAACAAAGGTAATTACAGTACCTGGTGTTTTTGACATGCCTCTTGCAATAAAAAAACTTCTACAGGAAGAAGACATAGATGCAGTTATAACTCTTGGTGCAGTCATAGAAGGTGCAACATCCCACGATGAAATAGTTGTACAGCATGCATCACGTAAAATAGCAGATTTAGCCCTTGAATACGATAAACCTGTGGCACTTGGAATTTCAGGCCCTGGAATGACACGTTTAGAAGCTCATCAGCGTGTTGAATATGGAAAACGTGCTGTGGAAGCTGCTGTTAAAATGTGCGACAGATTAAAATAAATTTCTTTTTAACTTATTTTTTATTATCTAATTATTTTTAGAGATATATTGGATAAAATTAAAAGCTATATGCAATATTTAATTATACAATTTAAATCGGGATATTATTATGGAAACTTTAACTCCAAAAGACCTTAAAGAAAAATTTAAAGACCCCTGGATAGCTCCATACAAAAAAGTCATCACAATGGTAGATGGGGACATGGTGGAGCTTGTTGAATACCATCCCTGTGTTGCAGGCTCAGAATGGGTTGTTTATCAATATGAACACTCCAGTGACATTGTAGAAAAAGCAGAAAGAGATGGGAACAAACATACATTCCTTTTAAAAGCGGGAAAATCTGATTTTAATCTTAAAGCAAGTCTTCGGGCTGCAGGAATTGAAGAAGTCACTGTTGAAGGTGATGAAGTCAAAGTTGTACATGCAGGACTTGCAGGAGCGGGTGTAGGGGCGGCAATGTGCCGTGGAATGGCAGAAGGAGTAAAAAGAGTTGAATTGTATGATATTGGCGGTGGCTCAAAGGTTGGAAGAGCTGCAGTTGTAACTCCACAGCTTCAAAAAGTTGTAATCGGTATAGATGATACTGATACTAAAGAAGAAGGAGCTACATGGACATTAGCAAATAATGTGGGTATGGAACTTAGTAAAATGGGTTTTGAATATATAAATCACGTTATTGTGCAACTTTACCCGCATAATCCAAATAAAACTCAAAATTGTGTGGCAATAGCCCTTGTTTTTGCCGTAAAACCAGATGAACGGGAGAAACTTATAGAAGAAGCACGTAAAATGTTTAAAAAGCATACATTATCTCATAAAACATCAATGGCCATTTTAGATGGTATAAATGTCCCTGAAAAACTTAGAGAATATGCAATGTCTGCTAAAAAATCTATGATAACTCTTGAAGAAGCTGAAAAGGCTGGAGGAGAAATTGGAGTTGAATTTGTGGAAGTTACAGGTCCTCAGGGCAAAATAGGTGCTCTTGCAGCTCTTGGACTTTACAATGATATAAAAGAAGCTGTAAAAGTCTATTACTAACTATTTTATTAATATTTTTAACTTATATTTGATTGGAATCATTTTTAAAATTCCAATTCTTTATTAAAATCTCTTAAAAGCATGATTTTTCAAGTATTTTCAAAATATCAAATGCTAACTATTTTTTTAAAAGTAAATTTAAAAATTTACCTTCAGTTGATGTTGCAAATCTTGTATCTGTATCCATGGAACCTTCAATATCAATGGTTATTGTATATTTTCCCCAAGGTATGTTAACAACATTTTTAGAGTCATTTTTATTGATTTTAATGGTTTTATACTTAGCATTGTTAATATAAATGCTATACTCTCCATTTTCAAATATTCCATAGGTGGTTAACATTTTTTGCTTATTAACATAAACATTTACTATTCTGCCTTTTTCATTACTGGATTTTAGGAATATTCCTTCGTTTGCTTTGAAATTTTTGGTGTTGTTGAAAGTAGAGTCTATGGCAAGTGCTTTTTCAGCATAAAGGTCTTTAAATGTTCCTCGGATGTTGCTATCCCTTATAATATCTCCTGCATTTAAACTTAAATAGTTACGGGCATCATAGGGTATTCGAAGTATATTTTCTTCTCCAGCTCTTGTTGTGTTGATAGTGTACTTTTTTTTGTTTATGTAAATGGAATCTCCGTAATTAAACTCTAATGTACTCATAGCTTCTAAAGGCATTCGTATAATATTATATTCATTTTCAAGTGCACTGTCTACTGTATAAGGTCCTCTAACTTCGCTTCTAATGTTTGTAGGGTCTTTCCATATTATAAGATTACTTGAAGCAGGTTCTATGGATATTTTTCCAGGATCTACATGCACAGAACCTACTAAAGTGAAAATCATAGACACTAAAATCAAACCAGACACAATTATGGGAAAATGCATATAAAAAAGTGATTTTAAAGTTGGAAGCCTGTTATCTGCCTTTGAAAGAACTGTGGCTATTCTTTTTACAAGTTTTGCCATGTAATATAATGTCATAAATAACCCAATTAATACAAGAAGTGCGCCAATTAATGCAGGAATCTTATTAATAAAGAATATGGAAAAAAGACCTAATGATGTAAGTGAAAGCCCTAAGATGCACATTCTAATGTATTTTCCAAGAGTATCCATCATGGAAATTCTACCGTACTCCATTGCCCTGTCAACTATGGTTCTAACAACTTCATTAGCCATTTTATTTAATCCCTGGATAGAAGAATGGGAATGTTCAATTTCACCTATATCTACTTCTTTTATTCTCATCCCCCTTACATCTGCGTCCAGAACAATTCCCACGTCTACACCATAATCTTTTTCAAATTTTATCTTATTTAAAAAAGTTTTTTTAGCAGCAAATTGCCCACTTAATGGCTGATCAAACTTTAATTCCGGGAAAAAGAAGTTTAAAAGAGGTTTAGCAGTTAATTCGGTTACTCGTCCTGCTTTTCTTTTAAATTTTGTTTTGGTTATATCTGCTTTTCCATCTAATATGGGCTTGATAATTTTTTCTATCTGGCCTGAAGTTAAATTATACAAATCAGCATCTATAAAAGCAACTATGTCTCCTTTTGATAGTTTAAAACCGGTTTTTAATGCTGATCCTTTCCCTAAATTGGTAGCATGCCTTATAACAATTGCTCCTGACTTTTCTGCAACTTCTGCAGTGTTATCTAAAGATCCATCATCAACAACAATCACTTCATCAACGTAATTCAGGCTCTTTGAAGCATTAATAACCTTTTCAATAGTTTTTGACTCGTTGTATGCAGGGATTATGATAGAAACGGTCATTTTTCTATCTGATCCTCTATTTTTGATAGATGCTACTAATAAGACGAAAATTAGAATAATCCATGACAAAATGTACACCTCATGTTCTGATTAAATTTTATAAATAATGCAGACCATATTAGAAATATCTAAAAACATTATTTACTTTCTACATAATAAATTAATGCTATATAAACTGGAGTGAAAGTTTAAAATGAAACCAAGAGTCATGATATTAATTGGAAGCGCGTCTGATTTTGCCATAGTCGAGAAAGCTATAGACATTTTAGAAACATTGGAAATACCATATGATGTTAAAATTGCATCAGCGCATCGTACTCACGAAAAAGTAAAAAAAATAGTTATGAAAGCTACTGATGAAGGAATAGAAGTATTTATAGGTATTGCTGGGCTTTCAGCACATTTACCAGGTATGATAGCTGCAAATACATATAAACCTGTGGTGGGAGTTCCAGTAGACGTTAAATTAGGTGGGCTCGATGCTCTTTATGCTTCAGCACAGATGCCTTTTGGAGCACCTGTTGCAACTGTGGGAATTGACCGCGGTGAAAACGGTGCATTGCTTGCTGCACAAATAATTGGAATTCATGATGAAGATGTAAGAAAAAGGGTTTCATCAATGAGATCTTCCTTTTTTGGCAAAATTCAGAAGGATGAAGCTGCTTTGATAGGAAATATCAAAGGAGATTATTATTCTCCAACATCATATGATATTCCAGAAGATGAATTAAAAAACGAAGATTTATCCAAAGAATCTGCATCTGATGAATTGGAAGATATAGATGTGGCCATAATTGCGGGAAGTTACTCTGATATTAAAGTTGCAAAGAAAACCACTAACTTTTTCGATAAAATGGGTTTAGCATATGATTTCAGTGTTGTATCGCCGGTAAGACATCCTAAACGATTTGAAGAATATTTAAAGAGAGTTAAAAACGCTAAATTGTTTATAGCTATAACTGGATTATCATCTCATGTAACAGGAGCCATTGTGGCCTACACCGAAAAGCCAGTAATAGGAGTTCCATGCTCTATAAGGCTTGATGGAATGGATGCATTACTATCAATGGTTAACATGCCTCCTGGAGTGCCTGTTGCAACTTTAGGGATAGATAATGGGGGTAATGCAGCCATACTTGCTGGTGAAATGATGGGGTTGATGAATAAAGATATTGAAAGGGATATCAGAAGATTTAAAGGAAATATTAAGTGTGATCACTGATTACACTATTCATCATGTTTTGGGGATATAATGAAAAAAGAAAAAGAAAATCAGGGCGAAATATGCCATACAACCCATTGTGGATGCTCTGCAAACTATATATGGTTAGGAATTGCAGTTATTTTTATTGTAATGGCTGCGGCCATGATTTTTGGTAATTAAATTGTTATTGAGTTGGTGAATTATATGAGAGAGTTTCTAAATGGTCTTGAAAAGGAATCTAAAATAATAAGGATTCAAGAAGAAGTTTCAGTTAAATTTGAAGCTGCAAAAATATTAAGAAAGCATCCTAAAGACATAATAATCTTTGAAAATGTTAAAGAAAGCGATATGAAGATTATATCAGGTATATGTAACACCAGAGATAAAATAGCCCGTGGAATTTCAGTTACAGTGCCCGAAATCACAAAAAGAATAATGGAAGCAACAGAGAATCCAGTTCCCATTAAAAACTTTGAAAATGTTAAAGAAAACTACAGGACGCAAAAAAATCCTGATTTAAGCCAAATTCCAGTACCCACCTACTATAAAAAAGATGGTGGAGCATACATCACAGCAGGAGTTATAATAGCAAAAGACCCAGAAACAGGAATAAGAAACGCTTCAATTCATAGAATGCTTGTTTCAGGTAAAAACAAAATGGGAGTAAGAATTGTTCCAAGAAATCTTTATACTTACTATAAAAAAGCAGAAGAAATGGATAAACCACTGGAAGTGGCCATAGCAATAGGAATGCACCCTGCAACACTCCTTGCAACCACCACATCAGTCCCTATAATAACAGACGAGCTTGAAGTAGCTAATAACTTCCATGAAGGAAACATGAAGCTAATAAAATGTGAAAATGTGGATTTAGATGTGCCTGAAGCTGAAATAATAATGGAAGGTAAAATTTTCCCAAATGTAAGGGAATCTGAAGGGCCATTTGTAGATTTAACAGATACTTATGATGTTATAAGGGATGAACCAGTCATAGAGCTTGAAAAAATACATTACAAAGAGGATCCATATTATCATGCTATAATGCCTGCTGGATTTGAACACAGAATTTTACAGGGACTTCCACAGGAGCCAAGAATCTATAATGCAGTTTTAAACACCGTTCCCACAGTTCAAAATGTGGTTTTAACTGAGGGGGGCTGCTGCTGGCTTCACGCTGCAGTTTCCATAAAAAAACAGACACAAGGCGATGGAAAAAACGTTTTAATGGCAGCAATGTCTGCTCATCCATCACTAAAACATGCTATTGTTGTTGATGAAGATATTGACATTTTTAATCCTGAAGATATTGAATATGCAATAGCAACAAGAGTTAAAGGTGATGAAGATATCATGATTGTGCCTGGTGCCAGAGGTTCATCACTTGATCCGTGTGCAACACCAGATGGTACAACTACAAAGGTTGGAGTGGACGCAACCAAGCCTTTGGATAAAAAAGAGAATGAGGGGATTACTCTCATCTTCTGCTGTACATCCAGTAACCAGCGCCTATAATAATAATCACGATAATTATGCCTATTATTATCCATGTATTGTTGTTTGATGTTCCTGGAGCAGTTTGATTAGTTGCATTTGTTGTTGCATTTGCTGGATTGGTGTTATTACTTTTAGTGGAGTTGGTTTGAGTGGTAACTGCTTTTAATTCTGTTTTAGTAATTTTACCGGTTTGATCATTTACATATATGCTTCCAGTTCCTTTTCCCTGGCTATCTACAGTAGCTACCTTCCATGCGCCAAAACCCTCTGAAACATATTCCCATTGGAATGTAGGGTCTTCATCAGGCTTAAATTTATTACCTCCGGTCATACTGTCCCATTGTGATGGAGTAACCCATTTGGTACTTCCTGTTTGCCTATTTTTAATTTGTATCATTTGCGTCGCTGTTGTAACTTTGTAAGGTAAATTATGGGAATTTAGATAGTCTTGTGCTATAGATTTAGCTTGGTTTTCACCAATATTTGGCGCTGAATCGGCATAAACAAAGTTTAAGATTCCTATTACAAAAATTGCTATTAAAAGTAGTTTAAAAATATTTTTAAATTCTATTTTGATCCCCTCCGAATTGATATTTAATTTATTATTAAAACAGAGCTATAATAAATATTGTTA